>CAZCBN010000043.1:16549-17999 GCA_964496975.1 uncultured Phycisphaeraceae bacterium
GGGGGGGGGGTGGGGTGGGGCGGGGGGGGGGTGGGTGGGGGGGTGAGCCGGGGTCGGGGGGGGGGGCCGGGTGGCCCGGGGGGAAGGTTCAGCGGCCTTCGAAGAGGCGGTCGCCGAGCCAGTCGTGGAGTTCGCGGATGCCCTTGATGAGGTTGGCGGTTTTGGCGACGTCGTAGGGGACGCGGATAAACTCGACGTGGTCGGCGTGGAGGACGGCGTAGGAGGCCCGCGGGTCATGGTCGCGGGGCTGGCCGACGGAGCCGACGTTGATGACGATTTTTTCGGATTCGTCGAAGGCGTAGCGGGGGGAGTCGCCCAGCTCGGAGGGGGGGAAGAAGTCCATCTCGTCGGTGAAGACGCCGGGGACGTGGGTGTGGCCACAGAGGGCGATACGGTCGACGCGTTCGAAGATGGCGTGGAGCTTGTCGGGCGCGTTGTGGACGTCGTCTGGGAAGATGTACTCGTTGATGGGGCGGCGCGGGGAGGCGTGAACGGCGAGGAAGGCGGGGGGGGCCGCGGCGCCGTTCTGGTCTGGGAGGGCCTCGACGACGCGGACGCGGAGGCGTCCGAGGTAGTCGTAGCGTTCGGCGCGGAGGGCCTGGTCGGGCTCGGCGGCGAACTGCTCGCGGGTCCAGAAGGCGGCGCCCTCGGCGCTGGCGTTGAAGTTTGTGGGCTCGTAGAGGACGCCGAAGTCGTGGTTCCCCATGAGGGACCAGGTGCAGCGTTGGCGGACGAGGTCGACGCAGCGGAGGGGCTCGGGGCCGTAGCCGATGATGTCGCCCAGGCAGATGATGCGCTGGATGCCCCGGCGTGCGATGTCGTCGAGGACGGCGGTGAGGGCCTCGGCGTTGCCGTGGATGTCTGAGATGACGGCGGTGGGCACGGGGGGCGTTCCGAGGGTGAGGTGAGCCGGGGCGTGTCCGCGTCGGCGGGTCTGGATGGTATGGACGAGGGGATGGGTGGGCTACGCGAGGGCGGGCCGGCGTGGCTCGGGCGGGGGCTCGAGCGGGGGCATTGTCGGGGGCACGCCAGAATGGCATGTTGTTCGAGGGGTATCATGACCCGGGCTCACGCGAGGGGCCTCACGGGCCGATGAGGTCGATCCGGTGCGGCCCCGCGACGGGGTGCCCGGGTCGCTTGGTCGATCGGCGTGCCCGGGGCCCATGGCGCTGTGCGAGCACGGGGACGGCCCGCGGCGCAGCGTGTGCGGCCCGGGGCCGGGTCCGTCGGTTGGGCCCGTCGGGTGGGCCCGTCGGGTGGGCCCGCTGTTTGGGGCCGGGGGTTCGGGTTCGACAGCCACGGGGGAAGGCGCATGCCCGCCGCGAACGTTTCCTACCAGCGCACGCGCGAGATGACGATCGACGAGCTTTTGCTCGAGAACCGGATCGTCTTCCTGATCGGGGAGATCAACTACCAGTCGGCGAGCCGGGTGATGATGCAGATGCTCTAC
>CAZCBN010000043.1:18009-24539 GCA_964496975.1 uncultured Phycisphaeraceae bacterium
CTCTACCTGGAGAACCAGCGCCGGGGGCAGGAGATCAACTTCTATATCAACAGCTTCGGCGGGAGCGTGGACGACACGCTGGCGATCTACGACACGATGCAGTTTTTGAGCAGCACGGTGGCGACCTATTGCATCGGCCGGGCGTACAGCGGCGCGGCGCTGCTGCTGACGGCGGGCGAGAAGGGCAAGCGGTTCATCCTGCCGCACGCGAAGGTGATGATCCACCAGCCCTACGGGGGCATCACGGGGCAGGCGGAGGACATCCGGCTGCAGGCGGAGCAGATCATCAAGAGCAAGCGGGCGCTGATCGAGATCCTGGCGCGGCACACGGGGCAGACCCCCGAGCGGATCCGCGAGGACTCGGAGCGGGATCGCTACTTCAGCGCGGGCGAGGCGAAGGAGTACGGGCTGGTGGACGAGGTGCTGGCGCACCCGCCCAAGGGCGTGTCGGCCCTGCCGGGCGGCGCGTCGTGAGCGGCCGGATCCAAGCGCACCCCCGGGGGGATTGAAGCATGAGCACCACGATCAGCAACCACCTCGTGCCCATCGTCATCGAGCAGTCGGGCCGCGGCGAGCGGGCGTACGACATCTACAGCCGGCTGCTGAAGGACCGGATCATCTTCGTCGGCGGGCCGATCATGGACGAGCTGGCGAACCTGGTGGTCGCGCAGCTGCTGTTCCTGGCCAACGAGGACGGCAAGTCGGACATCCACATGTACGTGAACAGCCCCGGCGGCAGCGTGAGCGCCGGGCTCGGCATCATCGACACCATGCAGTACGTGCAGCCCGATGTGTGCACCTACATCATCGGCCAGGCCGCGAGCATGGGCAGCGTGATCGCCACCTGCGGCACCAAGGGCAAACGCTTCGCCCTGCGCAACGCCCGCAACCTCATGCACCAGCCCCTCCTCGGCGGCGTCATGGAGGGCCAGGCCACCGACCTCGAGATCGAGGCCCGCGAGATGCTCCGCATCCGCGAGCGGCTCTACGCCCTCTACAGCCAGCAGACGGGCCAGACCCCCGAGAAGATCGAGAGGGACTGCGACCGCAACAAGTGGCTCGACGACGGCGAGATGCTCGAGTACGGCCTCATCGACCGCGTGCTGACCAGCATGCCGGTGCGGACCACGCCCGCGGCGGGGTGAACGGGCCGAGCGTACTCCGGGATTGAAATGGACGCGACGGGCTGGGGGCCGGCGTGGCTCGCTGGTGCTGTCGCTGCGCACGCAGAGTTGGATGATGTTTGGACCCGGCTTCGCGGATGCGGGGGTGGGCGTGCGGTGTGGCGTGCGGTGTGGCGCGGGAGGGTGGCGGGCCGCAGGCGGTTGTATAAATAGATGATGGACGGCCGGTGTCGTGCGGGCGGCCCCACCGGGCCGGACGGTGCGGACGGGCCGCGGCGACGCGAGCTGGCGCCGGGTGCGCGCGGCGTCCCGGGCACTCGATCAAGATCGTTGCGAAGGTGGAGGCGGCGGCGGCCCCGGGGACGAGACTCGACGAGCCGCGATGTCCATCCGTCGGCGAGGGGCTCGGCCCGGGGACTTACACGCCCGGGGGCGGGGTGAGCGCGGCGGGGCCCAGGGTTTGCACGGTGACGCGCCCCATCTGCCGGCGGCGCTGGTAGTCGTGCAGCCTCGCGAGCGTAACGGCATCGACCTCGGCGGCGAGCTCGTCGAGCGAACGCGGGCGGCCGATGCGGTGCTGGTCAAAGGCGAGCGCCCGGGCGCGGGCGTTGGTGCTCTCGCCGCTGAAGACGAGTCGGCTCTTCATGCCGGCGACGGCGCGGGCGAACTCTTCGGGCGTGACGGGGCCGCCGTTGCCGGCGTCGGCGACGCGGAGCAGCTCGGCCCAGAGCACATCGAGCGACTGCTGGGCCCGCTCGGGCGTGGTGCCGACGTAGGCGGTGACGGCGCCGAACTCCTTGCCTGCGGCGTAGCCCGCGCTGACGGAGTAGCAGAGGCCCCGCTTCTCACGCACCTCGCTGAAGAGGCGGCCCGACATGCCGCCGGAGAGGGCGCTGTTGAGGACGCGTTCGAGCGCGGCGTCGGGCTGGTCCTCGCGCGGGGCGTCGTGGACGACGATGACCTGGACCTGGTTGGAGTCCTCGGTGGCGTGGGCGTAGCCGCGCGGGGGCGCGGCGCCGAGGGCGAGCTCGGCGGACGGACCGGACCAGCGCGCGAGGAGACGGTCAAAGACGGAGGCGGCGGCGTCGGGGTCGACATCGCCGGCGAGGGCGAGGATGGAGCCGCGGGGCGAGGCGGCGGCCCGCCAGCCGGCGCGGAGCTCGTCGGGCGTGATGCGGAGGAGGTCTTCCTCGGTGCCGTAGCCGGAGCGGTTCAGGGGCTCGGGGTGGTGCCGCTCGCGGGCGGCGAGCATGGCGCGCTCCTGCGGGTCGTCTTCGAGGGAGGCGAGGGCCTGGACGCAGAGCTCGCGCGAGGCCTCGACGGCGGCGTCGTCAAAGCGGGGGTCCAGGACCATGTCGGCGAGGAGCGGGGCGACGTCGGCGAGGCGGTTGCCGAGCGCGGTGGCCCCAATTCGGAGGAAGTTCCGGCCGTTCTCGACGGATCGGGAGGCCCCGGTGCGGTCAAACGCGTCGGCCTGGGCGCGGGAATCGAGGGCGCCGGAGCCGCGCATGAGCAACTCGGACCACATCGCGGCGCGGCCCTGGGCATTTTTTGGGTCGTGCGCGTCGCCGCCGGGGACGAGCCAGCAGATCCCGACGGAACGGACGCCCTCGATGCGTTCGACGATGAGGGGAAGGCCGCAGCGGAGGGTGGTGGTGGAGATGGTCATGGGGTGTGTGCTCCGTCGCGGGTCATGGGGTTGATGGGTGCGGCGAGCCGGTGCGCGGGCGTTGTCTCGGCGCACTCGGTCGAGTGTACGGGGCGTGATGCGACGCGGCGTGGCCGAGTGGGCGAGGGGGAACGTGGGGGCATCGTGCGGGGAAGTGCGGCGAACGTGCATCGAAGTGATGCACGCGCGGCGTGCGCGATGCGAGCGGCGTGCGTTGCGGCGCCGGGTCCGATGTCGGCGCGTGGCGGCGTGCGGCGTCGATCGCGGCGATGCTGACGCGGACGCGCGACGGCGCGTGCGCGGGGCGTGCGATGCGGTCGGCGCGGGTCGATGCGTTGAAGCGCGGACCGCGCGCGAAGGCTCACGGCGCGCGGGTCGCGCGTGCGCGGCGCGGCGCTCGCGGGTGTTGTTGGATGAAAAAAGTTCACTTTCTTTGCGCGCTGCGCGCATGCGGGCGTTGCTTTCGGCGTTGAAGCGTGTATGTTCTGCGCGACGGATGCGTGATCATCGCGCAGGTGTTGCCGGGTTTGTTGAAGAACGGCGCTGGTCGGTTCCGATAGAAGCGCGAGTAGAGGCGCCAGCATGCCGCCGCCCGGGTGGTGCGGGGTGATGCCGAGGCGCACGTCAGCGAAGCACACGACTCGAACCGAGGAGCATGCACATGGCCAAGAGGGCTAAGAAGGCCGCGAAACGCGCGGCGAAGAAGAAGACCAAGAAGGTGTCCAAGAAGGTCTCCAAGAAGAAGGTGACCAAGAAGAAGGCGAAGAAGAAGGCGGCCAAGAAGGTCAGCCGCAAGAAGACCTCCCGCAAGAAGGCCGCCCGCCGCACCGCGGCCCCGGCGCCGATGACCCCGATGCCGCTCTGATCATCTCGACGTCCTTCAGTCGTCGCGGGACCAACACCTCCCGTCGACCAAACAACTGATCATCCTGACAACAACGCGATGATGCCCGCCGACACGCGATCGTGACGGCGAGCGATGAACCGACCACCCACGTTGCACGGCGGCCCCTTTGGCCGCCGTTTTCTTGTTTGGCGAGAAATGACGACGGGGGCGGGGGGAGTGGGGAATGGGGAATGGGCAATAGCGAATGGGGAAGAGGCAGGAGGCCATCGGGGACGGGGAGTTGGGAGTGGACGGAACGTCGTGGTGGATGCGGGGCGCGAGGGGCGCGTGGGCGGGGTGGTCGCGCGCGGGGGCGTGATCGTCGCGGTACAACATGGCATGGATGTGGCGGATCGTTCCCCGGATGAAGGGTGTCGCAAGTTCCGATCGTTCACGAAGGGCGTGATCGAGTGCGATGGTGTGCCGTCGCCGGTGGCGTTCGTTCATGACCCGGCGGGGGGCGCGGTGGTGTTCGCCGGGCCGCGGGAGTTTTTGGAGTGCGAGCAGTTGGTGCTCTTCCTGCCGGACGATCGGTTTGAGAGCATGCAGGCGTTGCTCTCGCCGGCGGCGCTGGACGAGGGTCGCGACGGCGCGCTGATCGATCGGCACGGGGGGTACCACCCGGGGCGGGCGGAGGGCGGGTGGGTGCGCGCGCGAGTCGTGACGGTGCGCGACGGCGGGGCGGTGTGGGAAGGGGAGCGCGTGAGCCGGCCGAACGCGCTGGCGGCGTGCGAGGGCGAGCTGCGGCGGGCGCTGAACGCGGACAAGGCGCGGCTCGCGGCGATGGTGGAGCGGCGGAGCGGGGTGCGGCCGGTGTCGCCGGTGGCGGTGGGCGTCGACGAGGATGGGTGCGACGTGCGCGCGGGGGTTGGGGTGGTGCGGGTGGCGTGGCCTGCGCGCGCGGAGGACGCGGACGCGGCGCGGGCGATGGTGGCGTCGCTGCTGGCGGGCGCGGTGTGACGCGGGCGGCGGCTCACGCGTGGCGCGCTCGGGCGGTTGGGGCGGATAGAGTTTTGTTGGGTGGTGGGCGTCGGCGGGGTGCGTTGAGCGGGCAAACCCGGAAGGAGCGGCGCTGTGCGGGATGACATCGCTTACAACAACATCGTGGACGGGGCCGAGTTTGTGCGGGCGCAGGGGGCGGCGGACGCGGCGGCGCAGCTGCCGGAGCATCTGATCGACCCGACGGCGTTTTATGTGACGCAGCACTACGCGCGGTACAGCGCGGAGAACCACGAGGTGTGGAACACGCTGTACCACCGGCGGTGGGCGAAGCTGGCGGAGCAGGCGAGCACGACGTTCATCCGCGGGCTCGAGGCGATCAACCTGGTGCCGGACCGGGTGCCGCTGCTGTTCGGGAAGGCGGCGGACCCGTACGACGGGTCGCGGACGGTGACGGGGATCAACGAGTTTTTGCGGCCGCTGACGGGGTGGCAGAGCCGGGCGGTGCCGGGGTATCTGCCGGCGAAGGCGTTCTTTGCGTGCCTGGCGCGGCGGGAGTTTCCGACGACGATCGTGGTGCGGCCCAAGGAGAAGATGGACTACCTGCCGGAGCCGGACATTTTTCACGATGTGTTCGGGCATGTGCCGCTGCACGCGGACGCGGTGTTTGCGGAGTTTTTGCAGACGTACGGGAAGGCGGCGCTGCACGCGGGGGACGAGCACACGGAGGCGCTGGGGCGGCTGTTCTGGTTCACGGTGGAGTTCGGGCTTGTGCGGGAGGAGGGGCGGCTGAAGATCTACGGGAGCGGGCTGATCAGCAGCCACGCGGAGAGCGAGCACGCGCTGACGGCGCCGGAGCCGCCGCGGGGGGTGAGCCTCGGCCCGAGCGACGCGAGCGGGCGGGTGGAGCGGCGTGCGTTTGATCTGGAACGGGTGATCGCGACGCCGTTTGAGATTGATCACTTTCAGCCGGTGTTGTATGTGCTGGAAAGCTTTGAGCAGTTGCGCGATGCGATGAACATGTATGCGGGGCGGGTTTTGGAGGGGGCAGGGGTTTGAGGGAGTTGGTATGCTGTCGGCATGAAGCCGAGGTGGTCGGAAGTCAATCGTACTGTCAGCGATGCGAGCACGTTTCTTCAGCTTGTTGACCAGGTCAAGGGCAGGAGTTTGGCCTTTCGCGGACAAGGTGACCTCGCGTGGCCCTTGCGGTCTCGCCTCGATCGATTACTTTGTGATGGAAATGTCGCGGACGGTCACTCTGCTGAGAAGCAACTTCTCAATTCTTTTCGCGAGCGGGCGAAGCGATACGCAAGCGAGGCAGATCAACCGTACTTGGATCCCGATGGCCATCCCGCCAACATCATCGGCTTCGCGCAGCACCACGGGCTTCCGACTCGGGCTCTCGATTGGACATATTCACCCGGTGTCGCCGCTATGTTCGCTTGCCTTGACGAGCCCGCCACGGATGGAGCGGTGTGGTGGTACGAGGATCGTGACATTACGCGGCTTCAGAAACGGGAGAATCAGATCATCGGATTTGAAGCATGGCTTGGGGGAAAGTGGGTCGACTGGGAAGTTCAAGAGAAAGAACCTGGTGGCCAACGAGATTGGTGGCCCGAGTGTGAGAAGCCGGATGGCGTCCGATTTGTTACGAAGCTTCATCAACTTCCATTTGAGAGGATGGCTGCCCAGCAGTCGCATTTCACAATTCACTCTCGACTACGAGCGGACCACGACGAATGGTTTGACGAGGAGGTTCCGTGGCCACAACGATCCCGAGGTGTCGGCGTGGACCGCGGACGCTGGATCTTGAAGGCGCGGGCGAAGAACGACATCTTGTTAAGGCTGAAGGTTCTTGGCCTTACGCCGAATGCGTTGCGATTTCCGTTCTTTGATCACGTCGCATCGCAGG
>CAZCBN010000044.1:0-16403 GCA_964496975.1 uncultured Phycisphaeraceae bacterium
TTGCAGGCGGTCAATCGCGCCCTCGATCAGGTCGGTGGGGAGGCCGCCGGCGCCGGGGGCGGGGCCCTCACCCGCGTCGTCGGCGCCGTCTTCACCGGTGCCTTCGTCGTCGGCGTCGGCGGCGGGCTCGTTCAGCTCCTGGTCGCGCATCACGCTCCACGCGGGCTCGAAAAGCCAGTTGGCGTAGAGGCCCGCGACGGTCTCGATTTCGAGGCCGACGTACGCGGGGATTTCTTCGGGCAGCGTCGCGCGGCGGGAGGGGAGGGGCAGGCCGTTGTCGTGCACCGTCCAGCGGCAGCGGCGCAGGCCCCGGGCGACGGGGATGGCGCCGACGAGCAGCTCGGGCTGGGTGTCGGGGTCGACGAGGGCGGTCTTGCGCATCGCGCGTTCCTGGTTGGAGATGGGCCTCCACCAGAGCGTCCAGCCGGCGGCGCGGTCGCCGCGGAGCACGTCGTTGTCGGCGCCGAGGGGCTCGCCGCGGATGACGCGTTCGCGTTGCCCGTCGGGGCGGAGCTCAAAGACGCCGCGGAGGCCGCCCTCGTCGGGCACGCCCACGACGGCGTCCAGGTCAAAGAGCTCGTTGAGGCGTTCGTCCACCTGCGTCGCCCAGCCGGGGGCGACGAGGGCGAGGTTCTCCGGCAGCGGGGTGGCGTTCACAACCACCTCGACGCGCTGCGGCAGGCCCAGCGGGGCGCTCAGCGTGCCAGGCTGCGATTCGGGGAAGGCGGTGGGGTCTTCCAGCACGACGCCCTGCGCGGCGAGCTGGGAGATCATGACGGTGAGGCCGGGCGAGGCGTCGAGCTCCACGATGAGCCGGGGCTCGGGGGGGATGAGGATGACGTCGGCCTCGCCCGCTTCGCCCTCTTCGCCTTCTTCGCCGGCGTCGTCGCCCTGGGCGTCCGGGTAGGTACCGCCTTCGGTGTTCGCGTCCGCGTCGCGATCGGCGTCCGCGTCGGCGGGGTCGGCCTGGTCGCGAGACGCACGCTCGACGACGGGCTCGGCCGTCGCGCGGCGGGTCGCGTCCTCGTTGGCGGCGCGCGGGCCGGCGGCGCTGCCCGGGTTGCTCGGGTCAAAGCCCTCAAGCTCCGCGAGGGCCGCGGCCTCTTGCGCCTCCCGGTCGGCGTCGTTCACGCTGCGCTCGCGCTGCTGAATGGCGGCGAGCGTGTCCGGCGGCATGGACGACTCGGGCGCCATCACCAGCGAGCCGATCACGCGGCGTACCGCGAGCTGCGCGATGCCGAGCTCCTGCGTGCCCCGGGCCCGGCCGGCGAGGGCCCGCTCGGAGCGATCGACCGCGAGAAAGATGCTGAGGCACCCGAGCAGCACGAGGCCGCCGATCGCGGCGGCGAGCGCCGTCTCCAGCAGCGTGAAGCCTCGCGGGGTGGGGCGCGTCACGGCGTGCCGCCCCGGCCTGTGCCGCCACCGCCGCCCGAGCCCCCGCCTGCGCCGGAGGGTGTGCGTGCGGGCCGGCCGCCGCGGGATGGGGTGCCGCCGCCGTCGCCGTCGCGCAGCACGCCCGAGCCGATGAACTCGCGCAGCAACTGCTGCATGCGGGCGGGGTCGCTGGTGTTCAGCGTGCGGGTCATGGCGTCGGCGTTGCGTGCGAAGTTCAGGCGGTTGACGAGCCGCCCCATCGTGGCGTTGGGGACGAGGTCGCTGAAGCCGTAGCTGCCGCCCGAGTCTTCGCTGAGCCACACCTTGAGCACCACGGTCTCGCACCGCTTGCTGATCTCGCTGGCCGACGTCGCCGCCCCCTCCACCGCGGCGGCGGTGTCGCTCGGGGTCATCAGCATCGGCAGGATCTCGCGGCTCCAGCGGAAGCGCCACTTGCCGTACGCGACCGCGAGCGTGGGGTCGGGCAGCGACTCGGGGTCGTCCAGGTGGGTCAGCACAAGCCGGTTGGCGAGCTCCATCGCGGCCAGCCGCTGCTGCTGCTTCTCACTCCCCGAGCCGATCGCGGCGACCGCGCTCGCGAACGACGCGGCGGTAAGTCCCAGCAGCGTCACGCCGAAGACCGTCTCCAACAGCGTGACGCCGCCGCGCGAGGCCCAAGCCCGGCGCGAGGCCAAGGCCCGGCGCAACGGGCCAACCCGGCGTGACGGCCCGGCCGGGCGTGAGGCGGCGCGGCGCACGGCTCAGCCCTCCGCCCCGCCGGCGTCCACCTCGTCGTAGATGCTCAGGTCGTCCTCGGTCTCAAAGGCGCGGTCGGGACCGGCCGAGATCAGCTCGTACCCGTCGCGGGCCTCGGGGCGGATTTTGTAGTAGAAGTCGCTGTTCCACGCGTCCTTCAGCTTGTCGCCCTCGAGATACTTCGCCTGCACCAGCACGTCCATCGTCTCGGGGAAGACGGAGTTGGCGATCTGGTACGACACGATCTGGCTCTTGATGACCTGGAGCTTCGACCGCGTCACCTTGATCTTCGACCGCTCCGCCGCGCCGGCGAAGTTCACCGCCGCCACCGCGAGCAGCAGGCCCAGGATCACCAGCACCAGCGTCAGCTCCAGCAGCGAAAAGCCGGGGCGTGCCCCCGGGCGGCGATGAGCAAGCGTCAACATCAAAGGTCTCCTTCCGGTCGCGGCCGGCGGGCGCCGCGGGCTTCGTCGAAAAAAGCGGTTCCTGTCTGGTCCGGGGGTTGGCCTCGGGCTGGCGCTCGGCCCTTGCCGGCCCGCCCCGCACCGCCCGGTCTCCGTCCTGCGTGCCCTGCCGTCACCCTGCGTGCCGCGGCCCCTGACATGCGGGCCCCGGCTTCTGACATGCGTGCCCCCGCTTCTGACATGCGTGCATGGTAGGGTCGGACGGCAACGCCCCCCGCTGCACACCACCCCGCGGCGCGGCCGGTTTCTCGCGTGCCCGCCGGGCCAACATCGCCCGAACGCCGCCGCGCCGCCCCCATCACCCGATCTGGCCGCCCACCATCGTCAGCAGCGGGATCATGATGCTCATGAGCAGCGCGCCGATGAAGATGAACAGCAGCACGATCAGCAGCGGCTCCAGCCCCGCGAGCAGCCGCGCGGTCTGCTTGTCGAGCCGGTCGGCCATGTCCTGCGCGAGCGTTGAGAACGCGCTCTCCATGTCCCCCGCCCGGTCGGCCGCGATCAGCAGCCGCCGCGTCGCGAGCGGGAGCGCGTCCACGTCGTCGATCAGCTTGCCCAGCACGCCGCCCGCGACCAGCTTCGAGCGCAGCGTGTCGAGCTGACGCCGCAGCTTGGCGTGCCCCACCGCGGCGACGCTCGTCCCGAGCCCGTCGGCCAGCGGCACGCCCGCGCGGCTCATCGCCCCCATCACGCTGAAGAACCGCGCCGACTCCTGCGTCAGCACCACGTCCTTCAGCAGCGGCACAAACCGCGAAAGCCGCCCGAGCCATTTCGCCAACGTCGCGCGCCCCACCACCGACAGCGTCGCCAGCACCACCACCGCGCCCAGCAGCTCAAGCCAGTACGCCCGCAGGAACGCCCCGAGGCCCATCACAAACCGCGTGTACGCCGGCAGCTCAAGCCCCGCGTCGGCCAGCGACGCCCCGATGCGCGGCACGATCGCCGTCAGCATCAGCACGCCCGCCCCGATGCCGATCGTCGCGACGATCGCGGGGTAGATCATCAGCGTCACGGCCTTGCCGCGGATGCCCAGCTCCCGCCGCGCCGCCGCCGCCAACTGCTGCCCGGCGCCCGCGAGGTCGCCCGTCCGCTCGGCCGCGCGGTAGATGGCGACCGTCACACGGTCAAAGCCCCCCTGGTCCCGCGCCGCGTCGGCGAAGCTGGAGCCCGCGGCGACGCGCTCGCGCATCTTCAGCACGCGGCCCCGCTGGCTCCCGCGCACCACGCTGGCGCACACCTCGAGCGCCTCCACCAGCGGCACGCCCCGGCTCACGAGCTGCGCGAGCTGCTCGTTCAACGCCATCTGGTCGCGCAGCGAGAACGCGCCCCCCGTCTCCACCCACGAGGGCAAAGCCCACGCCCGCAGCAGCACCCGCCGGTCCCGCCGCAGCGCCTCGGCGAGCCCGCGCTCCCCCGCCGCCGCCAGCACGCCGAACGACCGCCCGCCCCCGGCCTTCTCCGCCATGTAGACGTACGAGCGCGTCGTGCCGCGGCGCGCCGCACCCGTTCGGGCCGCCCCCCGCCCCGACGTCGCTCCGATCCTCGCTGGCATGGCACGGCTCATGGTTGGATCCTAACGGCCCCCGTCGTCATCGGCTGCACCGGGCCCGATCGTGCGGCCCGCTCCACATCCCGGAGGCCTCCCGCCCCCATGCGGCCGTACAGTCCGCCATGGCCACCCCCGCCGCACCGGCGACCCCGCGAACCCCCGATCTCCCCCCCGCCCACCGAGACGGCCCGGTCTCCCAGCCCGCGCCGCCCGCCGCCCCCGGCATCCCCGCCACCATGCGGGGCCTTGTGAAGCACCACGCCGGCGAGGGCCTGCGGCTGGACCCGCACCGCCCCGTGCCCGCCCTCGGCCCGCGCGACGTGCTCATCCGCGTCGTGAAGGCCGGCATCTGCGGCACCGACCGGCACATCTGGCAGTGGGACGAGTGGGCCGCCAACCGCATCCCCGTCGGCATCGTGACGGGGCACGAGTTCGCGGGCCGCGTCGCCGCGGTGGGCCCCGCCGTCACCGGCATTTCGGTGGGCCAGCGCGTCAGCGCCGAGGGCCACATCACCGCCTGGCGAGACTTCAACAGCCGCACCGGCAACGCCCACATCGCGAGCGACACCAAGATCGTCGGCGTCGACCGCGACGGCTGCTTCGCCGACTACCTCGCCGTGCCCGAGGAAAACGTCTGGCCCATCCACCCCGACATCTCCGACGAGCACGCCGCCGTCTTTGACCCCCTCGGCAACGCCGTCCACACCGTGATGGCCGCGGGCGTGAGCGCCCAGACCGTGCTCATCAGCGGCGTCGGCATCATCGGCCTGATGGCCGTGACGGTCGCCAAGGCCGCCGGCGCCGCCCGCATCTACTGCACCGACGTCAGCCCCACCCGCCTCGCGCTGGCCCGCCGCCTCGGCGCCGACGAGGCCTTCAACGCCGCCGAGGGAGATCAGTGGGTGCGCGACGTCCGCCGCGCCTGCCGCGGCGAGGGCGTCGACGTCATGCTGGAAATGTCCGGCTCGCCGCAGGCCATGGACCAGGGCTTCCGCGCCCTGCGCAACGGCGGCACCGCCGCGCTGCTGGGCATCCCCGCCCGCACCGTCAACTTTGACTTCAACGCCAACATCATCTTCAAGGGCTGCAAGGTCCTGGGCATCAACGGCCGCCGCATGTGGGAGACGTGGTACCAGATGGAGCAACTGCTCCTCTCGGGCCGCCTCCAGCTCGGCGAGGTGATCACCCACACCTTCCCGCTCGCGCAGTACGAGAAGGCCTTCCAGACCATGATCAGCGGCGGCGGCATCAAGGTCCTGCTCGACATGCAGGCCTGACCCCTCCAGCGACCTGATCCGGCCCCGCCCCGATTCCGACCCGGCCCAGCCCTTATCGGCCGTTCGCCGGAGCGACCGCGGCCGCGCCGCCGGCCCGGGCCGCGCAGATCGCCGTCTCCTGCCCCGCGTTCGCCCGCGCGGCGTACACCGCCACCAGCGCCATCAGCACCGCCGCCGCCCGCCCCAGCACCTCGATCGAGAGCCCGGCGTCCCGCCGCGGCCGCCCCACGCCGGCCAGATCCGCCGGGCCCGACACATCCGCCGGGCCCGAAACGCCCGACGTGTCCCCCGACATGAAGATGGTCCCGGGCGCTGCATGCAACATGCCGGTGCAATCGCCCGCCCGGCCCGGCCGGATGCACCCCACCCGCCCGCCGCCCGCTGGCTCGCAACCGCCGCCGCCCGCCCGACCGTCTCCCTCACCGCTCGTCGTGCGGGCTCTGCTCGTCCCACTGCACCACCCGCACGCCCCGCCGCCGCGAAACCTCGTCGTACGTGAACGTCTGCGTCAGCAGCCGCGCCCCGACCAGCGAGGTCACCGTCGCCGGCACCACTTCCTCCTTGTCGATCCGCCCGCCCGGCAGCACGAACCGCAGCGTGTACGTCGTCGTCGGGTCCACGCCGCCGAAGTGCGCCCACAGCGGCGTCGTCCCGCCGTACCCGCGGGCTGTGCCGATCTCGCGCCGCGCCAGCCGCGTCTCGTTCGCCTCGTCCCACAGCTCGACAGCCACGCCCACGCCCGCGGTGTTGGTCCGGCCGTCGCCCGCGCCGATGAACCGCACCCGGAGCCACCGGTCGTCGTCCGTCCCGTTCGTCAGCAAGATGAGCGGCGCCCCCACCCGGCTCACCGCCAAATCCAGGTCCCCGTCCACGTCCGCGTCAAAGAAGACCGCGTCCAGGCTCTCCCCGCTCACCGAGGCGATGCTCGTCTCCACCGCAAACGTCCCGTCGCCCAGGTTGCGATACAGCACGTTCCCGCCGTCCTCCGCCGACGTCACGTACAGGTCAAGCCACCCGTCGTGGTCGTAGTCCCCCCACGCCGCGCCGCGCTGCGACGACGTGTCGCTCACCCCCGCCGCCAGCCCAACATCCGTGAACGTCCCGTCCCCCTCGTTGCGCAGCAGCGGCCCGCGCACCCCGCTCCGCGGGTCGGCCACAAAGACGTCCATGTCCCCGTCGTTGTCGTAGTCCCCCCACGCCGAGCCCGCCTCCCCGTCCGCCGTCGTGTAGATCGCCGGCGCCGTCGTCGCTTCAAACGCCCCGTCGTCCCGGCCGAGGAAGAGCCGCCCCCCGTCGTGGTGGTACAGCACATCGAGCCGCCCGTCGTTGTCCGTGTCCGCCGAGCTCACAAACCCGCCGTCCCCCGCGTCGTTCAGCCCGTTCAGCCCCTCGCCAAAGCCCGTCAGATCCGCCGGGCCGAACTCGTCCAGCTCCACCACGCCGAACGCCGTCGTGTTCTGCCCGATCCAGTTCCCGTTCGCGCTGAACATCGCGATGTCGCACCGCCCGTCGCGGTCGGCGTCCACCGCCGCGCTCGCCTCGTTCCCACTGGGAGAGACCAGCGCCAGCGTCGTCACCGGCGCAAACTGCACCAGCCCCGGCACCGTGTCGTTGCGATAGAGCGTCTCCTGCGTCGAGCCCCCCGTCGCCGGGCCCCACAGGTCGATCCACCCGTCCAGGTTCACATCCAGCAGCGCCATCTGCCCCCGCCGGTCCGCCGTGTTGCTCGCGCCGAAGCCCCCCCCCCCGTTGTTCTCCAGCACCGCCGAGCTGTCCCCGCCCACCACCAGGTCCTCGTCGCCGTCGTAGTCGATGTCGAACGCGTGCAGCCCCCCGCCCAGCCCCGCCACGCTCGCCGCCGTCACCGCTGAAACGCCCGACGAGCCCGAGCTGTTCCCGAATCGCAGCGCCGTCCCCCCGCTCAGCGAGAGAACCCCCGAGATCGGCAGCCAGGTGCCCGAGCCCGCCATGCGATACTCGACGACCAAGCCCTGCGACTGCAACTGCTCGTAGAACTTCACTTCAATCGCGTGCGCGCCCGCCGTCAGTGTCACCGTTCCCGACGTGTACGCGAACCCTCGCTGCCCCGGGAACACCGCGACGTCCGCCCCATCGATCGCAAGGCCCCCGCCGTCATCGCTGCCGACTCGAAACTCCCACGACCCGCCCGTCGGGATCGTGATCGTTCCACGCATGCGCAGCGCGAACCGGTTCGCCGGCACCTCGGAACGAAAGGCGGCCGTCCCGCTCGGCCAGTTCACGCGTGGCTCGACCGACACAAACCGCGGGCTCGAAAAGTCCACCGACGGTAGCGTCGGCCATGTCCCGCTCGTCATCCAGATCCACTCCGTCCGAAGCCCGTCCAGCACCACGCCCGCCGGCGGGCCCGCCGACAGAACCTCGTACGCGCCGATGTCCGTCGCCGACCCCTCCACGCGGCTCAGCCCGAAGAAGTCCTCGATCGTGTACGACGACGCATCACCGCCCGCGTTGCGGGCGATCGACGTCGTCGCCAGCGCGAGGTCCGAGCCCAAAAAGGTCGGGTTGCCCGAGATCTCCCCCGTCCCCGCCGACACGCCCACCCGCGCCCCACCCGTGTTGCCGTCGTAAAGGTTGTACGTGTTCGTGAGCGTGCCACCCGTCCGCTCCAGGCCGGCGCCGGTGTGGCTCACAAAGATCGAGTTCCGAACCACGAGCGCGCCCGACTGGAGTTCCACGCCGCTCCCAGAGTTCGTGGAGAACGAGCAGTTCACGATCGCGCTGCCCGAGGTCAGGCCGCTGCCCTGCACGCCGTCCGCCGAGTTGTTGCGGACCACGCAGTTCGTCATCGTGAGCCGGCTGTTCGACGCGAACACCCCCGCGCCGTTGTTGTTCCGGATGACGCACCGCTCGATCGACAGCCCCGTGTTGCCGCTAACCTCCACGCCCCGACTGTTCGCGTTCCGCACCACGCACGCCCGCAGCACACCCGATGAGCCCGACCACGACACCGCCGACGTCCCCGTCGAAGTGAGTGCGAAGCCCTCGAACGTGATGAACGTCCGTGTCACGAGCAGCGCGTTCTGGGCCCCGCCGCTCAGCGTCACCGTGCCCGCGTCACCCGTGCGCGCGCCGTTCAGATCCGCGACGAACCGGATCCGCTGCGTCGACGTGCCGCTCGCCGACGGAGACACCCGCCCGTTGTAGGTCCCCGCGCCGACATACACCGTGTCGCCCGCCACCACACGCCCCGCCGCCGTGGACACATTCCTCCACGCCGTCGCCGGCGTCAGCCCATCGTTCGCGTTGTTCCCGCTCGTGCGCACGTAGTACGTCGTCTGCGCCGACGCCACTCCCGACACCAGCGAGAGCACCAGCCACACCATCACCGCCCACGGCCCAACCCCGGCACCGCCCACGCGTGCCGAACCACCGCGCGACCACCCCACAAACCGAACCACGGCGACGATCCACATGAAGCCGCTATCGGCCGCGCCCGCATCCGCCCCGCGCCTCGCCCGGCTCCGCCGCCCGCACAATCGGAACAACCCGCGCAGACCGCGCGCCCGCGGGCCTCACCCGCCGCGCAAACTCTGCGAGATCCCCACCTCCTGCAGCCGCACGCTCCCCCGGTCAAGCTCGTCCTTCGCCGCGTGCAGCGAGTTCGGGTCCACCGACCGCCAGTCGGCCTCCGCCGCGTCGCACATCGCGACGAGCCGCGCAACCTTCGCCTCAAGGTCGGCCCGGTACGCCGCATCGAGCATCGCCCCGTGCTTCGACAGGCCGTCGCGGATCCACTTCACGTCCATCCGCCCGTTCGTCACAAGGTCCACCACGCGGTGCCGCGTCATGTCCTCGCGGGCGTGCGCATAACTCTCGGCCTCCATGCGGTCCACCTCGTCCGCCGTCAGGCCGTGGTTGGGGATCACCTGCAACTCGGCCCGCTTCCCGCTGCGCCGCTCGTGCGCGCTCACACGCAGCACCCCGTTGGCGTCCACCAAAAACTCCACCTCCACCTGCGGCACACCCGCCGGCATCGGCGGCAGCCCCTTCAGATGAAACTCGCCCAAGCTCCGGCAGTCGGCCGCCATCTCCCGCTCGCCCTGCACCACGTTCAGCTTGATGCTCACCTGCCCGTCCACGCTGGTGGAGAACATCTCGGTCGCGCGCGCCGGCACCGCGCTGTTCCGCGGGATCAGTTTCGCCGCCGCGCCCCCGCGCGTCTCGATCCCCAGGCTCAGCGGCACCACGTCCAGCAGCAGCGCCCCGCGCTGGTCCTCGGCCCCGCCGCGCAAGATCGACGCCTGCACCGCCGCCCCCAGCGCCACCACCAGGTCGGGGTCAAGCGCCGTGTACGGCTTCACGCCGAACACCTGCTCCACCCGCGCGCGCACGCACGGGATGCGCGTGCTGCCGCCCACGAGCACCACCGTGTCGATCTCGGCCCCCCCCGGCTGCTTCGCAGCGTCCCGCCGCGCGCGCTCGCACGCCGCGACCGTCCGCTGCACCCACGGCGCGATCAGCGCCTCAAGCTCCGCGCGCGTCACCGCCCGCTCGTACACGCGCCCGCCGCCCAGGTCGATGCGCACCGCGGCGCTCTCCGCGTCGCTCAGCCGGTGCTTGACGGCCCGCGCAAAGTTCACCAGCGCCTTCATCATGCTCTTGGGTAGGTCGGCTCTCCGAGCCGACTCGGGGTCCTGGGGTAGGCCGGCTCTCCGAGCCGACCCTCCGCGCTCTTCTCCCTCTCCCGGCCCTCTTGCTCCGACATCCCCCATCTCCCGCAAGAACAGCTCGACTAGCAGGTGGTCCACGTCGTCCCCGCCCAGGTGCGTGTCCCCCGCCGTCGCGAGCACCTGGAAGAAGTCGACGCCCCCCTCCCCCTCCGCCGGCGTCAGCCGCAGGATGGAGATGTCAAAGGTGCCCCCGCCCAGGTCGTACACCGCGACCGTGCGCGCGCCCGCGTTGCGTGCCGCGTCGCGCGGCAGGCCGAGCCCGTAGGCGAGCGCCGCCGCCGTCGGCTCATTCACGATGCGCACCACCTCCAGCCCCGCGATGCGGCCCGCGTCGCGCGTCGCCTGACGCTGCGCATCGTCGAAGTACGCCGGCACGGTGACGACCGCCTTGCGCACCGGCACGCCCAGCACCGCCTCGGCCCGTGCGCGCAGCTCGGTCAAGATCGCCGCGCTCACCTCCTGCGGGCTCAGCACCAGCGGCCCGCGATCGGACCACACCGGCAGCGCCACGCGCGCGGTGTCGTGCGCCCCCTCAACCACGGCGTAACTCAGATAGCCCGCGTCCGCCGCCGCGTCGCGCACGCTCCGGCCCATCAGGCGCTTCACGCTCGACACGGTGGTTCGCGGGAACTCGACCGCGGCGTCCGCCGCCGCGGTGCCCACGACGCGCCGCACGCCGCCCACGCCGTCATCCTCGTAGCGCACCACGCTGGGCACGAGCGCCGACGCGCCGGCCGGCGCGAGCACCCGGGGCCCGCGCGCATCGGCGATCGCCACCAGGCTGTTCGTGGTGCCCAGGTCGATGCCAACGACCACGCCCGCGTCGCCCGCTGCCATGCTCTGCGTCGTGCCGTCCGTCATGCCGCAACGCTACGCGGCCGAGCGGCGGGCATCAGACGCCGGCCCGGCTTCATGCCCGCCGCGTCACGCACGACGGCCTCGTCGCCGCGGTTCGGCTCACTGGTTCGGCGAACTCGTTCAGCGAACTCGTTCAGCCCACTCGTTCAGCGCAGCCACGTCAGCCGCGCCAGCTCCACCACCAGCGGCCGCAGCGCCGCCGACGCGGGGTCGGCGTCGTCCTCGATGCGGGCCGTCACGCCCAAATGCCGCCCGTCCAGCGAGAACGACGCAACGGCGAACGCCTCCTCCGTCGGCGGCGACACCGCCTCGGCCGCCCGCTGAAAGCCCGGCGCGTTCACCGTCAGCAGCCCCTGCTGCGCCGCGAGCGCGTAGAGCGCATCGCGCTCCGGCTCGCTCAGCCAGCGCACGCCTCCGGGGAAGCCCGGCTCCCGCACGCCCGGGCCAAAGTCGGCCCGCAGCGTGCCGTCAACCTCAAGGACGTACCGCGCGGGCCGCGCGTACGGCGCGAGGCCGACCCAGGGGTCCGGGTTCTCCACCGTCACCAGCCCCGGCCGCGGGGTGACGGTGACCGCGAGCGCAAAGTCCTCGGGCCGCGAGGCGGGCGCGTGCGTGAGGGGCGCGCGGCAGCCGGCGAGCAAGCACGCCGCGAGGGGGACAGCGGCAGCCGCGGTCCACGACCGGACAAACTGGGTGGACGTCCACACGGTCACTTCGCCCCAACTGTCACCGGTGCGTTACGGATCCGCGTCGCGCGGCGGCCCGTTCACCCGGCCGCTTGCCGTTCACCCCGCCACGTTCTGAATGATGCGCGAAAGCACACCGCGGTTGACGGCCTGCTGGTGCTGGGCCATGGCCGCTTCTTGGACCGCCGCGATGCTCTTGACCGTCCGAAGGTACTGCTCAACGGTCTTGGTCGCCTGAATGGCCGACGTCTTGGCTTCCGTGGCTCGCTTGGACATCTTCCGCATTCCGCTCATATCGGCCTCCCGTCCCCACAATATACGCAGACGCCGCCAGAACAATCCCCAAAAACGCGAGGCCGAGCGCCGAAATCCCGATATCGATCCGTTGCCCGACGCGTCGGTTCGCTCGGCACAACGCGTTATACGCCACGCGGAGCGTCTCGATGCGGGCCTCAATCGCCGACGCCTCGTCGACCTGGGCCAAGGCCCGAACGACGTCGCTTGGAAGCATGAAGAACCGGCTGGCTCGCCGTGACTCATTCGAGGGGCGACCGGTCCCCAGCCCCGACTCTTTCTCGGCAACCCTCGGATCGCGAGGGTCCCAACCGAGTTGCGGCAGGCCCCGGTACAGGCCTGTCGCTCGGGCCCACGCACGCAGCGACGCCCAAGCCCCCTGCTTCGGTCGCCGGGATAGCCATGCCCGCACATTCGAGTTCTCGGTGAAAAGAAAGTAAACGCCGACGACGGTGAGGCCCATCGCCGTCAACAGGCAACTCCGCGCGGTCCACGCGGTCAGCGGCCCCATGGCGGGGATCTCATTCGGCGCGACGGAGAACTGAACTCGAAAGAGTCCCAAGCCCGCCAAGACGGCCAGAATCGTCGCGTAGAGCTTTCGCTTCTCGGTCAGCGATCTCGCGTGGTCCACCGCGTCGTCCCATGCTTGCTGACACTGCGACAGCGCATGGCTGATGCTACGGGTGTCCGACCTCTGCTCGTCCGGCCGTTTCAGCCCGAGCGCTCGTGGGAGAGCCCGATCCGGCTTGCTCCAGCGCACTCGCGTCAATCCCGCCCCCTCCCCGGCACCCGCGCGGATCGCGTCGCCTCGACGGCGGCAGCGTACCGGGCCGGGCCCCACCCGGCCGCGCCCGGTTTCCTAACCTTCCCTCCCCATGAACATCTCCCTCCGCTGGCTCAACTCGTACCTCCTGCCCGCTGACCTCTCGGCTGATGAGGCGGAGGACGTGCTCACCCATGCCGGGTTCCCGATCGAGAGCCGTACGGCGACGCCCGACGGCGACACCGTGCTCGATGTCGAGGTCACCAGCAACCGCCCCGACGTGCTCTCGCACGTCGGCTGCGCCCGTGAGATCGCCGCGAGCCCGCGGGCCCGCTCGGCCCGCACGCTCGTCCCGCCGGCGTTCGCCGAGGCCGCCTCCGCCGGCGGCGCCCCGGGCCCGCTCGCGCTCGACAACCGTGTGTCGGCGCTCTGCCCGCTCTTCACGGCCCGGGTCTTCACCGGGTGCCGCGTGGGGCCCAGCCCGGCGTGGCTGGTTCGGGCGATCGAGGCCGTGGGGCAGCGGTCCATCAACAACGTGGTGGACATCACCAACTTCGTGACGCTCGAGCTCGGCAACCCCTGCCACGTCTTTGACCTCGCGCGGCTCGCCGGCCCGCGGCTCGTCGTGCGCCACGCGGCGGAGGGGGAAAAGCTCCGCACGCTGGACGGCAAGGACCGGACGCTGAAGGCCGCTGATCTGGTCGTGGCCGACGCGGAGCGGGCGCAGTCGCTCGCCGGCGTCATCGGCGGGGCCGACAGCGAGGTGACCGAGCGCACCACCGACGTGGTGCTGGAGATGGCGACCTGGGACCCCGTCACCGTGCGCACGCAGGCCCGGCGCCTCGCGATCACCACGCACGCGGGGTATCTCTTCCAGCGGCGGGTCCACCCGCGGACGATCGACCTCGCCGCGCGCCGTGCGGCGGCGTTGATCGCGGAGCTGACCGGGGGCCGCGTGGCGGGGGGCGTGCTGAGCGCCGGGGCGGCGCCGCCGCCGACGCGCGTCGTCGAGATGCGCACGAGCCGGGCCCGGCTTGTGCTGGGGATCGAGACGCCGGTGGGGGACATCATCCGCATGTTCCGTGCGCTCGAGATCGGCGTGTCGCAGGCCGACGAGAACACGCTGCGGTGCGAGATCCCCCCGCACCGCGACGCGGACCTGACGCGCGAGATCGACCTCATCGAAGAGGTGGCGCGCGTGGGCGGGTACGACCGCGTGCCGGTGGCCGACAAACTGCCCGTCACCGTGCGCGCGGCCCAGCCGCACCGGCGGGCGCTGGGCGAGGTGGGCCGCGTGCTCACCGGCCTGGGCTTCCACGAGACGGTGACCTTCAGCTTCACGAGCCCCAAGCGGGCCGACGCGTTCGTGCCGACGGGCCTTGCGCGCGTGGACGTGGACGATGCCCGGCGGGGCGAGGAGCCCACGCTGCGGCCCAGCGTGCTCGCGGGCCTGCTCGGCTGCCGCAGGGCGAACGAGGACGCCCGCTCGGCGCCCGCGGGGGGCGTGCGGCTTTATGAGATCGCCGCGGCGTTTGCGCAGCGCGAGCCGCGGCAATCGGTCGAGCGGCAGACGCTCGCCCTGCTCGCCGACGTGCCGGGGGCGGAGGGCGCGGCGAAGCGCACGCACGACGATCGGCAGCAGGGCCTGCGCATCGTCCGCGGCGCGGTGGACGCGCTCGTGCGCGCGATGCACGGCCCTACGGCCGAGGTGCGGGTGGAGCCGGCGGGCCCGGCCCACCCGGTGCCGTCGGCGGCGTGGGACGCGGCGGCGACGGGGCTGCTGAGCCTGCGGGCGTCGCGCGGGGCGGAGCCGGAGGTGCTCGGGGTGTTTGGGATGCTGACGCCGGCGACACTGGCGGCCTTCGGGCTCGACACGCCGGTGGTGGCGGCGGAGCTGGACGTGGCGGCGCTCGTGCGCGGGTTCCCGCCGCGGTCGCTTGCGCACGAGTTGCCGAGCTTCCCGGCGATTGAGCGCGACCTGTCGCTGGTGGTGGAGGAGGGGGGGCGGTGGGCGGATCTGGAGGGTGCGGTGGGGGGGCTGTCGCTGGCGGGGCTTGAGGCGGTGTCGTACGTGGGGGTGTACCGGGGCAAGCCTCTGGCGGCGGGGAAGAAGTCGGTGACGGTGCGTCTTCGGTTCCGGGATCTGGGGCGCACACTTCGGCACGACGAGGTGGATCCGCAGGTCTCGATGGTGGTGGGGGAGGCGAGGAAGCGCTTTCAGGCGGAGCTGCGGGCGTAGGTGTTCGGCCGTCGGACTATGCAAGAATATGCGGATCGGGCGGTAGATTTCGCGTAGAACGCGGGGTCTGGCCGTGTTTTTATACATTGACTTGTTTGTTTGTGCGTAGCCTTGGACGGGCGCGGCGTGGGTTCCTACGGTTCGCCGGGTTTTTGGGAGCCGCCGCGGGCCCGCCGGGTGTGTGGGTGCTGCGGTCGGCCACGAGGCGCACGGCGCCCGCACGCCGCAGGTCGGCGGGGCGCACGAACTCAGCAGGGAGGTCCGCGATGACGACGATTTCGCCGAAGCCTGGGGCCACGCTTCCGAGCCAGTTCGGGGCCGCCGCGGCGGCGTCGTCGGCGGCGGACCGCCCGCTGATCTGGGTGAACGGGGAGTTGAAGCCCAAGAGCCAGGCGATGGTCAGCGTGTACGACCACGGCCTGCTGTACGGCGACGGGGTGTTCGAGGGCATCCGGGTGTACGGCGGGAAGATCTTCAAGTGCGGGCAGCACATGGACCGCCTGTGGCGCAGCGCCGAGGCGATCTACCTGAAGATCCCGGTGAGCCGGCAGGAGATGGTGGACATCCAGCGGAAGTGCATCGAGGCGAACGGCCTTCGGGACGGGTACATCCGCCTGATGGTGACGCGGGGCGTGGGGAGCCTTGGGCTGAACCCGATGAAGTGCCCGGTGGCGGGGGTGATCTGCATCGCCGACCAGATCGCGCTGTACGGCCCCGACATGTACGAGAACGGGATGACGGTGGTGCTGGCGAAGCGCCCGCGGCTGCCGATCCGCTGCCTGGACCCGCGGGTGAAGAGCCTGAACTACCTGAACAACATTCTGGCGAAGGTGGAGGCGATCGACCGCGGGCTGCTCGAGGCGATCATGCTGAACACCGACGGGTACGTGGCGGAGTGCACGGGCGACAACATCTTCGCCGTGCGCAACGGCGTGATCTACACCCCGCCTCCGGAGGCGGGGATGCTCGAGGGCATCACGCGCCAGTTCGTCATCGACACGGTGGCGCCGAACTGCGGGCTGCGGGTCGAGCAGAAGATGATGCGGCCGGAGCACCTGCTGACGGCGGACGAGGTCTTCCTGACGGGGACGGCGGCGGAGATGATCGCGGTGACGGCGATCATCACGCAGGACCCGGCGGGGAACGACGTCGAGCACATCATCGGCCCCGAGGGCGGCCCCAAGAGCAAGCACGAGGGGCCGATCACGAAGAAGCTTCGGGCCGAGTTCCGGCGCATCGTGACCAGCGGGAACGTGCCGGAGGATTGATCGGGCCGGGGATGGATGACGCGAAGGAGCCGCGGCCGAGGGGCCGCGGTTTTTTGTTTGGGGGGGGAGGCATCGAGGCATCGAGGCATCGAGGCATCAAGGCAACGAGGCAACGAGGCAACGAGGCAATGGGGTGTTGGGGTGGTTTGGTTGGGGTGCACCG
>CAZCBN010000044.1:16413-24345 GCA_964496975.1 uncultured Phycisphaeraceae bacterium
GGGGGGGGGGGGGGGGGGGGGGGGGGGGGGGTTTTTGCGGGGGTGCTGTTGGCGGGGCTTGCCGCGGCGCGGAGGGTGCGCGCGGTGGGCGCAGACGCGCTCGCGGGGACGGAGAGCGTCTACGAGGCGGCGGTTGAGGTGGAGGTGGGCGTGGGGGCTGGCGCGGGGGTTGGCGGGGAAAGGCCGGCGTGGGTCGTGCTGCGTGAGACGGGCGTGTGGGTGCGCGGGGCGGCGGCGGGCGGCGCGGTGCGCGGGGCGTACCGCTGGCGCGCGGCCGCGGACTCTGTCCACGCGGTGGAGGTCGAGCACCTGCGGCTCGGAGAAGACCGGCCCGTGTGGCTGTGCCGGGTGGAGGGTGGGCACGCGGGCGCGGCGGGGGGCGGCGGTGGTGTGGCGCGCGGCGAGTCGGTGGCGGCGCACGCGTGCGGGGCGGATCGCTACGCGGTGGGCGCGGAGGTGGAGGCCGGCCTCGTGCGGGTGACGTGGCGGGTCGATGGGCCGGCGAAGCGGCTCGTGATCACGTCGGTGTACGAGGCGGCGGCGGCGCGGGAGACGCTCGGGCGGTGATGGCCGGGGCGTGGTGGGCTTCGGTGGTGGCCGGGTGGGGCGGTTACGCGGCGGACGCGCGGCGGATGCGTCGCGAGATGATCGGCGTCATTCGCCTTCCGGGGCTCGGCCGGCGGGGGCGCGGGTTCGCTGCGCGGCTTCGCTGAGGATGGCTTCGTAGCGGGGGTCGGCGCGCAGGCTGTCGAGGTCCGGGTCGACGAGGTCCCAGAGCTCGGCGCCGAGGCGTCGGCCGACGCGGGCGGCGTTTTGGAGCGCGGCGATCGCGGCGTCGGTCCGGCCGGCGAGGGCCTCGTAGCAGGCGATGTTGTAGAGATCGAGGGCGCCCTCCGGGTTGGCGGCGAGGCGGTAGCTGTCGGCGAGGGTGGTCCAGACGCGCGTGGCTTCGTCGTGCTGGCCGGTGCGGTGGAGGGCGTAGCCGCGGGCGTGGAGCCATTCGATGTCGATGGGCGGGGCGTCGGGGCGGTAGTCCGGGCGGCTCTCGGGGCGGGTGGCCTCTGTGAAGGCGAGCAGGTCGCGCCAGAGGGTCGGGGCGTGGGCCCGGAGGTGCTCGGGGCCGCGCTCGGCGGCGAGGGCCTGGAAGAA
The DNA here is from genome assembly GCA_964496975.1 of uncultured Phycisphaeraceae bacterium. Lineage (GTDB taxonomy): Bacteria > Planctomycetota > Phycisphaerae > Phycisphaerales > UBA1924 > CAZCBN01. The sequence goes on from CAZCBN010000044.1 coordinate 17,563, forward strand.
GAGGGGCTGGGTGTCGACGGGGTCGGCGCGGCGGCGCGAGGCGGCGGCGAACCAGAAGGCGGACTCGGCGTCGCCGATGGCGAGGAGCCGGCGCGCGCCCTCGCCCAGCGTGGTGGTGCGGGCCATGACGAGGGCGCGGAAGCGCGGGTGGCCCTGGAGGGAGGCGAGGTCGGGCATGTTCAGGAGCCAGCCGGGGCGGATGTCGCCGGCGCGGAGGATGGCGGGCTCCAGGGTCATGATCGCGGCCTCGGTCTCGCCGGCGAGGGCCTGGAGGCGTCCGAGGCGGATGCGTCGGATGTCGAGGTGCTGGTCGTCCGGATGGGCGTCGGCGGCTTCGAGGCGCGCGGCCTGTCGCTGGGCGGCGAGGCGCCACGCGCGGACGGCGTCGTCGCGCTGGCCCAGCCCCGCGAGTGCCCAGCCGCGGAACCACTCGCGCAGCACGGGGTGGGCGACGCTGGGCTCGGCGAAGCGGGGGGGGCCGGTGTCTTGGGCGTAGGGGTCGCTTGCGTCGCCCGGGGCGGCGTCGGGAGAGTCAAGCGGGACGTCGGGGTCGGCGTCGGTGAGTGCGTCTCCGACGGGCGGGGGTTGGGGGGTGGGGCCGCGGGCGAGGGCGGCGCGCCGGTCGGCCTCGTCGGCGGCGCGAACGAGGGCGAGGAGGGTGTCCCAGGCGGCCTCGGCGGTGGGGGCGTGGGAGGGCAGGCCGGGCTCGGCGCGTTCCATGGCCTGGGCGAGGGCGAGCCAGGCGAGGGGGGAATCTGGGGCGGCGCGGATCTCGTCGCCGGCGCGGGCAAGGAGGCCCTCCCAGTTGCCGTCGGCGATGAGGTCGCTCCAGGCCCGCTGGAAGGAGACGGCGCCGGGGCCGTTCGGGACGACGGGGGCGGAGAGGAGCCTTGCGAAGAACGCGATGACGCCGGCGATGACGGCCAGGCCGGCGGCGTTGAAGAGGATGGACTTCGGGAGCCACGCGGCGGGTCGAGCGTCCATGGCGGAAGCGTAGTGGCGGCGGGGGGCAGGGAGCGGCCGGGGCGGGCGGGGCGCTGGGAGGCAGATCGCGGCGCTAGCCTGCGGGCGATATGGCAGACGCGAGCGGACAGGCTGAGGGCGGCGGCGCAGGCCGCGGCGGGGCGAAGCGGGCCATCGCGGCCCCCAAGGGCACGCGCGACCTGTACCCGGAGGAGATGCTGAAGCGGCGCTACCTGCTGAAGGTGTGGCGGGATGTCTCCATCCGCCACGGCTTTGAGGAGGTGGACGGGCCGACGTTCGAGACGACCGACCTCTACGCGGTGAAGAGCGGCGAGGGGATTCTGGGCGAGCTGTTCCAGGCCTACAGCGGCAAAAGCCCCGAGGACGTGCAGCAGGTGCAGGAGACGGGGCGGGCGCCCTTCGCGATGCGGCCGGAGTTCACGCCGACCCTGGCGCGGATGTACGCGGCCCGCTCGGGGCAGGCGCCCAAACCCTGCAAGTGGTTCATGATCGGGCCGTTCTTTCGGGCCGAGCGGCCGCAGCGGGGGAGGCTGCGGGAGTTTTTGCAGTGGAACGCGGATTTTTTGGGGGATGACGGCACGCCCGAGGGACGCGCCGCGGCGGACGCGGAGAGCCTTGAGACGTGCGTGAACGCGCTCGCCGCGCTCGGCCTGTCCGGCGCGGCCGCGGCGGCGCACGTGGGAGAGCGGCAGGCGCTGCAGGCGGTGCTCCGGCGCAGCGGCGTGGGCGAGGCCGCGATGGTGCGCGCGCTGGAACTGCTCGACCGCCGCGGCAAGGTGGCTTCCGAAGAGTTTGCAAGGCAGGCGGCGGAGGTCGGGCTCTCGCTCGCGGCGCTCGACGCGGAGATCGCGGGGCTGGTCGGCGCGTTCGGCGGCGTCGTGCGGGTGATGCCGCCGCGTGGCGGCGCGGTGCCGAGCGGCGCGACGGCGACGCTCGATCTGTCGGCGTCGAACCTCGCGGGGCTGGTCGCGGCGTGGCCCGGGCTTGGGCTGACGGACCGCTGCGTGGTGGACTTCGGCATCGTCCGCGGCCTCGCCTACTACACCGGCACCGTGTTTGAAGTCATCGCCGAGGGGGAGCGGGCCATCGCGGGCGGGGGGCGGTACGACAACCTCATCGAATTGCTCGGCGGGCCGGCGACGTCCGCCGTGGGGTTTGCGATGGGGGATGTTGTTGTCTCGCTGCTGCTGGAGGAAAAGGGCCTGATGCCGCAGGGGGCGGCGCTGCTCGATGCGCTGTCGTCGCCCGGCGCGAGTTTGCGGCCCGACGCGTTTGTCGTGACGGCGAACGAGGAACTCGACGGGGCCGTGCGCACGCTGGTGGCGACGCTGCGCCGGGGCGAGGAGAGCGCGGCGTACCGGGATCGCGGCGAGGCGGCCAAGCCGTGGGACGCGGACCGCTACGACGCGGCGGCGGGGGGCGTGCCGCCGCTGCACGCGCGGCGGTCGTACAGGAGCACGCGGAACGTGGGCAAGCTGATCCAGGAGGCCGCGAAGCAGCACGCCCGGGCGGTGGTGATCGTGGAGTCGGCCGAGCAGGCGACGGTGAAGCACCTCGACACGCAGCAGGAGGTGAAGGGCGTGCCGCTGGCGGGGGTGGGGGCGATGCTGTCGCGGCGGGGGTAGGGCGGGCGCGGGGGGTGTGGCGCGTCGGCCTCGCGTGCTCGCCTTCATCCGGTCGGCCCGGGCCGGCGAAGGCAGCGGGCGATGGGCCCGGGCGTGCAGATCGTGTGGTTCAAGCGGGATCTTCGGCTGGCCGACCACAGGCCGCTGTCGGACGCGGCACGCGCGGGCCCGGTGCTGGCGCTGTACGTCTACGAGCCGGAGCTGCTGCAGCAGGCGGAGTCGGACACGTCGCACTGGGTGTTCATCGAGCAGAGCCTGCGCGAGCTGGACGCGGGGCTGCGGCGGCTCGGGGCGCGGCTCACGTGCCGCGTGGGGGCGATGCCGGCGGTGCTGACCGACCTGCACGGGGCGCTGCGCGGCGGAACGGGCGCGGGCTTTGGTGCGGGGGACGCGGCCGGCGGCATCGCCGCCCTGCGCTCGCACGAGGAGACGGGCAACGGCCTGACGTACGCGCGGGACCGGCGCGTGGCGGCGTGGTGCCGCGAGCGCGGCGTGCCGTGGCACCAGACGCCGCAGCACGGCGTGGTGCGGGGCCTGCGGTCGCGCGGCGGCTGGGCGGGCCGGTGGCTGCGGCGGATGAACGAGCCGCGGACGCCGACGCCGGCGCGGCTGGTCGGCGTCTCGTCGGTGGTGCCGGGGTTTGACCACGGGCTGGTGCGCACGCCCGCCGAGCTGGGCCTGCCCCCGACCACGAAGACGGTGGACGTGCAGCCCGGCGGCGAGGGCGAGGGGCTGCGGACGCTGCGCACGTTCCTGGATGTGCGGGGCGAGCACTACCGCGCCGACATGGCGAGCCCCGTGACGGGCTTGGCCGGGTGCTCGCGGCTCAGCGCGCACCTGGCGTACGGCACCGTGTCGCTCCGATCCGTGCACGTCGCGCTGCGCGAGCGGCAGGCGGAGCTGCGGGCGATGCCCGCGGCCGAGCGCGGCACGCACTGGCTGAAGAGCCTGACGAGCTTTCAGGGCCGGCTCCGCTGGCACTGCCACTTCATGCAGAAGCTGGAGGACGAGCCGGCGATCGAGTTCCAGAACTTCAATCGCGCCTACGACGGCCTGCGCACCGAGGACCCGGCGCACTGGAGCGAGGCGGAGCGGGCGCGGTTTGACGCGTGGCGGCTCGGGCGCACGGGCTACCCGTTCGTCGACGCGTGCATGCGGAGCCTGCACGGCGGGGGGTGGCTCAACTTCCGCATGCGGAGCATGCTCGTGAGCTTTGCGAGCTACCACCTGTGGCTGCACTGGAGGCCCACGGCGGTGGAGATGGCCCGGCATTTTCTTGACTTTGAGCCGGGCATTCACTTCAGCCAGTTCCAGATGCAGAGCGGGACGACGGGCATCAACACGGTGCGGATCTACAGCCCCGTAAAGCAGTCGATGGAGCAGGACCCGTCGGGCCTGTTCATCCGCCGTTGGGTGCCGGAGCTGGCCGGCGTGCCGGCAACGCAGATCCATGAGCCGTGGAAGCACGGGCTCTCGCCCCCGCCGCCGGGCGCGGGCGGCGGTGGCGGCCGGGCGAAGGCCGCGGCGGAGGCGGAGCGCGGGCTCTTCGCGGCGCTGGAGGGAAGCCGGCGGGACGCGCGCACGCCGCTCGGGTACCCGGGGCCCATCGTGGACCACGCCGCGGCGTACCGCGAGGCGCAGCAGCGCGTCTTCGCACGGCGCGGCACGGCCGCGGCGCGGGGCGAGGCGCGGCGCGTCTACGAGAAACACGGCAGCCGGCGGAGCCCGACGGACCCGCCCTACCGCGGCGGCCCCGAGCAGCGCGGGCTGGCGTGAGGGCAGGGGTGCGTGGCGGCGCGTCTCAGTCGGCGGGATGGGCGTCGGCGGTGTGGGCCTCGGGCATCGCCTCGACGCGGACGCGGACGACGCGCGTCGGCTCGGCCTCCAGCACGGTGATGACAAGGCCGGCGTGGCGCAGGGTCTCGCCCGCTTCGGGGATTTTGCCCATGGTGGTGGTGACGAAGCCGCCGACGGTGTCCCAGTCGTCGCCCTCGGGCAGTTCCAGGCCCAGGTCTTCGAGGCCGTCGTTGGCCTCGCCGATGGGCGTGCGGGCGTCGACCACGGCGGCCGCGCCGGCGGCGTCGACGACGACGGGGGGCGTCTCCTCGGCCTCGGGCTCGTACTCGTCGCGGATCTCGCCGAAGACTTCCTCGATGATGTCCTCGATGGTGACGAGGCCGCTGGTGCCGCCGTATTCATCGGTGGCGAAGGCGATGTGCACCTTCTGGTCGAGCAGCTCGCCCAGCAGCTCGCGGACGGTCTTGGTCTCGGGCACGAACGTCGCGGGGCGCAGGATGTCGGCCAGCACGAAGGGCCTGGCGGCGGCGGGACCGGCGGCGGCGGCGGACGGCGCGGGCTCGCGCGAGACCATCCACCGCAGCAGGTCCTTCAGGTAGAGCACGCCCACGATGTGGTCGAGGTTGTCGCGGTAGACGGGCACGCGGCTGTGCCCGGCCTCGCGCGCCACCGCCTCCACCGCGGCGAGGTCATCGGTGTACTCGAGCGCCTGCACCTGCGTGCGGGGCGTCATGATCTCCTCGACCGTGGTGGAGCGGAACTCGACCACCGCCTCGATCATGTCGCGCACGTCTTCTTCGAGGCCGCCCTCGCGCTCGGAGACCTCGACCAGGCTCAGCAGCTCGGCCTCGTGCTCCTGCTCGGGCGTCATGGGTTCTTCGCCCGCCAGACGGCGGATGACCTCGCGCGTGAAGCCCACCACGGCGAGGATGGGCGTCGCCAGCAGGTGAATCGCCCGTAAAAAGCCGGAGAACCGCAGCACCGCCAGCTCGGGCGCGTGCTCGGCCACGCCCAGCGGCACCACCACGCTCAGCAGCCAGATCGCGAGCACGCCCACGCCCACGCCCGTCGCCGCGTGCCACAGCTTCGGCACGCCCCCGTTCCACTCCGCCGCGAGCCACAGCACCATCGACACGCCGACGACCAGGTTGCACGCGATGCGCGGGATGGCGACCGCCGCGGCGTGGCCGTACAGGTCGGCCGCGATCGCCGACACGCCCGGCGGCAGCGGGTCCACGCCCTCGCCCGCCGCGGCGTCCCCGTTCGCGGCGCCCTCGGAAGCGCCGGGGCCCGTGCGCGTCCGGCTCCGCTTGCGCCGCTGCTCTTCAAAGACCTGCTCGAGCGAGCCCCGCGTGACGGTGCGCACGGCGAACTGCAGCGTGGAGAACAGCGCCCCCGCGAGCCACGCCGCGACCGCGAGCCAGAGCCATGCCGCCGGGGTCATCGGTCGGCCCCCGCGTCGTACACCGGGCCCACGCCGATGGCCCGCAGCACGCGGTCCTCCTCGGCGTGCATCCGCGCGGCGTCGGCCTCGTCGTGGTCGTCGTGGCCCAGGCAGTGCAGCAGCGCGTGCACGCCGTACAGCAGCACCTCGCGCCACGCCTCGTGGCCCAGCTCGGCCGCGCGGCGCTCCGCCTCGTCCAGGCAGACGAGCACATCGACGTCCAGCGGGCCCCTCCCGGCGTGGGGCGAGCCCGCATCGGCGAGGTCCGCGTCCCGAAGGTCAAAGGTCAGCACGTCCGTGGTGCCCGGCACGCCGGCGTAGCGCTCGTGGGCCCGGGCCATCTCGTCGTCGCCCACCACGCGGACGCGGGCCTCGCCCGCCGCGCCAAGCTCGGCCGCCGCCCGCGCGAGCAGGTCGCGCACGCGGGCCGACGCCGGCGCCCCGAGCCGGCCCGTCGCGTCCACAAGGTCCACGGCGCAGCCCGGCTGGGACCGGCACGGTCGGTCGGCGGGGCCGCTCGGATCTTGGGGGACGTCCACGGGCCGCGGGCTTCCGTCACCCGGGCCAGAACCCGCGGGCCGCGGCCCGACTCGGCACGCGACGCCCCGCGGTGGTCCCCGGGCTCAACGCGGCCACTCTATCGGTCCTCGGCCGGGCCCGCCGAACCGCCGCTGCAAAGTTCGGCGGGCCATGCGATCCACCTGTTCAGGCGGTTTCCCGGCGCGGCCCGAGCGCGACGCCCCGTGATCTGCGGGGCCTTCGCCGGTTTCGGTTCAGTCGCGCCCCCGAGGCGTCGAAGCCCGGGTCGGACGCGGTGCGCGCCCGGCCTCAGACGCCGGGCACCGCGGGGCGCTGCGGCGGAGATGCACCGGTGAGCGACGCGGGGGCCAGCGCGGCAGCCAGTTCTTCGGCCGGTTCCGCGGGCCTGTTCTT
>CAZCBN010000045.1:0-18789 GCA_964496975.1 uncultured Phycisphaeraceae bacterium
ATGGACCTCTCCACCGGCGGCGACCTCGACGCCTGCCGCGACGCCATCATCCGCGCCAGCACCGTGCCCATCGGCACCGTGCCCATCTACAGCATGATCATCGGCCGCAAGATCGAGGACCTCTCGCCCGAGATCATCCTCGCGACCGTCGAGCATCAGGCCCGGCAGGGCGTCGACTACATGACCATCCACGCCGGCGTGCGGCGCGCCCACCTGAAGCTCGTCAAGCAGCGGCTCATCGGCATCGTCTCCCGCGGCGGGTCGCTGCTCGCGAAGTGGATGCTCGTCCACTCCGAGGCGGGCAAGCCGGCCGAGAACCCCATGTACACGCTGTGGGACGATATTTGCCGCATCCTCCGCCGCTACGACGTCTCCTTCAGCATCGGCGACGGCCTCCGCCCCGGCGGCCTCGCCGACGCGACCGACGAGGCCCAGCTCGCCGAGCTCGCTACCATCGGCGAACTCACCGAGCGTGCCTGGCGCCACGGCGTGCAGGTGATGGTCGAGGGCCCGGGCCACGTGCCGTTCGACCAGATCGAATACAACATGAAGCTCCAGCGCACCCTCTGCCACGGCGCACCCTTTTACGTCCTGGGCCCGCTCGTGACGGACGTCTTCCCCGGCTATGACCACATCACCAGCTGCATCGGCGCCACCAGCGCCGCCTACCACGGCGCCAGCATGCTCTGCTACGTGACGCCCAAGGAGCACCTGGGCCTGCCGAAGCGCGGCGATGTGAAGGAAGGCTGCGTGGCGTACAAGATCGCCGCGCACGCCGCCGACGTCGCCCTCGGCATCCCCGGTACACGCGACTGGGACGACAACCTCACCCGCGCCCGCGCCGCGCTGAACTGGCAAAGGCACTTCGAGCTCGCCTTCGATGAGGACACCGCTCGCGCCTACCACGACGAGGATCTCACCGTCGACACCGACTTCTGCGCCATGTGCGGCCACGACTGGTGCAGCGTCCGCATCAGCAAGGAGATCCAGGACTTCGCCAGCGGCAAGGCCGAGGGGTTCGAACGCCTCGGCGGCAAGGACGGCGCCACCGCCGGCGCCCCCGCCAAGGCCCCGGCCCTTACGCCCGAGCAGCAGGAAATCCTGCGGCAACGCGGCTACCTGAAGCCCGAGGAGATCCACAAGCTCGCCGCGAAGCCCCCCGCGAACGGCGGCGCGCCCGCGCACGCCGTCACCGGCTCCAATGGTGGCGCAGGCGTGCCGCCCGTGCCGACCGGCGCCGAAGCCAAGCTCTCCTGCCACTCCGACTACGTCGACGACGACACCGCCCGCAAGGTGCAGCGCGAGCGCCTGGGACGCGAACTCGTGCAGTTGAACACCGCCCCGGCGCACAACCTCGCCCGAGACGATCGCATCATCTGAGGCGTGAACGCGGACCGGCCCGGTCGATGGTCTCTGTCGCGCGCGCCGTTCCGCGCGGCCGAGACGAACAAACATCGACCAAACACAACCCTTCGGCCGCATCCGGCCCCCGCGGATGACGAAAGCACGAGTATGCCCGAACACCGCGCCGACGCCTCGGCCCTCACCATCCTCATCGACGGCCTCTGCCCCCTCTGCAAGCACGAGGGCGACCTGCTCCGCCGGCTCGACGGCGGCCGTGGGCGGCTCATCGTCCAGGACCTCAACGCGCCGGACTTCGACCCCGCTCGCCACGGCCTGACGATGGACGGCATCCTGGGCCAGATCCACGCCATCCGCGGCGACGGCTCCATCGTCACCGGCATGGAGGTCTTCCGCCTCGCCTACCGCGCCGTCGGCTGGGGCTGGCTCTGGGCCCCCACCGGCTGGCCCGTGCTGCGCCCCGGGTTCGACGCGGCGTACCGCTGGTTCGCCAAGAACCGCTACTGGCTCACGGGTCGCAAAAACCCGTGCGTCGACGGCCGCTGCGCCGTGCCCTCCCGCTGATGGCTCGCGTCGGACCCATGTCCCGGCGATCGTTTCGTGATGGCTAAGCGGCGAGGCGTCGCAGCACGAGGCGCCATCGCCGCGTGCGAACGTAGCCGAACGCGATGCGCAAAAAACACAGACGCGGGCCACTGGCCCGCGTCTGCCTGGCTCTCCGGCTCTTCTCAGGCCCGCTTGAGCTTCTTCTCCAGCATGCGGCGCAGCTTGCCCGACGCGGACGTGGTGGCGCTGAAGGGGCTCGCGGCGTGGGCCTCAACCGCGACCGGGTCCATGCCCTTCGGCCGGGCCTCGATGACGCAACGCTTGTCAACCATGCCGCTGCGCGTCCCGCCGCCGTCTTCCAGGTGCACCTCGACGCGTGTCAGCCGCTCGCCGAACGACGCGAGCAGGCGCGAGAGCTGGCGCTGGATGTGGCCGTCCAAACGGTCGGACTTGCGCACGTGGCCGTAGTTGATCGCGATCACCATGCTGTTGGCCTCCTGACGGGCGCGGCAGAACGCCGCGCCTCGATACCCCAGAACGCCGCGCGGCCCCGCGGCCGCCGCGCGAGTGCCCGCGTTGAGCCGGGGTCGATCGCCGCGTCTCGCGTGGATCGGACCGGCCTCTCGGCGTCGCGGGCCCGGGCGCCCGTGCGCCCGCCGCAGGGTCGGCTTTTTCGCGCCGTCCCCAACAACAAAGTACGTGCGGTGGCCGTCGATGTTCACGAAAAAGCCGCAGAAGTCGCCCCAACCGCCCGGGTCGCACGCTGTTCGTACGTCCGTCTGACAAACGCCGACGACGGGGTCGCGCAGGCAACACGGGGTGGTGCGAGGAGCCGGCTCGGAGAGCCGGCCTACCCAAGAGCGGGCCTCCCCAAGAGCCGGCCTGCCCAGAACGGGTTCGCCCGAAATGGGCGGCGCGATCGTCAGTCGCGCGGCAGGCCGCGCTCGCGGGCTCGCACGCCGACGTCGGGGAAGTCGGTGAAGAGGCCGCCGGTGGGGCCGACGGCGGCGAGGGCCTGCTGCATCTCGTCCTCGCGCGCGCCGTAGGTCCATGGGTAGACGGCGAGCGAGAGTTGCTTGGCGCGCGCCACCAGCGGCGACTCCCCGAGCCGCCCGTTGACGCCGCGCGTCAGGACGAGCGCCTTGCGCGGGCCGATGCCGTGCAGGATGGGAGCGAGGGTTTCGAGTTCGCCCGGGGCGGGTTCTTCTGTGATGAGCCAGACCATGCGGAGGTCGGTCTTCATCTCCTCTTTCATGCGCACGATGGAGGCGGACTCGAAGACCTGGACGATGCAGGCGTCGTCCGCCGCGCCGTAGCCGGCGCGGGAGAGGGCCGCGAGCAGGACGGGCTCGATGGGCTGGCCGGCGTCGCGGTGGAAGGCGGGGCCCTTGGGCTCGGGGATGACGCCGACGCGGCGGCCGGTGCGGGTGTTGAGGTCGTTGACCAGGGCGAGCATCTCGGTGAGCGTGGCGACCGTGTGGCCGGTGGCGTTGGGGGTGTGGTGCCCGGTTTTGTTGAGGGTTTTCAGCTCGGCGAGGGTGAAGTCGAGGGCGTACCAGTGGCCGTCGGCGCGCGCGCGGCCGGGGAGTTTCTCCTCGCAGTCGGTGGTGGCCTCGAGCGTCAGGTCGTGCAGGCAGACGGGGACGTTGTCCTTCGAGAGCACCACGTCGGGCTCGATGTAGTCGGCGCCCATGGCGTGCGCGGCGGCGTAGGCGGCGAGGGTGTGCTCGGGGAGATAGCCGCTGGCGCCGCGGTGGGCGATGATGACGGGGCCCGGCGTTTGCGCCGGCGCGGTCGCGGCGATGGGGCCTGCCAGCAGGCCCGCGAGGAGGCCGGCGAAACGGCGCGCGCGGCGTGCGTGCTTGGGTCGAGGGCCGGTGTGGGGCGGGCGGGTGGTCACGGCGTGGGGTCTCCGTGGCCCAGGCGTTCGAGAGCCTTGGTGGAGGCACGCGAGGTGTACACGCGGCGGTCGGAGAGGAGCCAGAACTCCACGCCGTTGGCGAGCCAGAGGAACAAGATCGCGGCGATGAACGCGAGTAGGGGGAGGGTGACGGCGTTGACGATGTCGAGCAGGATGACGAGCACGCAGACGTTGCCGCCGTACTTCACGACGCGAATGACACTGTTGACGCGCCGCACCATCAGCCCGAGGAAGAGCCATGGCAGGAGAAAGAGCGCGACCGCGCAGCCGGCGGAGATGTAGCCCACCGGCGGCGGCACACGCCACGCGATCGAGAAGACGTAGAGCATGATGAGGATGTTGAAGGTCGCCCCGACGGGGCCGTGATTCTCGAAATAACGTTTGAAGCGCTGGATCATGAGGGGGCTCTGCGTGGCGCCCGGTGCGTGCCGGGTGCCTGCGTGGGGCGTGCCGGGTGTGTGTTCGCTGTGGGGGTGCGGCTCAGGCTTCGGCGATGCGGGTGACGACGCGGACGCCGGCGTCGAGCATCTTGTGGACGGGGCACTTGTCGGCGATCTCGGCGAGGCGGGCCCGCTGCTCGGCGGAGAGGAGGGGGCCGACGATGCGGAGCGTCACGTCGACGTGGTCCATGATCGGCGCCGGCTCGGTGGGCTCGCCCGGCAGGTCGGTCTTGCGGCTCGCGGCGGGGCGGCGGTCGTGCGAGAGGTCGAGGTCGACGCGTTCGAGGGGCCAGCCCTTGCGGTCGGCGTACATGCGCACGGTGATGGCCTTGCACGCGGCGAGCGAGGCGAGCAGCAGCTCGTAGGGCGTGGGGCCGGTGTCGTGGCCGCCCAGGTCGGGCGGCTCGTCGGCGCGGAGGGTGTGCAGCGGGGCGGGCGAGCCGTCGCGTGCAGGGACGGTGAGGTCGGTCTCGTAGGGCGTGCGGCCGATGGTGGCCTTCAGGGTCGCCTGCATCGGCGGGGTCCTTGTGCGGGGCGCCGCGGGGCGCTTGGGGGACTCAGTGGGCGGCGAGGGTCTCGTTGACGAAGGCGTCGCGCTCGGCGTCGGTCATGTTGGCGGTCCAGTATTCCTTGCAGCCGTCGCAGCAGAAGCCGACGGTGTGGCCGTTGTGGACCACGGTGCCGCCGGACTCGGTGACGCCCTCGCGGCCGATGGGGCAGATGGCGTTGATGGGGGCCGCGGCGGCGACGGACGTGGCCTGGGCCGGGGCGGCCTCCGCGGGCGCGGCCTCCAGGGCCTGGGCGTCGGTCTGCGGCACCTCGCATGTGGTGGAGCACGCGGGCAGGAACGCGGCGGCGAGGCCCGCGAGCGCGAGGGCGGCGGCGGAGCGGAGGCTGCGGCGGCGGTCGGTCGGCATCGGGCGGGCTCCTTACGTCGGGTTGGGCGTTCGGTTTGGGTGGTCGGTGTGAGGGGGCGGCGTGTCTCGGCGCGGTCACCAGATGCGCCGCGAGGCGAAGGGTACGGCCCAGCGGGCGATGAGCACGGCCAGGCCGGCTTTGATGAGCATGCCCGGCAGGAAGGGGAGCAAGCCCCCCTGCACCGCCCGCCAGGGGGTGAAGCCGTTGACGATGGCGAGCCACGGCACGCCGACGGCGAAGATGACCGCGTGGGCGGCGAGGACGGCCAGGACGATGGCCCCCCAGCCGCGGATGCTGCCGTCGCGTCGCTTCAGGATGGGCGCCATGACGGGCTGGCAGAGGGCGAAGCCGACGAGGTAGCCGCCGGTCTGCCCCAGGATGACGGCGAGGCCCCCGCGCCCCTCGGAAAAGACGCCGGCCCCCAGGGCGCCGACGAGCAGGTAGAGCCCCATGCTGACAAGTCCGAGCCGCGGGCCGATGCAGAGGGCGCAGAGGATGACGGCGAGGTCTTGCAGCGTCATCGGCACGCCGTCGGGGGGCAGGGGGACGGCGATGCGGGCGCCGATCGAGGGGAGCATCGCGAACATGACGACACCCAGGGCGCGGGCGGCCCAGAGGTTCAGCCGCTGCTGGCGGGCGTCGGCGGGCGACTCGGCGCGGTCGAGGGCGGTGTCGGCGTCTGCGGCGGCGGAACGGGCTTGGGCGGCGAGGGGCAGACCTGTTCCGGGGTGCGGCATGTCCCAAGTCTCAACGCGCACGCGGGCAGCGTCAAATGCGACGGGGACGGCCCGCGTTCGGCCTCGGCGGCGGGCGCGGCACGGCGGGTCTACCCTGACGGCTCGCGGGCGTTCTGGGGACGCTGCGGGGAGGATCGATGAGCACCCGTCTGGTTCTGGCGGCGGTGTTTGCCGTGGTGTCGCTGTCGATGCTGGTGGCGGCGGTGCTGTTCGACGCCGACAAGCCGGGGGCCGTGCTGGGCCTGCTGGGCAACCTGGGCTCGGAGATGATCGGCCTGGCCCTGACGGTCGCGATCATTGACTGGCTGCTGGAGCGGCGGAAGCTGAACGATGAGGTGCAGCACCTCGCGTGGCGCATGCTGCACGACGTGGACCACGCTTTTTGGGTGTGGCAGGGGGGGCGGCGGGAGTTTCACCTCGCGGAGCTGACGGGTCTCATCAACCTTGCGTCGCCCGCGGACCCGATGCTTAGGACGACGCAGGAGTTGTTTGTGAACTTGGGCATCCGCTCAAGCGACAACCTGCGGCTGCTGCCGCGGCTGATGCGGCACGACCGGCGGTTGAAGGCGGCGATGAAGTCGCTGGCGGGGCTCGCGCAGATCCGCGAGGCGAAGCTGGACACGGGGTATGTGATCCAGGGGCTGAAGCAGGCTGTCGCGAGCCTGGCGGAGCTGACGGGGCAGGACGCGGCGACGGGGGAGTTCGCCGTGGCGAAGAGCTTCCGCGACCCGTCGGAGTCGGCGCAGCAGGCGCGGTACCAGGGCGCGGTGCAGGACTACATGTTCCAGCGGTCGGAGCGCGGCATGAACACCACGGCGTTTGACCAGGCCCAGGCGGACCGGGGCAACCGCTGAGCGGCGTGCCCGGTGCCGGCTCGGACGGTGCCGACTCGCTCGGTGCCGGCTCACACGGTGCGACGTGCGCGGTCGGCGCGGGCCGGGGTCTGGGCGGGCCGGGCCTTTGGCGGGTAGGTCAGGCGGGGTCGGGCGGTGGGGGGGCGGCCGGGGGGTCGGCGTCGGCGGGCCGCTCGCCCGTGGCGCGGTACACCACGCGGCCTTGGGCATAGGCGTCAGACTCAAAGGGCAGATCGGGCGTGTCGCCGCGGCGGTGCTGCGCGTGCAGCGACCGCAGAAACGGCACGCACCACCCGCAGCCCGTGCCGGCGGAAAGGCACTCGCTGATGAGGCTCGCGACCGGCGGGTCCTCGCGCGCGAGATAGCCGCGGATTTTTCGCAGGCTTACGCGGAAGCAGAGGCAGACGTCGTCATCCGGCCGCACAAGAGAGAATAGCGCGGGCGTCGGCGGGATCGCCCCGGCCTGCCGCCCGGAGCGCGGCAAGAATCGCCGCATGCACGAGCCCCTCTCCCGCGACACGCCGCCGCGCTCCCCGCGCGTCCCGCACACCCAGCACCGCTTTGCCGACGCGGCGCGGGAGGGGTGGGTGATCCGCAACTCGCCGATTGAGGGGCGGGGCGTCTTCGCGGGGCGGTCCTTTGCGGCGCATCAGGCGATCTGGCGCTTTGACCACACGCGGCGCATCGCGGCGGAAGAGACGTGGCCCATGGAGTTTGTCGCCCACCCCGAGCACTGCGACCGGCTCGCGGGGGGCGACATCGTGCTGCTCGTCGAGCCGGACAGTTGCATCAACGCGAGCTGCGACCCCTCGTGCTACGTGCAGTGGGCGGGCGAGGTCGCGACCCTTGCCGCCCGGCGGGACATCGCGCCCGGCGAGGAGCTGACGACCGACTATCTCATCGGCTCGCACGACGAGGAGCCGTGGGACTGTCGCTGTGGCTCGGCCCGCTGCCGGGGTCGCAACCCGGGCAGCTACTTTGACCTGCCCGCCGCCATCCGCCGCGAGTACGAGCCGCTGCTCGCCGGGTGGTTCATCCGGCAGAACCTCGACCGCTACCGAGCGTCGTGCCGCGAGCTGGGCCTCACGCCGCGGGCGTGAACGCTCCGGCGTCGCCGGTCGAGGACGTCAGCCCCGCAAGCGTTCCAGGATGTCCAGCACGCCCTCCACCTCGGGCAGGGGCGACACATAGTCGGCGTGCCGCTTGAGGCCCTCGTCCGCGTTCGCCGGGCAGGCGAAGAAGGCGACGCGCTCGCGGATGGCGAGGTCGCCCATCGTGTCGCCGATGCCGGCGAGCGACTCGCGCCGCAGGCCCGTGTGCCGCGTCAGGCGGTCAATGCCCGTGGCCTTGCTGACAAAGTCCAGGTCGCAGTTGATCCAGAGCCACGTCGAGCTGACGCGGAAGGGCCACGCCCGCGCGGCGAACGTCTCGCGCAGCGTCGTCTCCAGGCCCTTCAGGTAGGCGGTGTCGGCGTGGTAGAGCGAGATCGAGCACGACTTGCCCGGCTGGCACACCACGCCGCGCGGGCCGAACTCGCGCTCGATCCACTCCTGGGCCTCGTGCACCGCGTGCACGTGCCCGGCGGTGATGCGCTCGTCGCGGCTGAAGGCGTTCGTGTCCGGGTGCCAGAGCCACACGCCCATCTCGCAGATCGCGGGCAGCGTGGTGTTGCCCAGCAGCCGCGTAATCGCCTCAGCGTACGGCTGAGGCCGCCCGCTGCACACCGTCACGACGGGCCGGTCGCCCCGCTCGTACGCCAGCCTGTTGTACGATGCCACGCGCGCCAGCGCGGCGGCGTCCAGCGGCGTGTGCCGCTCCGGCCCGAGGCACCCGTCGATATCGCAGATCACCGCCCGGAACGTCGTCCCCATGCCCGAGCGTAGCAACGCCACGCCACGCGAACACCGCGGCCGTCCGGGCCGCGCGGCGGCCCTGCTCTTCGCGCCCGCCGTCTTCGTCGCCGCGGCGCTCCTGTTCGCCGTGCAGCCGCTGACGGCCAAGGGCCTGCTGCCCGTGCTGGGCGGAAGCCCGTCGGTCTGGACGACGTGCATGCTCTTCTTTCAGACCGTGCTGCTCGCGGGCTATGCGTGGGCGCACGGGCTCGCGAGGCTGCTGCCGGCGGCGGGCCTCGCCTTGCACGCGGCGGCGCTCGCGATCGCCGGGGCGATCTCGCTGCGCGTTGGCTTCCGCACGCCCACGCCGCCAGAGGCCGACGCGTCGCCCGTGCTCTGGCTGCTGGCAGAGCTTGCAGTGTCGGCGGGGCCCGCGTTCTTCGCCCTTTCCGCCACTGGGCCGCTGCTGCAGCGCTGGTACGCCGATCTTCCCGCCGATGCCGCGGGCGCACGCCCGAACCCCTACCCGCTCTACGCCGCGAGCAACCTCGGCAGCTTCGTGGGCCTGCTCGGCTACCCCCTGGCCGCCGAGCCGATGCTCTCGCTCGCGCAGCAGCGCGGGGCGTGGCTTGTGGCCGCGGGCGTGGCGGGCGGGCTCATCCTGATGTCGGGCGTGCTGTCGGTGTCAGGCCGTCGCGGCGGCGTGCGACAGGGCTCGACCGCGCCGCCCGTCGTGCGCGACGCCGACACACGCGCCCCGCGCCCGCTGCGACGCCGCGCGATGTGGGCTTTGCTGGCGTTCGTCCCCAGTTCGCTGACGCTGGGCGTCACGCAGCACCTCTCGACCGACGTCGCGGCTTTCCCGCTGCTGTGGGTTCTGCCGCTGGGGATTTATCTGCTCAGCATGGTCGCGGCCTTCGGCCTTGCCGCGGGCCGCGCGTCGGGGCCCGGCCCCGGGGTGCGGCCTCTCTCACGCGTCGCGGCGGTGCTGCTGCTGGGCGTGTGCGCCGTGCTGCTGCTGCACGCGACCGAGCCGGCGTGGGCCGTGCTGCTGCTGCACGTCGCGCTGCTCGCCGTCGGCGCGTACGTCGCGCACGCCCGCCTCGCGATGCTCCGCCCCGCCGGCGCGGCCGACCGCGACCTCACCGAGTTCTACCTCTGGATCGGCGTCGGCGGTGCCCTCGGCGGCGTCTTCAACGGCGTCCTCGCCCCGCTCATCTTCGACGATATCGTCGAGTACCGCGTCGCGCTCGTCCTGCTCGCCGCCGTGCTGTGGCTGGGCGACGCCCCGGCGGGCCCGCCGGAGTCTCCGACGCACGCGGTGGCCTCTCCGCCCGCGCGTCGCGGCGTTCGCCGTCTCGCCGGGCTGTGGCTCATGCCCGCGGCCGTGCTGCTCGCGCTCGGCGCCGCTGAGGTCGCTCGCGGCGTGCCGGGCGTGGATGGCGGCTACGCGTTCAGTGCCCTCGCCGTGGGCCTGCCCCTGCTGCTTGTCTTCCTCGCGTCGCGCCGGGCGGATGGGTTCGCCCGCGCGGTCGCGGTGCTCTTTACCTTCCGCCTCGTCGCCGACGGCGTCTCCTCCGACCGCTTCGCCCGCCGGACGTTCTTCGGCGTTCACCGCGTCTTTGCCTCCCCCGCGACCGACGAGGCCCCCGCGTACCGCGGCCTCATGCACGGCACCACCACGCACGGCGCACAGCTCACCGATCGCCCAGAACTGCCCACCGTCTACTACCACCCCGAGGGCCCCATCGGCGACGTCTTCAAGGGCCTGCGCCAACGCGCCCAGGCCGAGGCCCGCCCGCTGCGCGTCGCCCTTATTGGCATGGGCGTCGGTGCCCTCGCCGCGTACGGCGAGCCCGGCGACGCGTTCACGTTCTACGAGATCGACCCCGCCGTTGTCGGCATCGCGTCCGACGCCGCGCTCTTCACGTTCCTCGCCGACAGCAAGGCGAGCGTCGAGGTGATCGTGGGCGACGGCCGGCTCCGCATCGCCGACGCGGCCGACGGGGCCTTTGACCTTGTCGTCGTCGATGCCTTCTCGTCCGACGCCATCCCCATGCACCTGCTCACGGCCGAGGCGCTGCGTCTCTTCATCGACAAGACCCGCGGCGACGGCGCCGTCGCGCTGCACATCTCCAACCGCCACTTGCGGCTGGAGCCCGTCGCCGCCGCCACGGCCCACGCCGCGGGCCTCGCCGTGCTCGTGCGCGACGACACCCGGCCCCCCGAGGCAAGCGTGCGGCAGGACCTCCGGGCCGGCTCGGCCTGGCTGCTCGCCGCCCGCACGCGCGATGCCGCGCAGGCCGTCCTCGGCAAGCGGGTCTGGCTCCCCGTCGAGGCCGACCCGAGCGTCCGCCCCTGGACCGACGGGTACGCCAGCGTGCTGCCGTGGATCGACTGGGGCGTGTCGGAGGAGTGAGCCCGCCTCCCGTAGACTGCCCCCATGCCGTATTTCCAGCCCCGTCTCGACTACCAGACCGCCGGCGAAAGCCACGGGCCCGCCCTCGTCACCACGATCACGGGCCTCCCCGCCGGCCTCACGCTCGACGTGGACTTCATCAACCGCGAGCTCGAACGCCGCCAGGGCGGCTACGGCCGCGGCGGACGCCAAAAACTCGAGACCGACGTCGTCGAGTTCCTCTGCGGCGTCCGACTCGGCAAGACCATCGGCGGCCCGCTGGTCCTGAAGATCGCCAACCGCGACAGCCGGCTCGACGACCTGGAAAAGACGCCCCCCGTGCATCGCCCCCGCCCGGGCCACGCCGACCTCGCCGGCAGCGTGAAGTGGCTCACCATCGACTGCCGCGAAACGCTCGAGCGGGCCAGCGCCCGCGAGACCGCCAGCCGCGTGGCCGCGGGCGCCATCGCCCGCTGCCTGCTGCGCGACGTCTGCGGCATCGAGGTCTTCGGCTTCGTCCGCCAGATCCTCGACGCGCGCACAAACGTCGCCGTCTCGCCAGACAACTGGCGTTCGCTCATCCCCGTCCGCGACGCGAGCGACACCTACACGCTCGACGAGGCTACCACGCAGCGGCAGCGCGAGATCATCCGCCAGGCCAAGATCGATCAGGACACCGTCGGCGGCCACGTCGAGTGCCACGTCTTCAACTGCCCCCCAGGCCTCGGCAGCAGCATGGACTGGACGGCGAAGCTCGACGCCCGCATGGCCTACGCCGTCATGGGTATCCAGGCCTTCAAGGCCGTGCAGGTCGGCGCGGGCGTGCGCGCGGGCGAGGTGCACGGCAGCGCCCTGCACGACCCCATCACCTTCGACGCGGCGAAGCAGATGACGAGCACGCTGGGCTTTGGAAGACCGACCAACAACGCCGGCGGCACCGAGGGCGGCATGACGAACGGCATGCCCGTGGTCGTGACGGGCACGATGAAGCCCATCGCGACCCTGCTCCGCGGCATGCCCAGCGTGAACCTGCAGACCAAGGAAGCCGAGCGCAGCGCCTACGAGCGCAGCGACGTCGCCGCCGTCAGCGCCGCGAGCGTGGTGATGGAAAACGTCGTGGCCTTCGAGGTGGCCCGCATGTGCGTCGACAAGTTCGGCGGCGACTCGGCCGTGGAGATGCGGGCGAACTTCCTCGCCTACCTTGACCTGGCGCGGCGGCTGCCGCTGCAGGATCAATAACGCGCCGTCCCGGAGCCCATCGACCCGCGTGGGGCCGCGGCGTTGGTTCGTGTCGGGCCGTGGATGGTTCGGAAGAGCACGGCTTGGCGACGCCAAGCCGTGGCACCCGGTGCCGTGTGCGGACCGGTGGATGAAACCCAACGACATGCGACTCGTATCGACCGGAGGCCGCAGAGACGGTCACTCGTGGTCTCAGCGAGGAGAGATGCCCGTGCGTACGCAGCGAATGCCGAGGCCAACTCCTCGTGCGGAACGATGCCTGTCGGTCGCGCTGGTGGTCGCTGGTGTTGGGCTCATGCTGACGAACGTTGGGTACTGGATCCTGCAGACCTATGGGCGGGTCGGCGTGCCACCCGGGACGCCGCACGGGGAGTGGTGCTGCTGTCGAAGCTGCGACTGGGGCTTTGCCCCGTGGCAGATCCTTCCGGGGGGAAGCTGTCGACGCGGGCTCTCGTGGCCCGTTGAGGCTTTCGGAGCTGCGTACGTGGTTGCCGGCCTTGCCCTGCCCTGGCTGAGCGGCCTTCAGATTCGTTGGCACCCCGGCCGGTGCTCGCACTGCGGCTATGACATTCGGGGTTTGGCCGCTTCGCGATGCCCGGAGTGCGGAGAGGTACACACACCGATCTCAGCCAAACTCACCAACGCGCCCGCTCCTGAGGGTGAAGACACGCGCAGCGTTTGACCACGACCTCTCTTCCACAATGAATCATCTCGGCCAAGACCGCGCCGTCTCATCTGGCCATGCCGTCAAGACGCGTCGTCACAAGGCCCTCGAGCGCCGGCCTCACCATCACCCAGTCCTGATCCGTGATGCTGTGCACCACGCTGTCGCGCACCCGCGTCACGCGGCCCTCTGCGTCGCGCACGGGGATGTGCCGCCGCAGTGTGCCCTCCACGCGTGCCCCGATGTGCGCCAGCGCCCGCAGGCTCCGCGTGTTCAGGCTGTCGGCCATGAACTGCACTCGTGTGAAGCCCAGCGTGTCGAGCGCGTGCGAGAGCATCAGCAGCTTCATCTCGGGGTTCGCGGCCGACCCGTGCAGCCGCGTCGCCAGCCACGTCCCGCCGATCTCGCACGACGTCTCGCTCTTGGGATCAAGAAAGTAGTTTGACACGCCCACCGCCTCGCCGGTCGCCGCGTGCACGGCGGCGAACGGAATCGTCGCCGGCCGCTCCAACAGCCGCACGACGTACGCGCGAACCTCGGCCGGCTCGGCCGAACGAGGGCCGGTCGCCAGCATGCCGAGAAGGTCGGGCGACACCGCCCGGGCGAGCGGCTCGGCGTGGTGCTCGGCGAGGGGTTCCAGACGCATCACCCGGCCGGTGAGCGTGGCGGAGAGCGGGTGGGTGGCGCGGTGTGTCGGCATGGCCACAACGGTAGCCCCACGAAAACAAGCCCCCGGCGGCCGGGGGCTTGCGGAGTGATGCATGTGTGGTCCACGGGCCGAAGGGTCAGCCTCGGCTCCGCGGTGGGCCGTGGTGCGTGGCAGCGTCCGCGACGCCGATGCTCACCCGCGGCGGCGACGGCCGGCGACGATGCCCGCGACGGCCAGCGTCACACCGGCGGCGGGGGCGGGCACCACGACGTTCGTGAACTTGAACTGCGCGGCCAGAGCCGAGTTGTTCGGCCGCGTGCCCGTCCAGGAAAGCTGCTGCAGGCCCGTGAGCGTGAACGCGCCGAACGCCTCGCCACCGTTGGTGATGCGGAGGTAGTTGACGGTGCCGTTGCCGGTGGCGGCCACGCCGAACGCGGGCGTCAGGAGCGTGCCGTCGAAGGTGAGGCGGCCGATGCTGGAGAGCGAGTTGTCGCCCGCGGAGCGGACGCGAATGAAGATGTCGGTGAAGGTGCCGCCGATCTCGCTGCTCGCGACGGTGGCCCCGCCGATGCTGAAGCTCAGCGTGGTCGCGCCGTCGTAAGAAAGCGTGAACTGGTTGCTGTCGGACGGCGAGATCGACCGGCCGGCGCTGTCGAGCGGCGTGCCCACCGCGCCGAAGCGCCAGAGGCCCACTTCCCAGATGCCGGCCTCGGAGTCGGCGTTGCCGATGCGGCTCTCAACAACCGCCTGCTCCAGCACGCCGTTCGCGGTCAGGGTGTTGAAGCCGGCGTCGCCGCCCGCGAAAAGCGAAGCGTTCACCGCGGCGGCGGCGGTACCGGCAGTCACAGACAGAGCGATAGCAGCCACAATACGCATGGGGTCTCTCCCTACTCAAAATCCTGCTTCTATGGTGGGCCACTCGGCGCCACCCGAACACAGAACAATATTCGAGATCGACCAGCGAGTTGGCTGGTGGGCGTAAGATTTTTTTTTGAATTGGAACGATTGTTGAACACAAGAAACCGTTTTCTCGGACATCAGGTCTGGATGGTGATGTAAAAATAGAGAATCTGCGCAAGCGCGGGAGAATCCGGCGAGGTCGCGTCGGATGCCGACGCGCGGCGCCATAAATTGCGACCGAAAGGGCCATTTTCAGCCATCACGGCACGCCGTCGCTCCGCGGCCGCTGGGTGCCCAACGTTCGTCGAGAACTGCGCTCACGGGCGATCGGGTTCACAAACCCCCGCGCCGCCAACCCGAATACAATAATGGTTGGTTCAACGACGATTGTCGCAACAATTAGCAGGTTGTGGCGCAGGCGGGGTCAACGTTTCACGCGCCGCGACCGCCGCACACCCCCGCGACCGCCGCAAGCCGGGGTGGTCACCGCGGCGCGGGCCACGCGTCGCCCCCGCGTCCTCAGTGCAACACGCGGAAGACCTCGGCCTGGTCTGTCAGCCCCATCTCCACCTTCCGCATCGCGTCGACACGCATGGGCTCAAAGCCCTCCTGCACCGCGGCATCGCGGATCGTTACACCGTCGGCGTTCTGCGCCGTCAGCCGGCGGATGGTGTCCGTCACGGTCAGCAGCTCGTACGCCGCGAGCCGTCCCTTGTAGCCCTCGCCCGCCGGGAGCGTGGGGTCCTGCTTCCGCAGCAGCCGCTGCGCGAGCACGCCCAGCAGCGAGCTCGTGATGAGGTAGTGCTCGATGCCGATGTCGATCAGCCGCGGGATGGCGCTCGGCGCGTCGTTGGTGTGCAGCGTCGCCAGCACGAAGTGGCCCGTCAGGCTCGCCTGCACCGCGAGCTGCGCCGTCTCGCGGTCGCGCACCTCACCCACCAGGATGACGTCGGGGTCCTGCCGCAGCAGCGACCGAAGGCCCGCCGCGAACGTCACGCCCCGTTTCGCGTTCACCTGCATCTGGCTGATGCCCTCGAGCCGGTACTCCACCGGGTCCTCGATCGTCATCACGTTCCGGCTCGCCCGGTCGATACGCCCCAGCGCCGCGTACAGCGTCGTCGTCTTGCCCGAGCCCGTAGGCCCCGTCACCAGCAGCATGCCGTTGGGCCGGTCGATGATGTCCATCAACTGCCCCTGCATCTTCTTCGACATGCCGAGCTGGTCAAGGTCGAGCTGCGTCTGGCTCTGGTCCAGCAGGCGCAGCACGATGCGCTCGCCGTAGATCGTCGGGATCACCGACAGGCGGATATCCACCTTCTTGCTGCCGATGCGCACCGTCGTCTGCCCGTCCTGCGGCGCGTGCCGGTTGGCGATGTCCAGCTCGGTCATCACCTTGAGCCGGCTGGAGATCGCGGGCGCCAGCGACAAGGGCGGGCTGAACGCGTCCACCAGCATCCCGTCCACCCGCAGCCGGATCACCAGCTTGTTCTCCATCGGGTGCACGTGGATGTCGCTCGCCCGGCGCCGCAGCGCCTCGAACAGGATCATGTTCACAAGCCGGATCACCGGCGTCTGCCGCGCCAGCGCGAGCAGGTCCGTCTGCCGGCTCGCCCCCGCCGCGGCCGACTCGAACGCCGCCTGGTCCAGCGGCAGCTCCTCGACGATCTCCTCGACAAGGTCGCCGCGACGCTCGTACCCCCGGTTGATCAGGCTCGCGACCGCCGCCCGCGGGCTCAGCAGCAGCTCCACCGGCATGCCCACCATGTCCTCGATCATCGCGAAGACACTCGGGTGCATCGGCTGGCCCGTCGCCACCGTCAGCGTCACGCCGTCCGACGACACCCCCGCGCACATGTGCGACCGGGAAAAGTCCGCCGGCACCGCCTCGAAATACCGCGACGACGACTCCTCAAGCCTCGGCTCCGCCGCAAACGGCAGCCCCGTCCGCCGCGACAGCAGCTCCAGCGCCGACTGCTCGTCGGCCCCCAGCAGCTGGATCATCAGGTCCCACGGCTGCTCGTCGCTCCCCTCCGCCGCCGCGAACCGCCGCAACTGCTCCGCCGAAAGACGCAGCGACCCGAACACGTCGCTCGCCCGCGCCAGCGCCCGGTCGGCGTCGCCGCGCGACGCCCCGCCCACCGGCGCCTTCGCGCCCTGCCTCCCCGGCACCTTGATCATCGCGGAGCGGTCGGCCATATCCCCCTCACTTCCCGTTCACGCCGGTCGCCCCGATGCGTTCCGGGGCCAACGCCGGCGCCGCTTCAGGAGCCGCGGCAGCGCCGTCCGAGGCACCCTCCGCGCCCTCGTCCACCCGCCGGGTCGTCACCGTCAGCGGGATCGGCTCCAGCCGAGGCCGTTCCCCCGGCAGCGCCGCCGGACGCGGCACGCCCCCGGGTTCATTGCGAACGGGCGAGGCCGGCCCCGCCGGCGCATCGCGCCCCCCGGCCGAACCAACCAAGGCCGGCCCGCTGACGCCCGGCCCACCCACGCCCTCGCCCGCGCCCATCCGCGCCGCGAGCGGCGCCGACGCCGTGTTCCACGCCGCCGGCCGGGGCGTCGTCACCCGCCGCATCGGCTCGATCCGCTCGGGCCGCAGGTCCGGCACCGGGTCGTCCTGGTCCGTCTCCGCGTAGGGCCCCCGGCTCAGAAGCTTCAGATCCTGGAAGCTCGGGTCCGTCAGAATCCGCGGCGTGATAAAGAAGTACAGCACGCTCTGGTCCGTCACCTTGTTCGTGTCGCGGAAGAGCTGCCCCACCAGCGGGATGTCCCCCAGCAGCGGCACCTTGATCACCGTGTCCTGCACGCTGTCGATCGTGATGCCGCCGACGATGATCGTCGAGTCCGTCGGCACCGTCACGTTCGTGTTCACCTCGCGGTCCTCGCGCGGCGGCGGGATGCCCCCGCCCCCGGTCCCCACGAAGTTCTGGAACAGCAGCTCCACCGCGAGCCGCAGGTACCCCGCCTCCGAAATGCTGGGCGTCACCGTCAGCCGCGTCTCCGCCGCCTCAAACCCGTTGAAGCTCGTGATGTCCGTCGTCTGACCCGTCTGCACCGCCGTCGTCGGCTGCTGCTCCGCCGTGACAACCGTCGCTTCCTCGTTGTCGTTCACCAGCACCTGCGGCGCCGAGATGATCCGCGTCTTCGTGTCGTTCTGCAGCGCCGTCAGCACAAACGGCAGCCGGTCCGACTGCACCAGCGCCGCCGTCAAGCCCTGCAGCCCCGTCGCCACGTTCGGCCGCGACCCAAAGCCCCCCCCGTCCGCGATCGACGAGAGCCCGAAGTTCGTCCGCGTCTGAAAGTCCCCGATGTTGAACTGCGTCTCGAGCGCAAACCGCAGCGTCTCGCTGTCCGACACCAGCACGATCAGCGTCTCCAGATACACCTGGGGCCGCCGGAGGTCGAGCTGCCGGATGAGCCTGGCGAAGTCCTCCTGCTGCGCAAACGGCGCCTTCACCACAATCTGGTTGTTCGCCACGTCCGCCACGACAAACGTCCGCTGCGGGTCAAACTCGCCGATGTCCCCCGAGCCGCCGCCCCCTCCGCCCCCGCCCCCGCCCGCATCCGCGGCCACAGCCGCGTCGCCGTCCCCCTGGTTCCGCCGCCCGCCGTCGCGGAAGGTCGACAGCGGCTGAAAGCCCGTCTGCCCCCGCGCCCCCGGCAGCAACGCCCCCGTGCCGAGCTGCTGCTGCCCCGACAGCAGCGACCCGATGATCGACGCGATGTCCTCCGCCACAGCGTTGTTCAGCTTGTAGCTGCGGATCACCACCCGGTCCCGCTCAACGTCCAGCTCCTGCACCAGCTCCTCGAGCTGATCCTGTTGCGCCGGCGTCCCGTAGTAGATGATCTCGCCGTTCTGCGTGTCGATCACCATCACCGGCCCGCCCACCGCCGCCGCCGCGCCATCGAACGCGTTGATGTTGATCTGCTGCTGGTTCCCGAGCCCGAAGCCCTGCGTCTGCGCGTCCTCGAACTCGATCACCTCGCCCAGCCCGCGCTGCCTCGCAAACTCCGCGACCTGCCGCGTCGCCCCGCCCACAAAGTGCTTCCGCGGCGTCAGCTCGTTCGGCTTGTCCACGCTCGCCAGCAATCCCCGCACCCGCGGCAGCTCGTCCGCCGTCCCCCGGAACAGCAGCGTGTTCCCCTGCGGGTCAATCGCGAGCCGCTCCGCCAGGTTGTCCAGCGAAGACCCCGCCGGCGCCCCGATCGCGACCTGCCCCTCCCCCTGCGGCTGCTGCACGTTCCGCCGGTTCTGGAGCCGCTGCGTGTTCGGCACCGCGACCCCCCCGCACGCCCCCGCCTCCCCCACGAGCCCCACCATCCCGTCCCGCG
>CAZCBN010000045.1:18799-24197 GCA_964496975.1 uncultured Phycisphaeraceae bacterium
ACGATCTGCTGCAGCGCGTTCTGAAGCGTCGACGGCTTGATGTTCGCCAGCTCGATGATCTTCGTCGTCGCCCGCTCGCCGAACGTGATCTCCCGGTTCGCGATCTGCGTGATGATGTAAAACCCGCTCGTCTCGTCGAACGTGATCGTGTGGTCCTGCTGCTCGAGCAACGCGTCCACCAGGTCCAGCAGCCGGCTCTTGGGCACCTGCACCGGCGCGTTGAACACCACCGTCCCCGGCACCCCGTTCTGCGGGATCACCACGTTGATGCTCAAAAGCTCCGCCGCCAGCTCCACGATCGCCGACAGCTCCACCGGCTCCGAGTACGACTCAAAGCTCACCGAGTCGCCCAGGTCCACCGGCTCGTTCGCCGCGCCCTCCCCCGCGCCCCCGGCCGCCGCCGCGCCGGGCTGCGCCGCCTGCGCACCAGCCTGCGCCGCGGCCTGCGCCGCCTCCCGACGCGCCTCCGCCTCAAACCGATCGAACACCGATCCGTCCGAGTCCTCCGGCGTGTCCGTCGTCGGCTCCGCGTCCGGCGCACCCTCCGGCGCCGCCGGCTGGAACGGCACCCCAGACCGCGTGTTGATCCGCGCCCCCGCCGCACGCGCCGCCCTCGGGTTCCGCGCCGGCACCGGCGCCACCCCGGGCACCGGCGCCCGGTTCGTCGGCAACGCCGCCGGCGGCTCCTTCGCCGGCGGAGCCTCCGGGGCCGGCTCCGGGTTCGCCGGCTGCTGCCCCATCGCCAACCCGCCCATCGCCAGCCCGCTCGCCGCCAGCAGCAGCAGCGCCGGCCCACCCGCACGCCACCACCCGCCCGCCACGCGCCGGAAGAAACACACGGGCTGTCGAGAGAAATCGCTTCGCGTCATCGGCACGATCCTGTCCCAGGCGCGGCACGCCACGCCAGCCCAAAGATGCCCCGGCCCGCCCTGAGAAAACCGGCCGCCGAGAGTACCCGGCCCGCCCACGCCCGACCGAATCAACCATCGGCCGACCGACCACCCCCGCCGTACAACCACCCGCCCCTCCCGCCCCCGACCCTCCCCCACCCCACCAACACCCCGGAAAGCCGCCATGCGTGTGGTCAGCCTCCTCCCCTCCGCCACCGAAATCCTCGCCCAACTCGGCGGCCTCGACCGCCTCGTCGGCCGGAGCCACGAGTGCGACCACCCCCCGCAGGTCGCCCGCCTCCCCGCCCTCACCGCCCCCCGACCGGCCGCCAAGGCGACCTACGACCCCGCCGCCGGCCGAGACGCCGCCGCCGTCCACCGCGCCGTGGCCGCCGCCCAATCCGCCAACGCCGGCCTCTATGACCTCAACGCCGCCGCCCTGCTCGACCTCCGCCCCGACGTCATCCTCACCCAAGACCTCTGCGACGTCTGCGCCATCAGCCTCGACACCGTCCGCGGCGTCGTCCGTCACATGCGGCAGGGCTTCGGCCTGCGGACAGAAGTCGTCCCCCTCAACCCCGCCACCCTCGAAGCCGTCCTCGACGACCACCTCGCCGTCGCCCGCGCCTGCGCCATCCCAGACGCCGGCCCGCGGGCGGCCGTCGCCCTCCGCGAACGCCTCTTCCGCGCCGAGGAGCACGTCCCCCCCTTCGCCCACCGCCCCACCGTCGGCTTCCTCGAATGGACCGACCCCCTCTTCGTCGCGGGCCACTGGACCGTCGAGTTGATTGAGAGGGCCGGAGGCCGACACCCGCTCAACGAGTCCACCGCCCCACCCGCCGACGGCGCCGCCCTGGGCCCCCAGCACGGCGCGCGCAAAGCCGGCAAGTCCATCCCCGTCCCGGACGAGCTCTTCGCCGCCACAAAGCCCGACTACCTCATCATCTGCCCCTGCGGCCTCACCCTGGACCAGGCCCACGCCGAGGCCACCAACCTCGCCCGCCGCGCCCGCGCCGCCGGCTGGTGGGACACCCTCCCCGCCGTCCGCGCCGGCCGCGTCGCGATCGTCGACGGCAACCAGATGTTCAACCGCCCCGGCCCCCGCCTCTTCGACGCCTTCGAGTGGCTCGTCGCCTGGCTGCAAGACCGCCCCGAACTGGCCCCGCCCGGCTTTCCCAGCCGCCCTTTCCACGCGCACTGAGCCGGCGCGACCAGCTTCCCCTCCGCCGCCCCGACCGCCGCGCGCCGCATCGCCCCGGAAACCAAGGCGTTTTCCCGGGAATTTCCCCATTCCGGTGGGCAAGCCCGAAAATCTGTGGTACCTCGCCAGGTGCGTGAGGGCACCTCCGCCGGCCGGGCGCGATCCGTATGCACCCGCCGTGCGCGCCATGTTGCGGCCCCACGCCCACTGGGGGTCTGCCTTGTCGCACGTCACCGTCGCCCGCGCGTTCGCGCGTCACAACCGCGCCTCGACCGCACGCCTCTCGGCCCGCGCCCCGCGTCACACCGCGGCGGCCGGCGTCGCCGCGCTGGCCGCCCTCGCGGCCCTCGCCCCGCACGCCCACGCCGCCCTCGCGCTCTTCGGTGATCGCGCCGCCTGGCAGGCCGCCGTGAACGGTCCCATCGCCCTCGAAACCTTCGAGGACTACGCGCCCACCGACGTCACCCTCCCCGGCACCGCCCCCACCGGCCTCTCCGCCCGCTTCGTCGCCGGGAACGTCTCCGTCTTCGTCGGCGCCGGCGACCCCGACGGCCACGGCTTCGCCAACATCACCCCCGCCGGCCGAAACTACCTCGGCTTCGGCCGCCGCGTCGGCGACGCCTGGGAAACCGGCGACTTCGTCGTCGGCCTCTCCGGCGGGCCCATGACCGCCTTCGCCTTCGACCTCTCCGGCTGGCAGCCCGCCTTCTCCGTGGGCCTCCTCAGCCTCCAGCTCGTCCGCAACGGCCAGCCCTTCGACGGCACCATCGTCCCCGGCGACGCCTTCGACCCCTCCGCCCGCTTCATCGGCGTCACCAGCGACCAGGTCTTCGACGAGATCTGGGTCGGCATCGCCGCCTTCCCCCAGTTCGGAGGCATCGCCGACTTCGTCGCCCTCGACGACATCGCCTGGGCCGTCCCCGCGCCGGGCACCACCGCCGCCCTCGCCCTCACGGCGCTTGTGGCCGGTCGTCGCCGGCGCAACGCATCCCGGTGATCAACCCGGGCCAGTTCAGATCCGACCCCGTCGGCGTTCGCATCGCCTTGCCGAAGCACCACAAGGCCTTGTCGAGAGCCCTTCCAAAAGTCTCAGGCCTCAGGCTCGCCCACAGCGGCAGGTACTCGTCTTCATAGCGAGCGATCTGCGCCCGAGTGGAAAGCCCGTCGAGCTCCTCCGGCGGCTGTCCGCGGATGAGGCGTGCCGCGCGATGCACGTGCTGATCAAAGATCGGGAACCGCGACGGCGCAAGGCAATGGAGAAAGAAGATCCCCCACACCGCGCCGCCCCCGCCGATGCGATCAAAGAGCGCACCCGCCGCTTCATGTGAGACATGCGGCAGCAGCCGTTCCGGTGCGTCCAGATAGTGGCGCTCGATGGATCCCTGTTTTCGCTTCGAGATCGGCCCGCCGTTCTTCCACGCAAAGAGAGCCTTGATGCGATCGGGCGTGAGCGGACGCCCGATGTTCTCGGTGTAGAGGTGATCGTCCGGGTACGCGTACAGCCGACTCCAGAGCGCGACAAACGCGTCAACACCATCGGCTTCGGACGGTCGGAAGACAGGGAGAAACATCCATCAAGCCTACTGCCTCTTCCCCTTCTCCTTCCGATCCCCCCGGTGGTCTCCCTTCCGCTTGTCCCGGCTCTTGCTCTTCATGCTCCGCCGCTGCTCGCCCGGCATCTTGAACCCCGCGCCCTTCCCGCCCTCAAAGCCCCCGCCGAGGTTCACGCCGCCCGCGCCGCCCGCCCCCGCCGCCGCGCCCTCAGGCCCGCCGGCGAACTTCAGGCCCCCGGTCTTCTTGATCTTCCCCGCCGCCCGGCCCTCCGGGTCGGCCACGTGCAGCTCCATCTGACGCTTGCTCAGGTCCACCGCCGCGATGATCACCCGCAGCGAGTCCCCCATGTTGAACGACCGTCCGCTGTTCGCGTCGACAAGCCCGCCCGTCCGCGGGTCAATCCCCCACCGCGGCGGCTTGTCGCTCCGCGTCACGTCCCCCGGCAGGTCTTCCTTCTTGATGAGCCCGTCCGCCAAAAAGTGATCGATCTGCACAAACACGCCCCGCGGGCTCACCCCCGTCACCACCGCGGCAAACTCATCGCCGATGTGCTTCTCCGCCAGCAACTGCAGCACCAAAAACTGCCGCAGCTCCCGCTCCGCCCCCTCCGCGTTCTGCTCCGTCTTCGTGCACTGCTTGCCGATCCCCACCAGCACGTGCTCCGGCGGGCAGTCGCGCTTGTGCTTCAGCTCGGTCCCGAGCGCCGCGATCGCCTCGTCCCCCCGCGGCCGGTCCGTCCCGTTCTTCGTCAGCCGCAGATACTCCGCGATCGCCCGGTGCGCCGTCAGGTCCGGGTAGCGGCGGATCGGGCTCGTGAAGTGGCTGTACGCCCCGCTCGCCAGCGCAAAGTGACCGATCGGCGCCGGGCTGTACTCCGCCTTGCTCAGCGTCCGCAGCACCGCCATGTGCACCGCCCGGGCCGCGGGCGTCCCCCGCGTCGCGTCCAGCAGCGCCTGCATCTCCTCGCGGCTCGGGCTCTTGGGGATCTTGAACCCCGCCACGTTCGCCGCCTTCTGCAGGTGGTCCACGTTCCCCGGCACCGGCTCGGGGTGGATGCGCCGCAGCACCGGCACCCCCAGCTTCTCAAAGGTGCGCGCCACCACCTCGTTCGCCTCCACCATGAACATCTCGATCAGCGTGTGCGTGTACGCGTCGTCCTCCGGCTCCGCGTCCACCACGTGACCGTTCTCGTCGAACACCAGGTTCACGTCCTTCAGCTCAAGGCTGATCATCCCCTGCTCGCGACGCCGCGCCTGGATCAGCTTCGCGAGCCGGTTCATCTCGCGCATCACCGCGAGCAGCTCCTCCGAGTAGTTCGGCTCCGTCTTCGCGTGCTTCTTCGCCTCCTCAAGGTCGCCGTCGATCAGCGCCTGCGCCTCCAGGTACGTCGTCCGCTTGCGGCTCCTGATCAGCGTCTGCTGCAGCATCTCGCCCCGCACCCGCCCCCGCTCGTCGTACCGGATCCACGCCGTCTTCGCGAACCGCGGCACGCCCTCCTGCAGCGAGCAGATCCCGTTCGACAGAATCTCCGGCAGCATCGGGATCACCAGCCGCGGCAGGTAGCAGCTGTTCCCCCGCTCGTACGCCTCCTCGTCCAGCGC
The DNA here is from genome assembly GCA_964496975.1 of uncultured Phycisphaeraceae bacterium. Lineage (GTDB taxonomy): Bacteria > Planctomycetota > Phycisphaerae > Phycisphaerales > UBA1924 > CAZCBN01. The sequence continues at coordinate 24,046 of CAZCBN010000045.1, forward strand.
GCTCCCGCTGGGGATGAAGTGCGCCACGTCCGCGATGTGCACCCCGAGCTCCCACCCGCGGAAGCCCGCCTCCTTCTCGTCCAGCCGCCGGATGCTGATCGCGTCGTCGTAGTCCTTCGCGTCCGGCGGGTCGATCGTCGCGATGAACAGGT
>CAZCBN010000046.1:0-22871 GCA_964496975.1 uncultured Phycisphaeraceae bacterium
GGCGTGCGGGCCGCGGGGGCCGCGGCGGGCGTGGCGCGTGCGGCGGGGGCGGCGAAGGACTCGACGTCGCGGCGGACGATGCGGCCAGAAGGGCCGGTGCCCTCGATGTCGGCGAGGTCGATGCCGCGCTCGGCGGCGATCTTGCGGGCAAGGGGGCTCGCGAAGACGCGGGAGCCGTTGGCGGCGTGGTCGTGGCTGCCGTTGGGCGTGCCGTTGGCGGAGTCGGCGGCGTCGTCGCCCTCGGCGACGGCGGTGGCGGCGGCGGGCGTGGCCTGCGGCGGGGCGGCGGCGGCGCCCTGGCCGGACTGGGCGGCCTTGGCGGCGGGGGCCTTCGCGGAGGCGGACTCGGCGCCGGCGCGGGCCGCGGCGTTGATGTCTTCACCCTTGGCGGCGATGACCATGATGAGCGCGCCGACGGGGGCCTGCTGGCCCTCGGCGACGGCGAGCTTGGCGACGGTGCCGCCGTCGAAGGTCTGGAGTTCCATGGTGGCCTTGTCGGTCTCGATGTCGGCGATGACATCGCCCGAGGCGACCTGCTGGCCTTCCTTCACGTGCCATTTCACGACGGTGCCCTGCTCCATGGTGTCGGAGAGGCGGGGCATGGTCACGGTGACGGGCATGGGAAATCTCCGGTCGGGCGCGGGCGGCGTCGCAAAGGCTTTGGCCCGTCGGGCGATGGTAGCCGGACCGCTGGCGGAGGCTGCGCGGTGGGGCTCGCGGACCGGGTCCGGCGGCGTGCGCGGGGTGCGGGCCTTCGGCCCGCCGGGGCACGGGGCGTGGCGATCAGGCAGCCGCCTCGGTCTTCGATGACGGGAACTCGACAGCCGGGCGATCGGCGGCAAGCAGCGCGGCGTGCATCGCCATGTCGTTGGCGTAGCGGGCCTCGAGGCGGGCGGCGAGCTCGGGGGTGAGGAGCTGGGCCGCGGTGGGGCGGAGGTTTGCCGCGCGCAGCTCGCCGGCGGGGACGTGGGCGTGCTCGCCCGTCATCTCGCCGACGTCGGTGTACTCCGGGTCTTTGGCGGGGAGGCGGGGCATGCCGGCGCGGTCGGCGTAGGGCGCGAGGTGCTCGGCGGCGCGGGCGTGCAGGCCGAAGGCGCCACGCGGGACGCGCCGGACGAACCACGCCTGCGGGCGGAAGTGGATCTCGATCTGCTGGTCGGGCAGGGCGCAGACGGTGTCCACGACTTCGGCGAAGGAGATGCGGCGGTCAAAGTCGGCGTTGGTCGCCGTGCGGCCCTGGAGGGCGGCGTGGGCGGCGATGATGGCGGCGCCGGGGGCGAAGTAGGGGTTCGTGATGAGCTTGTCGCGGAAGGCGGAGACGAGGCGGAGGCGCGGGTCTCGCCAGAGGGCGATCACCGGGTGCTCGTGAAGCCGGGCCTGGCGCTCGGGCTCGGTGAGGCGCTCGAAGCTCTGCAGGCGGCGGGCGGTTTCGTAGAGCCGCGGCATCTGGCCGACGCCGCGGGGGGCGTGGCCGTCGCACTCCATCATCCACTGGGTGACGGCGGAGCAGGCGTTCTTTGGGATGACGACGCAGGTGATGCCGAGGGCTGGGCTGTGGTTCCAGAAGGACTCGGGCCCGCGGGTCTGGCAGGCGTGGATCCAGGCGGCGAGATGGGGCGGGCCGGGGTGGTGTGGCGTCAGCATCGCCCACGGCTATCGGCCGCGCGATGGGGCGGTCTGGAGCGTGTGTGCGGAGTTTGCGGGCGAAGGTGCCGGCGGAGAGGGGGCCGCGGGGCCGCTTGTCGGCGGGGGGGCGGGGCGGCCGGGGGGGCCGGCGTCAGGCCCCGACGACGCCCTTGACGGCGGCGACGATGCGCTCGGGGTTTGGCAGGTAGGCGTATTCCAGGGCCTTGGCGTAGGGCGTGGGGACGTCGATGGTGTTGACGCGGACGGGCTGGTGGTCGAGCAGGTCGAAGCCCTTCTCGCAGATCTGGGCGATGACCTCGCTCGCGACGCTGCCGAAGGGCCAGCACTGGTCAACGACGACGACGCGGCTCGTGCGCTTCAACCGGGCGACGATGCTGTCGATGTCGAGCGGGCGGATGGAGCGCATGTCGAGGACGTCGACGTGGATGTTCTCGGCGGCGAGCCGCTCGGCGGCCTCGAGGCAGAAGTTCACGGGGCGGCCGAAGCTCACAAGCGTGCAGGCGTCGCCCTCGCGGGCGAGGCGGGCGCGGCCGAAGGGGATGTAGTACTCCTCGGCGGGGACGTGGGCCTTGTCGCCCAGCATGCGCTCGCTCTCGAGGAAGAAGACGGGGTCTGGGTCGAGGATGGCGGTCTTGAGCAGGCCCTTGGCGTCGTAGGGGTTGCTGGGGATGACCATCTTCAGGCCGGGAACGTTGCTGTACATGCCCTCGACGCACCAGGAGTGGGTGCTGCCGAGCTGGCCGCCGGCGCCGTCGTTGCCGCGGAAGACGATGGGGCAGCCCCACTGGCCGCCGGACATGTAGAGCATCTTGGGGGCGTTGTTGAGGATGGGGTCGGCGGCGACGAGGGAGAAGGACCAGCTCATGAACTCGACGATGGGGCGGAGGCCGTCCATCGCGGCGGCGATCATGGCACCGGCGAAGCCGTTCTCGCTGATGGGGCTGTCGATGATGCGCTTGGGGCCGAACTCTTCGAGCATGCCCTGGCTGATTTTGTAGGCGCCGTTGTACTCGGCCACTTCTTCGCCGATGAGGAAGACGCGGGGGTCCTTGCGCATTTCTTCGCACATGGCCTCGCGAAGGGCCTCGCGGAACTGGATGACGCGGTCGCCCTCGCGGCTCGGGAGCTCGTGCTCGGGGAGAAAGCGGGGGATGTGCGTCTCGCCGACGACGGGGTGAACCCGGTCGGTGATCTGGGAGAGGTCGGGGCGGTAGGGGGCGGCGGCGGTGGTCATGGCGGTTCTCGTCGTGGTTTGTGGCGGAGGCTAGGCGTCTGGACTCGAGCCGGTCCCGGGGCCTTGCTGGGCGAGGATCGCCTCGAGTTGTCGGAGCAACTCGGGGATGCGGCCGGTGGCGACGCGCCAGAGTTTCTCATGGTCGAGGTCGCCGTACTCGTGGGCGATGATGTGCCGCTGCTGCACGATCTTTTTCCACGGCAACGCGGGGTGGGCGTTCTGGATCTCCCGTGGCACGTGACGGGCGGCTTCGCCGATCACTTCGATGCATCGTTCGACCGCGAGCCGGAGCGCTTCGTCGGTCGCCATCTCTTCGCACGAACGGCCTTGCACCAGCGATGTGATCGACCTCGCGTCGCGGAGCATGTCCCACAGCCGGGCGAGGTCCGCGTCGCTAGGCCGCATACACCACCCGGCGGGTCGCCATGATCTCGTGGCGTCGGAACGGGTTGACGAGTGTCTTGGCTTCGACGAGGTGGATCTCACGCTGACCAAAGAGTCCGCTGAGTTCATCCTGCATGTCGGGCCAGTCCCAGTAGTCCCACGGGGCGTCGGCTGCGAAGGTGACGAGCACATCCACATCGCTCGTCGGCGAAAAGTCATCACGGAGGTACGAGCCGAAGAGCGACAACTCCTCAATCTTCCAGCGGCGGCAGAAGTCCGCCAGAGCGTCGGTGGGGATGGGACGCGGCGTGTCCATGCTCTTTGCCGGGAGTCACAGCAGCGGGTTCTTCGCCCCGTGGTGGTACTCGGTGTTCGGGCTCAGGTTCGGCATCGGCAGGGCGTACACGTCGGACGCCAGCTCGGCCTGCACGTCCGGGGCCGCGGCCTGCTCGCTGAAGTCGACCGCGTCCTTGACGATGTGGCGGATCTCCTCCTGCATCGCCTCCCAGCCGGCCTCGTCCAGGCAGCCGCGGCCGCCGTCGTCCTTGGGGGTCATCAGGTGGCTCACGAGCGCGGCGATGCTGTCGCGCTCCTTCCACTGGTCGACCTCCTCCTTGTTGCGGTACTTCTGCGGGTCGGACATGCTGTGGCCCATGTAGCGGTAGGTCTTGAGGTCCACGAAGCCGGGGCGCTGGTGCTCGCGGCACTCGTCGACCAGGGGCTTCATGTGGTCGTAGACGTTGCGCACGTCGAAGCCGTCGATCTTGATGCCCTTGATGCCGTAGCCCTCGGCCCGGAGGGTGAGGTGCTCGAAGTTCGCGGTGTGGCGGTGGATGGCGGTGCCCATGCTGTAGCCGTTGTTCTCAACGACGTAGATGACGGCCCAGCCGTAGAGGCTCGCGAGGTTCTGGGCCTCGTGCAGCGCGCCCTGGTCGAGGGCGCCGTCGCCCAGGTAGCAGAGGCAGACCTTCTTCTGGCCCGAGCCCATGACGTCGAGGCGGTAGCGGGCGGCGAAGGCGAGGCCCGCTCCGAGCGGCGTCTGGGCGCCGACGATGCCGTGGCCGCCGTAGAGGTGGTTGGGCCGGTCGAACATGTGCATGCTGCCGCCCTTGCCCTTGGCGCAGCCGGCGAGGCGGCCGAACATTTCCGCCATGCAGGCGGCGGGGTGCATGCCGCGGGCGAGGGCGTGGCCGTGGTCGCGGTAGGCGGTGACGACCGGGTCGTCGGGGTTCACCGCGCCGATGGTGCCGACGGCGCAGGCTTCCTGGCCGCTGTAGATGTGGCAGAAGCCGCCGATCTTGGCCTGCTGGTAGGCCTGCATGGTGCGGGCCTCGAACTCGCGGATGAGCTGCATGTCGTAGAGCCACTTGCGGAGCGTGGCGTCGGGGAGCGAGTCGCTCGGGCGCTGGCCTCCGGTGTGGGCGGCGGGGGGGTTGGTCATCGCCTGCGACATGCTCGCTCCTCGGAGGGTTGCTCCCCGCGGTGCGGCGTGGCGCTCCGGGGGGTGATCGACGGGGTGCCGGCGGCCCGAATCCCGGCCCGCGTGCCGTGCATCCGCTCGGCGGCGTACGGCCGTCGCGGCCTCGCCGCACGATCGACACGCCCGGTGACAACGGGCGGCCCGATCGTGCGCACGCCGAAGGGGGTGCCCCGGGGTGGAACGCCTTGACGTCCCGGCCCCAGAACCCTCCCGAACAGCGGGTGCACTCTAGGAAACCGCCCGCCCGCGGACAACGCGACGCCGCGGCGGCTCAGGGCGTCTTGGGCACGGCGCCGCCGGCGTCGGTCACCACCTCGCCCGCGGCGACGCGGTTGCCGAGGAGTGCGACGGCGGCCTGGAGCTGGAGGTCGTCGCCGCCGGTGATGAGCTCGTTGGGATCGGGGATCTTGGCATCCTGAATGTGGTTGCCGTTCTCGTCGAGCAGGTAGAGGTCGGCGTCGCGGCGGATGCGGGCCGACTCGATGATCTGCTCGGGGAGCATGTCGATCGCGAGATCGGGCTCGACGCCCCACTCCACTGCGCCGGGGCGGCGGTGGATGGTGCGGTCGCCGTGGAGCTTGTAGTACTGGGTTGTCAGCTTCATGGCGGCCCGGCCGGTCTGGTCCAGCGGGAAGACGTTCTGCACGCTGCCCTTGCCGAAGGAGCGCTGGCCGATGATGATGGCGTCGGCGTTGCCGTCGTGCGCGTGGGCCTGGATGGCGCCGCTGACGATCTCGCTGGCCGAGGCCGAGCCGCGGTTGATGAGGATGACGACGGGGACGTCGTCAAGCCGGCGGGCAGGGGGCAGGGGTCGGGCGAACTCGCGCTGGCCCGTGGCGCCCTGGGCGTCGACGGTCTTGACGATCAGGCCCTCGTCGACGAAGCGGTTGGCGATCTTCACGGCCTGGTCGAGCAGGCCGCCGGGGTTGAAGCGCAGGTCGAGGATGAGGCCGCTGAGGCCCTGGGCCCGCATCTGCTCGACGGCGGCGTCAAACTCTTCGGTGGACTGCTCGCTGAACTTCGTGAGGCGGAGGTAGCCGATGCCGGCCTCGCGGTCGATGAACCAGTCCCAGTCCATGTCGCCTGGGCCGGTCTTGCGCCAGCCCTTGACGCTGGGCAGGTCGATCTCCTCGCGCTTGATGAGCAGGTCGAGGGTCTTGGGCTCGGCCTCGAGGTCGGGCTCGCCGTCGTCCTTCAGCGGGTAGCGGGCGATGGTGATGGTGACGCTGGTGTTCTCGGGGCCGGTGATGACCTCAACGGCCTGGTCGAGCGTGAAGCCCAGGATGGACTGGCCGTTCACCTTGGTGATGATGTCCTTGGCCTGCACGCCGGCGATCTGGGCGGGCTTGCCGTCCAGCGGTGTCACGACGCGGATGTTCTGCGCCGTGTCCATCTCGATCTGGATGCCGACGCCGACGAAGCGGCCCTTGGTGTCGCGCTCGAACCGCTTGATCTCGTCGGGCCAGATGACGGCCGTGTACTCGTCGAGGGCGCCCATCGCGCCGTTGCCGAACTCGTGCAGCAGGGCCTCGGGCGGCACCTGCACGGTGTAGCGGTTGACGCTGAGCGCCCGGTCGACGGCGAAGTCGAGCTGCGGCAGGCCCACGGGCTTGCGCGGGTCGGCGATGTCGCGCTTGATGCCGTCGACGACGCGCAGGAACTCGGCCCGCTGCCCCTCGTCGGCCAGGCCCGCGAAGACCGCGTGCAGGTCGGTCGTGGTGGCGAAGGTCTCGAGCGCGGTCAGCCCGCTCAGGATGAGCGCGCGGAGCGAGTCGGCGTTGTTCTCCACGTGGCGGAAGGCCGAGTGCTGCACGGCGGCGATGACCATGCGCTGGTTGATCGGGGCGATCTTCTCCTGGTAGGTGTCGCCGTAGGGGTTGTAGGCGGGGAAGGCGTCTTCCCCCTCCAGCACGCGGCGCTGGTTGCGGAGCTGCCAGAGCCGCTCGGGCGCGTACAGCCGGATCATGCTGAGGCGGCGGCCCAGCCGCTCCATGTCCTCGCGGTAGGTCGCTTCGTTCTCGTACAGCGCGTCGAGGCGCACAACCAGGTCGCTCGCGAGGAGCCAGTCGCCCCGGGCCTCGGCGTCGCGGGCGGCCTTGTCGCTCCGCTCGATGACGCGGCGGATGTCGGGCTCGGCGAGCAGCGCCGCCCGAAGAGCCGCGCGGTTCTGCTCCGGCACCAGCACCTCGAGCGAGACCACCTCGCCCAGCGCCCGCGACAGCTCCACGTCGCGCATCTGCGGGTCGGTGGCGGCGTCGGCCTTGGCCATGTGCTCCGCCATGTCGGCCCGTGCCTTGGCGGTCTGCTCGGCCCGCTCGGCCTCGCGCTGCGTGAGGTTCGCGTCGAGCAACGCCGGCGACCACAGCGTGTCGTCCGAGCCCGACGGCGCCGTGGCGCGGAGGCTGCCCAGCAGCGCCGCCTCACCGCCCGACGAGGCCGTGCGCCATGCGGCGTTGGCCTCGGGCGCCGAACCGTCCGCGCCCGTCAGCGAGGCCGCGCCGGCCGACGCGAACGCCGCCAGCAGCAACGCCACGCGCCGCCACCCGCCGAGCCGGGCCGGCGACCGAAGGCTCCACCCCGCCCGTGCCCGCCCGTCCAAGCCGCAGTTGTTGTGCATCACGACCTCGTTGCTCCGGGCGGCGTCGCGTCGCCCGGGGTTGCGCTCTGCGATGTGCCCGACCCTGCAAGAACGCGGGCGGGGCCTCCGTGTGTTCCGTGCGGTTGCGCCCGCCCGGGCGAACGGCGGCTCAGGCCCCGTTCATGCATTCCGCCATCGTCCGGGCCCGCGCCCGACCCATCTGTCTGACGTATCCGCCCGACCCACGCGGCCGTCGCGCGAGCGTGGGACCCGGCTCGCCGGGTGGAGTTCGCTCACCGACCGTTTCCCGATCCATCCCCTCCATCGTGCGTGAGGATGCGCCCCATGAGCCAAGCCGCCACCGAAGGCCGCCGGACGAGCATATCGGCCCGCGCCGCCCGAGAGCCCGAAGCCCGGGGTGTTGCCCGGATCCCCGAAGCCCCGTACAGTCCGCGACCGGTGCGGCGCAGGCCGCAACGGCGGCGGCCTCATCGCCGCGGGCCGAAAGGCTCACGCGCCCGTAGCTCAACTGGATAGAGCGTTGGCCTCCGAAGCCAAAGGTTCCGCGTTCGACTCGCGGCGGGCGTATTTCACTCGGTTTCTGCGTCGGTGTCCCGAACGGTCTCGCCTGTGAGGCGGTGGCGCGGCCCGGGAGCCGTCGACCGGGTTCGGCCCGCTATCTCATGGTGCGCCGGGTGTGCCTTGAGGGCGGGACGGGTCGCGGCGTCGCGCCCGCCTTCTCGCGTTCGCCTCGCCGTCACACCCTGCAATCCCAAGCGGTCTACCGCGGCAAGTGCGTCAGGCGTTCAGGTTTTGATCGCGCCGCCGTCGACGCAGGCCCGCCCACACGCCGCCCCCGCACCCCACCCAGCCGGCGCGGCCCGCGGGGCGTGGAGTCCTCGGCGCGGATGGCCGATCTCTCCTCATCGACGAGCCGGCGTGCCCGGCGGCGGCCCCTCGGCAATGATCGGTGTGGGCGTGCGCTCGGCGGCCGCGGGGTTCCGACGGACGAACCCGCCCCGGTTGGAGGGCGTTTGACGATCCGACCCCGCCGGGATCGGATGTGGCCCGGCAAGGTCTCGGCCCGTGGGCGTTCCCGGGCGACGCCGCGAGACGCACGAAAGATGCCGGTCGCATTGCGGCGAGGCGTTTGGGCGGATGTCCCGGCGGCCTCCGACGCAACGGCCCGACGGGAAGGCCGCCGCCCCGGCCCAGGGTGCCCGACAGATCGACACACACGCGGCGCGCGGCCAGCCACGCGGGGCCGCGTCAGGGCGGGCCGGGCCGACCGGCGTGCCACCCCATCACCCGGGCCCGAGCCCGGCCGAGGACGAAGACCATGCAGGACCAACGCGTCGCCCGGTGTGTTCGCCGCCAACAGAACTGCGCCACGGCGCCGATCGCGTTCACCGTGGCCGCGGCGTGGCTTGGGATGACCGCCGCTGCGTCGCACGCCGCCGCGCCCCCTCCGGCGGCCACGGCCCCCGCGGCGGATTCAGCCCCGGCGGCCCCGGCGGCGGAAGACGTCTTCCGCGGCTATGTCGACGCCATCGGCGGCGAGGAGGCCGTTCGCGCGATCCGCAACCGTCGCCTCACCGGGCGGTACGAGGGCCCGCCTCTGAAGTTTGCCGCGCGGCTGAAGGTCTGGCAGGACGCGCCAGACCGGTACCACCTGCAGATCGCCGAGCCGGCGGGCTTCGAATACGACCTGGTCTTCAACGGCGAGATCGGCTGGGAGCGGTCGAGCGAGTTCCCGCCGCGGCGGATCCTCGGGGCCAAGTCGTTCGAGCTGGCCGAGACGGCGCAGTTCTTCGGCGAGGCCGACTGGGAGGCCCGGTACCCGCAGCGCAAGATGCTGGGCGAGCTTGATTTCTTCGGCACCCCCGTCTGGGTTGTCGCGGTCGTCTCGCGGTTCAACCGTGAGCACGTGCTCTACTTTGACAAGCAGACCAACCTGATCATCGCGACACGCACCATCGCCCGCGACGAGAAGGGCGCCGAGCGACAGCTCCAGGTGAGCCTGTCGGACTACAAGCCCTTCGGCCGTGTGCTCTACCCGACGCAGATCGTGCAGCAGTGGTCGGGCTCCGAGGAAAAGACCGTGCTGACGTACCAGCGCGTCGAGATCAACGTCGACGACCCGCACGTCTACGACCCGCCCGCCGATATGCCCGCCGAGCCCCCGGCCCCGGCCGCCGCTCCGGCGGGCGATCCCGCCGCCGGCACGCCCGCATCCGGCGGCTGATCGCCCCGGACCACCTCGGCTTCACGCGGCTCGACGCCGTCAGGCCCGCTTCTCGCACGCCGCGCCGAACGTTCGGCAGATCGGGTGCTCGCCGCACGCCCCGCCGCGCGCGGGGCACGCGCGCCGGCCGTGCCAGATGAGCCGATGGCTCAGCACGCACCACTGGTCCCGCGGGAAGAGCGCCATGAGCCGGCGCTCCACCGCGGCGACGGTCGCGTCGGCGTCCGCCAGGCCCAGGCGCTTGCTGAGCCGCTCCACGTGCGTGTCCACGACGAAGCCGTCCTGGATGCCGAAGCAGTTGCCGAGCACGACGTTCGCCGTCTTCCGCGCCACGCCGCGCAGGGCCAGCAGCGCCTCGAGGCTCTGAGGCACCTCGCCCCCGTGCCGCTCCACGAGCGTGACCATTGCCGCGTGCACCGCCTTCGCCTTGTTGCGGAAGAGGCCGATCGTCTTGATGTACGGCTCGATCGCCTCGGGTGAAGCTGCGGCATAGTCGGCCGGCGTCGGAAAGGCGGCGAACAGCGCGGGCGTCGCCTTGTTCACGCCGGCGTCGGTGCTCTGGGCCGAGAGGATCGTCGCCACCAGCAACTCGTGCGGGCAGGTGTAGCGCAGCTCGCACACCGCGTCGGGGTAGTGCTCCGCCAGCGCCGCGGCGAGCCGGCCCGCCCGGCGCTTCTCCGCCGCCGTCACCTGCGGCAGCGCGAACGGCAGGTCGCGCAGCCCGCGCGGGTTCTCCGGCGTGCGCTCCGCGGCCGCCCCGGTTCCCCCTGTGCCGCGGGTCACCGGGGCCTCCGAAAGAGTTCCGGCTCGGGCAGCGTTGTCGGCGCGGCACCGGCGGGCGCCGCTCCGGTGGCCGCGGCGTCCGGCCCGCTCCGTCGCGCGGCGCTGAGGGCCGCGGCGAAGAACGTCACCGCAAGCGTGCCCACCGTTGCCTTCAGCACGCCCGACGCCGTCGGGTGGTCGCGTTCAAACGCCGCGTGCTCCCGCTGGGCGACCGCCGTCTCCCCCGCTTCCGCGGCCTGCAAGTACGCCCGCCGCGCCGTCTCCATCCGGGGCGACAGCACCATGAGCCAGAAGCTGAACAGCCCGAGCGCCAGCCCCAGCCCGCAGAGACGGATGCCCGACGACCACCGCCGCAGCGTGAGCCGGCCGACCGTCAGCAGGCCGATCATGCTCGCGAGCGCAACGACCGCCGAGGCAAAGCTCACCGTGTCGGCCGCCGCAAACACGCGGGCCTGCACAAACCCCGCCGCCAGGTCGGCGTGGCTCCCGCTCCACGCCTCGAAGCGTTCGAGTGTCGGCCCGAGCTCGCGCATCGTGGGAAAGACCACCGCCGCGAACAGCCCCGCCGACGCCGACACGCCGAGCCACGCCGCCAGCGCGACGAGATGCACCGCCTCAAGCCACGCGGCCGCCCGGGCCCCCGCCGGTGCACGCGCGGGGGCCGCCGCCGTCTTTTCCTGTCGCGGTGCCGTCTGCGTGGTGGTCACGCCGCATGGTACCCGGCCCCGTGCGGCAAACGGCCCTCGGCGCCGAAGGCCCCCGGCCCGGTCGAGCCGGCCCGGGCTACAACTCTCCGCATGACGCCGATCCCCGCCATCTCGCTCGCAGGCCTCCGCGACGACGATGGCGCGCCCTGGCACGCGGGCGCCGCGGCGTCCTTCGCATGGGCCGCGCGGCACCACGCCCGCGCCGTGCAGCTCGATCTCACCTGGCCCGACCTTCGCCCGCGCACCCTGGACCGCTCGGCCCGGCGCGGGCTCGCCGCCACCCTTCGCCGCGCGTCGCTGGAGTGCTCCGGGGCCGATCTCTGGATCCCGCCCGAGCACTTCACGGACGCACGCCACGTCGATCGGGCCGTGGACGCCGTCGCGCACGCCGCCGGCCTGATCGCCGAGCTTGCGCCGCTGCTCCCAACGTCGCGCGTTGTCTCCCTGCTGCTTCCGGCGGACACACCGCCCGGCGTGCGTCGGGGCCTCGCCGCGGCGGCCGAGGCCTCCGGCGTGGTGCTCGCCGACCACGCCGTCCCGTCGCCGCCCGCCGACGCGGCGAAAGCGCCGGGCATCGATGCCGGCCCCGCCTTGGACGCCGGCCCCGCCTTCGGCCTGGGCCTTGACCCCGCCGCGCTGCTCTTCGCCGGCGTGGACCCGGTCGCCTTGGCCGCCCGCGTCGCGCCCGCCGCCGCGCGGCTCAGCGACGCCGGGCTCAACGGCCGCGTCACGCCCGGCGAACCCGGGGGTCGGCTCGACGTGACGGCCTATCTCATCACGCTCGCGCTGGCGCCGCACCTGCGCTCGATCGTTGTGGACCTGCGGGGCCTGCGCGACCAGCCCGCTGCCGCCGAGGCCGGCGTCCGTCGCGTGCGCGACGCCACCGCCTTCCCCGCCCCGCCCGGCGCCGCGGGGCGTCCTTAGGGCAGCCGCACCGCGACCGTGATCGTCCCGGCGTCAATCACCTCGGCGCCGATGCGGAAGTCCAGCGGGAACTGAATCTGCACCGTGCCCCGCGGCCGCGACAAAAAGCCGCCGCTCGAGGGGAACACCGTCAGCGGCGTCCGGAACCCCAGCGTCGAGATGTACGTCCCCGAGGGCACGCTCGCCGTCAGGAACGAGCTGCCCTGCACCAGCGCAGGCCCCACGTCCGCCAGCAGCACCTTCGCGTTTCCGCCCGCGGGCGCCGCGACCGCCTCAAGGTCGAGCAGCACGTTGTACCGCCCGAGCGATCCCTGGTTGCCGATGCGCACGGCCTCCGCCGCCGCCGTCACCTGCGGCACCACCAGCGGCACGATGTCCACATCCGCGTACCCCCGCGTGCCGTACGTCGAGAAGTACCACAGCCCCGCCCGCGGCGCGTCCACCCGCACGGCCTCCACGCTCGACCCGCGCACCGCCGAGCGGCGCATGAACGACGTCAGCGTCGGCACATCGCCGAACTGAATGTACAGGTCGGGGTCGCCCGAGCCGCCCCGCGTCCGCACCTCCAGCCGAAACGTGTTCGCCGGCACGCGGACGGCAAAGTCGCACCACCGCTCGCGCGACCCGCTCGCCTCGCCGACGGCCCCGTTGGCGAGCACGGCCGTGCCCCCGCCCGCCGTCGCCGCCGAGCCGAGGAACACGCACGCCAGCCCGACCAGCGCGCGGACGACCGCCCGATCCATCGCTGCAAACAAACGCATGGGACTGCCCTTTCGCGGCCCGCGTCGGCCCCCGGCCCCCCGACGCGTGCGTTCGCGTCGTCTCGGCCCGGCCCGCGGAATCGGGAGAAGCATACCCGCTTTCTGCCCCGCCGCCCACATCCCGCCCCGCCGCCTGCCCGCCCCTCCGCCACCGGGCCCCACCGCCCGGCCCCGCAAGCCCGCGGTCAGGCGAGCGACGCCAGCACGTCCCCGTCGATCTCCGCGTTGTGGTACACCTTCTGCACGTCGTCGTTGTCTTCGAGCGCGTCGACCAGCTTCAGGAGCTTCACCGCGTCGTCCCCCGCCGAGGCGCTCGTCGTCTCGGGGATTTTGGTGATCTCCGCCTCCGCCGCCTCGATCCCCGCCGCCGCGAGCGCCTGCTTCACCGCCAAAAACGCCGCCGGCTCCGTCACCACGAGCCACGCGCCCCCGTCCTCACCGTCGAGCCGCACGACGTCCTCCGCGCCCGCCTCGAGCGCGACCTCCATGATCCGCTCCTCGTCCGTCCCCGCCGCGGGCACAAAGATCTGCCCGCGCGTCTTGAACATGTACGACACCGAGCCGGGGTTGCCGATGTTCCCGCCGTACTTGCCGAAGATCATCCGCACGTCGCCCGCCGTGCGGGTCCGGTTGTCGGTCAGCGCGTCCACGAGGATCGCGACGCCCGCCGGCCCGTAGCCCTCGTAGGTCACGGTCTCGAACGAGTCGCCGTCCTTGTTGCCCGCGCCCTTGTCGATGGCCCGCTGGATCGTGTCCTTGGGCATGTTTGCCGCCCGGGCCTCGTCGATCGCGTAGCGCAGCCCGAGGTTCGTCACCGGGTCGGGCCCGCCGAGTCGGGCGGCGACGATCAGGCTCCGGCTGATCTTCGTCCAGATCTTGCCCCGCTTCTTGTCCACCGCCGCCTTGCGGTGCTTGATGTTTGACCACTTGCTGTGCCCGGCCATGCGTGCCTCCGGCGGTGGGCCGGCCCGTGCCACGCCCATGCGCCGCATTGTTGACCGCCCCGCACCCGCCCGCCGACCGCCCCGGACGCGCCCGCGCCACCCCGCGCCACCCCGCGCCACCCCGCGGGGGGACCGACGCAACGTCATCCCCGGCCCCCGCTCACTCAGAATTCAGCCCGACTTGTCCATCCGTCCCGTGAGACTCGCCGGCGACCCACGCTTGAGACGGACAGGGCCCTCACGAACGCCGCTCGCGTTCGCCCGGGGGCTCGCCGTCAACCGGGGAACAACCGCCGTCGTCGCACGCCGCTGGGGCGTGCCGCGCGGTTCTCGCCGAGACGGCCCGTCGCACCAGGAGTCATTGAGATGTCACGTACCGCTTCGTTCCGCAGCGTCCCCGTGTGCACCGCGGCCCTCGCCGCCTTCGCAGGCCTCGCCGCGGCCGCCCCGGCGCCCGCCCCGGCCGGCGCCGCCAACCGCCCGGCCCGTCCCGCCGTCACGGAGCGCTCGATCGAGCTCCGCGCCCTGCTGGGCCCCGTCACGCTCGACCAGCACATCGCCGACCCGGCCAACGCCGCCCGGCTCTCCCGCGTCTACCGCGTGCAGAACGGCCAGGCCAAGGCCCTCGCCACCGCCGACCTGAACGCCATCGACGGCGACCGCACGACCGACGTCACCCTCGCCGAGGGCGAGAGCCTCGAGCTCCGCTTCATCGGCGCCGCCCGCTTCATCTCCGACGTCGCCGTGGACTCCACCGCCGACAGCGTCGCCGTGGAGTTCCTGAGCCCGCTGGGCGAGTGGCTCCCCTTCGGCGAGGGCAAGTCCGGCGCCGCCGCCGCCCCCGTCCGCGCCCGCGGCCTGCGCATCACCCCGCGCCCCGGCAAGGCCGGCGTGACCACGCTCCGCGACGTCTCCGCCCGCTTTGAGCAGGCCGACCCCGACGCCCTCTTCGCCCCCGAAAAGGCCGCCGTCTACGACTACTTCTACGAGTGGTGCGAGGACTACTCCAACACAAGCGACCTGAGCGTCTGCAGCGAAGAGACCGAGGGCCTGGGCGATCAGCTCCCCTCCACCTGGGCCGTCCGCGGCTTCGGCAACGGCAGCGCCTGGGAAGAGGACTTCAAGCGCTCCGCCCTCGGCGGCACCGAAAACTCCTACGTCGACGACGCCGACCTTGTCTACTTCGCCGGCCACGGCTCCAGCTCCTTTGACAGCACGTGGAGCCGCACCGCCCGCAACGCCATGTTCACCCGCACCGACCGCGACGACCAGTACCTCACCCCCGGCGACGCCCTCGACGCCTGGGGCACCGGCAACATGGAGTGGCTCGCCTTCGCCTCCTGCCAGACCATGAACGACGACGCCTACTGGTCCACCGCCATGAACCGCGCCCACCTCATCATGGGCTGGCGCACCAACATGGCCGACGTCACCATGGGCATCGACTTCGCCAAAAACGCCATCGACAGCGGCCTCTTTGACTCCGCCAAGACCGTCCTCTCCTCCTGGTTCGACGCCGCCGAGAAGCACCACGGCTCCGGCTACACCGCCATCGTCATCGGCGAGAACGCCGCGATGGGCAACGACTACCTCTGGGGCCAGGGCTTCGTGAACCCCGACCCCACCGTGGACTGCTGCTACAACTGGTGGACCCTCAACACCGGCCCCGGCGGCAAGAACGCGCAGGGCCAGCCCATCGACTACAGCGGCGTCGACGCCGGCGGCGCCGACATGCTCAACCACCGCGCCCAGCCCCGCATCGACGCCGCCAAGGCCCGCGTCTTCGACGCCCGCGCCACCGGCGGCCTCCGCATCGCCGTCGCCCCCGAGGTGCTCGACGCCCACAAGGGCAACCCCATCCTCCAGACCTTCGACATCGTCCCCGCCGGCTTTGAGATCCAGGATCTCCGCACCGTCGCCGACAAGATCTGCTCCAACACCGGCATCCTCTGCGACGCCGACTTCGGCATCGCCGACGACGGCACCCTCATCGCCACCGACGGCCGCATCGAGCTCTCCATCGACCCAACCACCGGCGCACCGACCCTCGTCGACACCGCCCTCTACCTCTCCGACCGCGACCCCGGCCAGCTCCCAAGCCCCGGAAACGCCTCGGAAATCGCCGCCCAGTTCCTCCGCGTCGCCGACCTGCTCCCGAGCGACGGCAGCGTCCGCAGCGTCACCACCCTCTTCCGCGGCGGCTCCGACCGCAACGGCGAGCCCTCCGAGCGCACCATCGCCCTCCACCACAACGTCCTCTTCCAGCGCAACCTGAACAACCTCCCCGTCTTCGGCCCCGGCGGTGAACTCACCGTCAGCGTCGGCGACGAGGGACAGATCCTCCGCACCAACCGCAACTGCTGGGCCCCCGTCCGCCCCGGCAAGGAGGTCGAGCTCCTCCCCGCCCAGGTCATCATCCAGGCCCTCGCCGAGCTCCCGAGCCTCGTCGCCATCGACGGCTTCACCCCCGTCGCCTCCGACATCCAGATCGACAAGCTCGAGCTCGGCTACTACGCCACCGAGTGCGGCCGCGGCCTCCCCCTGATCCGCCCCGTCTACAACATGCTCATCACCGTCTTCGAGCTCTCCCCCGAGGGCGACCGCTCCGTCAGCACCTTCGAGGTCAACGCCTACGCCGACGCCCTCCCCGCCGTCGCCTCCATCAAGTCCGACGTCAAGGACTGCGTGAACCCCGGCGAAACCGTCTGCTTCGAGGTCGACCTCCAGGGCGGCACGCCCCCCTTCACCGCGCAGTGGTCCGACAGCAGCGCCGGCCACGTCGGCACCGACGCCCGCGTCTGCTTCGTCGTCCCGCCCTTCGTTGACCAGTCCTCCAACACCGGCGACGACAAGGCCGACCCCACCAAGCCCGACGAGGACCTCCGCACCGTCAGCGTCGTCATCACCGACGCCGACGGCACCCGCACCACGGCGAGCGTCGAGTACACCGTGTGCGCACAAACCCAGCCCTGCCCCGCCGACTTCAACGGCGACACCGTCCCCGGCGACATCTTCGACCTCTTTGACTTCCTCGCCGCGCTCGACAACGGCCTCGACTTCAACGGCGACACCACGCCCGCCGACATCTTCGACCTCTTCGACTTCCTCGCCGTCCTCGACGCCGGCTGCCCCTAACGCCGGCCTCGAAACGGCCCGGGTGAAAGCCCGGACCGAACGCTCCACACGCTGACCCCGCACGGCCCGCCCCCTCGGCGGGCCGTGTCGTTTCATCCCCCCGCCGTCTCAGAAGTACCGCCCTCCCGCCGCGTCCGCACCGCATCCCCGATCCGTGGCCAACCTTCGCACGTCAATCGCTTATCCTGCCGCGATGCCCGCACACCAACCCACCTGCCCCCGCACGCGGCCGCCCACGCCTCTCGCCACGATCCGCGGCATCCTCTTGGGTCTGGTGCTGCTGGCCTTCCCGCACGCCCGCGCCGTCGCGCAGGCCCCCGCGCGCGACACGCACGCCGCCCCGATGAACGTCCTGCTCATCATCGCCGACGACCTCGGCTGGGCCGACGTCTCGCCCAACAACCCGCAGTCCTTCTACGAAACGCCCGCGCTGCAACGGCTCGCCGCGACCGGCGCCAACCTCCCCAACGCCTACGCCACCAGCCCCGTGTGCAGCCCCTCCCGCGTCAGCCTCATGACCGGCCGCTACCCCGCGCGCACCGCCACCACCGAGTGGTTCGACACGCGACCCCATCGCAGCGAGAACTTCCTCACCGCCGAGAACGTCGACCACCTCCCGCCCACCGAAGTCACCATCGCCGAAACCCTGCACGCGCGCGGCTACCGAACCATGTACTGCGGCAAGTGGCACCTGGGCCACGAGCCCGAGCACCAGCCCGACCGCCGCGGCTTCGAGGTCAGCATCGGCGCGTCCGGCGCCGGCTCCCCAGGGCCCGGCGGCTACTTCGCCCCGTACGCCGACGCGCTGCCGGGCCTCGCCAACGCCCCCGAGGGCGAGCACCTCCCCGCGCGGCTCACGAACGAGGCCATCGCCTTCATCGCCCGCGACGACCCGCGGCCCTTCTTCGTCACCCTCAGCTACTACAGCGTTCACACGCCCCTGCAGGGCCGCCCCGACCTCGTGCAGAAGTACGAAGCCCGCCGAGACCAAGTCGCCCACGACGACGCGCAGCGCTTCGCCGACGAAGAGCAGGCCTGGGACCGAGTCCGCGACCGCGAGCCGACCCGCAAGGTCCGCCGCGTGCAGGACCACGCCGTCTACGCCGCCATGGTCGAGGCGATGGACGAGCACATCGGCCGCCTGCTCGACGCGCTCGACACCGCCGTCCTCGCGGGCAACACGCTCATCATCTTCACCTCCGACAACGGCGGCCTCTCCACCGCCGAGGGAAGCCCCACCTCCAACCTCCCCCTGCGCGGCGGCAAGGGGTGGATCTACGAGGGGGGCCTCCGCGTCCCCCTCCTCGTCCGCTGGCCCGGCGTCACCACCCCGGGCACCACCTGCCAGTCCCGCGCCATCGGCACCGACGTCTTCGCCACCATCGTCGACGCCGCCGGCCTCGACATCGCCGCCCACGCCGCGCACACCGACGGCCACTCCCTCCGCCCCGCCCTCACAGCCACCGAGGCCCTTCCCCGCGAACCCCTGTTCTGGCACTACCCGCACTACGCAAACCAAGGCGGCTTCCCCGCCGCCGCCGTGCGGTTCGATCGCTGGAAACTCGTCCAACGCCTCGAAGACGGCCGCGTGCACCTCTACGACCTGGCCCGCGACGCGAGCGAAACATCCGACGTCGCCGCCGCGCACCCGGCGATCGCCGCGGACCTCCACAACCGACTGCTCACGTGGCAGGCCAACACCGGCGCCCGCTTCCTGCGCGCAAAGCCCGACGCCCCGCGCACGCCCTGGCGCCCCGCCTTCGCCGAGCCCACCCCGCCGCAGTAACCCGGCCCCACGCGGCGCAGGGCCGCTCGCCGCCGCGGTCACGCGCCCTCGTGCAGTTCCACCACAAGGTCGAGCTCCACCGCCGCGCCCCGCGGAAGGGCCACACTGCCCACCGCCGCGCGCGCATGCCGCCCCGCCTCGCCGAACACCGCCACCAGCAGGTCGCTTGCGCCGTTCGCGACCGCCGGCTGGCCCTCAAAGCCGGGGTCGCTCGCCACCCACACGCCGACGCGCACGACCCGCCGGACCCGGTCCAGCGACCCGACCATCGCGTGAACAACCGCGAGCGCGTTCAGCGCACACTGCCGCGCGC
This sequence comes from uncultured Phycisphaeraceae bacterium, assembly GCA_964496975.1. Classification (GTDB taxonomy): domain Bacteria; phylum Planctomycetota; class Phycisphaerae; order Phycisphaerales; family UBA1924; genus CAZCBN01. The sequence goes on from CAZCBN010000046.1 coordinate 18,922, forward strand.
ACGCCGTCGCCACCTCCACGCTCACCACCCCCGGCACCGTGCCATGCCCGAGCAGCACGCCGTCGCGCACCGGCAGTTGGCCGCTCACAAACAGCAACCGTCCGGTGATCACCCCCGGCACGTAGTTCGCCACCGGCGCGTTCATGGCGGGCAGCTCCAAGCCGAGTTCGCGGAGCCGGTCCTCACGGGTGGGGGCAGAGTGGGGCATCACAAGCGTCTCCGGGGGCATGGCCCTGATGGGGGGGAGCATGGCGCGGATGGGGGATTTGATCGGGGCCCGCGTCGGGCCACACCGCGCACCCGCCCGGCGTGAGCCTAGCCGACGGGTGCCGTTCCCTGTGCCGACGGGAAAAGGCTGCCAGCCCGGGAACATCCGGGCTTGAAAGCCGAATGGATTGGTGTATTGTTCGCCCGCACGCGTGCTTTGCCCGCGCGACGGTTCGGATCTGTCGGTATCTGCACTCATCGGTCGCCTTTGGCGACCACCCTTGTCCCCTCCCGAACCCCCGCGTGAGCGACAACCCGACCTCTCCCCGCCCGGGCCCCCCTCAGCATCGCTGAAGGCCCACCGGCGGGGATCGCCAGTGTTGGTGGGTGTGGCTTGGTGGCCATGCTCTGGTATCGCACACGCACATGCGTTGCCGTGCATCGATCGCCCGCGAACGGGTGAGACGTGCGGCAGACGCGGAGATTCAAGCCATGACGACGTCCACTCGCCGCAAGAGCGGCTTCACCCTCATCGAGCTGCTGGTCGTGATCGCGATCATCGCGCTGCTCATCGGCATCCTGCTGCCCGCCCTGGGCAAGGCCCGCCGCAGCGCCCGTCGCCTGAAGGACAGCAGCCAGATCCGCTCGGTCGTGCAGAGCCTGGCGATCTACGCCGGCAACAACCGCGACCGCTACCCCCTGCCCAGCCTGGTCGACTCGGCGAACAACACGCTGAACATGGTCGCAACGACCACCCCCGAGCTGAAGAACACCTCGGGCAACATCTTCTCGATCCTGATCTTCCAGGGCTTCGTCCCCACCGAGATCATGATCAGCCCGGCCGAGCCGAACAGCGCCGCCTTCGCCGAGGACAACGCGTACGAGTTCAGCGAGCCCTCCGCGATCACGAACGTGCAGCAGCGGTCGCTCGCCCTGTGGGACCCCGGCTTTGTGGCCCACGGCGCGCCGTCGGCTCCGAACCGCGTTGGTGCGCAGCCGCCGACCAACACGTACAGCAACGCCCACCCCCTCCGGGCTGCTCCGAACAACAACCGCAACGGCGGCATGTCCTACGCCCACCTCCCGCCCTTCGCTCTCCGCCGCCAGCTCTGGCGCAACACGTTCAACGCAACCGAGGCGATCCTCGCCAACCGCGGTCCGGCCTTCGCCGCCCGCTCGCCGGTCGGGGCGACGGCCACCGAGTTCCAACTCCTCGGCGCGACCAACCCCGGCGACGTGAACGCAAGCATCGGCATCAACTCCCTGAGCCTGAACACCCACGGCTCGCGCGGCCGCTGGGAAGGCCTCGTTGGGTACAACGACAGCCACGTCGCCTTCGAGAGCCAGCCCGACCCCGATCAGGTCATCTACGTCCTGACCGGTGCCGGCGTGCAGCCCGCCCAGCAGAACCAGTCGGACAACCTGTTCGTGAGCGAGCAGGAGGATAACGGGTCGACGCAGGGCAACATTGCTGACCGCGACTTCGCCAACGTGAACGCGACGACGGGCGAAGCGGGCCGTCGCAACATCACCCTCCAGATCTACAACCAGGTTCAGCAGGCCGCCAACGGCAACGTGACGCGCATCTTCGCCTTCGAAGACTAAATCTTCGAGCCCCGGGCCATCCGGCGCGGGTGGGCGACGGTGTCACGAAAGCTTCACGATTTCACTCGCAACGGCCCGGGCATGCCCGGGCCGTTGTCTTTTCCCGCCGTCTCAGGCGTCCGCGTCGCCGAGCGCTCGCGCGAGGTGCGACAGCATGCCTCGTTCCGCCGAGTTCGTCGGCCGCGTGTCGCCGATCACCCGCGCCTCGTGCCACGCCACGCGGCCGCTCGCCACGTGCAGGGCCCTGCCGCGGGCCGTCGCGAGCACGCCGAACGCCCCGGCCTCGGCCAGCACCCGGCCGACCTCCGCGATCTCATCCCGCAGCCGCTGGTCAAGCCACCGCGACAGCGCCTCGCCCCCCGCCCGATCGCCGTCAACGCGGAGCGTCTCGTCGTGCAAGGCCGCGTCGGCGGAGACGTCGATCGCAACAACGCCCGGCCGGCGAACGCGACACAGCCCCGCCCCGCCCCGCCGCGCCGCCTCGCTCCACGCCTCGCCCGGCCACAGCACCGCGAAGGCCAACGCCGTCTCCCACCGGCCGGTGGCGATGCTCACCGGCGCCGCGTCGTCGTGCGGCGGATCGTCGTCTGGTCGCGTTGCATGCAGCGGCTTGAGCGGCCGCACGCCCCCTGCCGCGAGCCGGGCCACGAGCCGCAGGCGAAGCCGCTTGCACGCCGCGTCGGCCTCGGCCCACGCGGCAAGCTCCGCAACGGCCCACGCCAACGCCCGCGACGGCCCGCGTCCACCGACGAGGCCGAGCGAGCTGGCCATGGCATCAAGCTCCGCGACCCGCATCGCCGCGGCGTACACCTGGTCGTTCGTCGGCGGCACGCGTTCGGCCGACGGGGAGGCGAGCAGCGCCGCAACGTCGGCCAGCACCCGCCGCGCCTCGCCCAGCGCCGGCCCCAGACCAGCATCAGCCAGAACGCCGGCGAGCCGCTCCGCCCGTGACGCGAGGTGTTGATAGGTGTCGAGCGTCATGCCCGCGAGGGCGCGTCGGGCGTCGTCGCGCCGGGCGTCCATCTCCCGGCGGAGCGCGTCGGCCGGTGGCGCGGGCCCTGGTGCGGGCCCAAGTGCGGGCTCTGGCGCGGGGCTTGGCCCGGGAGTTGGCTCAGCGGGGGGCGGCGTCGGCATCGCGTGCGGGCCAGTCGGGCGGTGGGGGGGCTCAGGCCGTCATGGGCTCGGGCTCGAGCTGCCGGGCCACGAGGTTCACGCCGAACTCGCCGGGCTCAAAGTAGTGGCACTGCGACGTGTCCACCGCGAGCGCGGTGTCGCGCCCCGGCGGGTTGAACCCGTGCGCGGGGACGCGGGCCGTGAAGCCCCGGCCGCCGGCGAGCGTCAGGTGCAGGTCCATCTGGTCGCCCAGCGGCTCGACGAGCGCGACGCGGGCGGGGATCAGCCGGCCCTCGGCCGCGGCCCGGCTCTGGGCCTCGCCCACCGCGGCTTCGCTCAGCGCGCTCGGGCGCACGCCCAGCACGAGCGAGGCCCCGCGGCCGGTCTGCACGGCCTCGCGCAGCGACGCCGTGTGGGCGGCGTGCACGCGCAGGCGGATCTCGCCGCCGCCCCACGCCCGGTCGGCGAGCGTGAAGACCACGCCGTCGCCGACGAGCTCGGCCGAGCCCTCGAAGAAGTTCATCGGCGGCGTGCCGATGAAGCCGGCGACGAACCGGTTCACCGGGTGGCGGAAGACATTCAGCGGCGCGTCCGCCTGCTGGATCAGCCCCTCGCTCATCACGACGACGCGGTCGCCCAGCGTCATCGCCTCTTCCTGGTCGTGCGTCACGTACACCGTCGTCGTCCGCAGCCGCTGATGCAGGGCCTTCAGCTCGCCCCGCGTGGTGACGCGGAGCTTCGCGTCAAGGTTGCTCAGCGGCTCGTCGAACAGGAAGCACTTGGGCTCACGCACGATCGCCCGGCCCACCGCGACGCGCTGCCGCTGGCCGCCGGAGAGCGCCCGGGGCTTGCGGTCCAGCAGGTGCTCGATGCCGAGCGTGCGGGCGGCCTCGCGCACGCGGCGGTCGATCTCCGTCCGCGGCACCTTGCGCAGCTTGAGCGCGAAGGCCATGTTCTGGTACACGCTCATGTGCGGGTAGAGCGCGTAGTTCTGGAAGACCATCGCGATGTCGCGGTCCTTGGGG
>CAZCBN010000047.1:0-22802 GCA_964496975.1 uncultured Phycisphaeraceae bacterium
GCCGTAGGAGAACCTGCGGCTGGATCACCTCCTTTCTAAGGGATTTCCTTAGACCGGGTTTCGTCTGCACCACTCCGATCGAGCTTGTCTCGACGGACGCAGACGGGTCGCCCGCTGGCTCCTTGCGAGCCCGCGTGCGGCCGCAGGGCGACCTGCACCCGGATCGTGAGCGCATTACTCGCCCGAGTCGCTAATCCCGCGGCTCGGCTCTTGACGCGGCAACGCGTTGATGAGGCGTGGACCCAACTGTTCCTTGCCAAGGGCGGCACGTTCGCCCTGGCTTTGCACAGATCCTCGCCCTGCCACCTTCAGCAGGGCGTTGTTCTTTTTTGGATTGTCTTCTTCCGCTTCGCTGCTTTGTGGAACGTCGCGTCAGGCCAGCCTTCCAGCCCGCGCGGATCGCGGGAAGGGCATGACCCGAGCTGCGGCTACGGCGATCGTTCGCGATCGCGACCGACCGCCAGCGGCATCACGACATCACAGCGGGCACTGGGTTTCTGGTGGGCGTCTGACACCCGAGACACGCATCGGGCGCCCAACGCACGAATGCGGGACGCCCGGCTTGGGTGGTCCTGGCTCACGTCGCGCTGGGTGACCAGGGACCGCACTGAGCCCGGGGGGACTTGAACCCCCACTCCCCTTTCGGGGATGCGGATTTTAAGTCCGCTGCGTCTGCCGATTCCGCCACGGGCCCGACGGCGGGATGCTACCGCGGGGGGCGGCCGCCACGGGATGCCGCCCACGTCGGCCGCGAGGGTCGGCCGTGGGGCTCAGAACGCGTTGCCGCGGACGAACCCGGTCGGTCTGGTTGACAGGCGGCGGGGGGCGATTATGCTTTGGATCAGAGATTTCATGAGCCACCACCTCCCCAACCACAAACGGGCCTGCTGCATGTGCTGCTTCTGCGGCATGTGCATGATGCCGTGCATGTGTGGTTCGGGCGGTGGGCCCGGCTCGTGCTGATCTGCTGGGACTGAGCGTCCCGGGGATGATGAACGACCGGCAGCACCACCGCCCACGCGGTGGTGTTTGTGTTTTTGGGCCGCGGTGGTGCGGGGCAAGGCGCCGGGAGCTGGCGGGATTGGCAGGGATGCGGGGTTGGCAAGCGGCGGGCCCGGGGTGGGCAGCCCTTTGGAGCATGCGAGATGGCGACGGCAGCGGCGGCAGCGTGGGGATCGGGGAGCGAGCGGCCGCTGGTGCTGAAGTTCGGCTCGTCGGTGTTGCCGCGGGCGGAGAGCGGGCGGCGGGCGGCGGGCGAGGTGTACCGGTGGGTGCGGGAGGGGCGGGGTGTTGTCGCCGTGGTGTCGGCGATCGGCGAAACGACGGATGGACTTATCGCGACGGCGGGCCGGACGGTGGAGGAGCCGTCCGGCCCGGCGTTCGCGGATTTGTTGCTGACGGGAGAGGGTGCGGCGGCGGCGCTGCTGGAGCTGGCGCTGCGGCAGGCGGGCGTGGCGGCGGAGCGGTTTGACGCGCGGAGCCTGCGGCTTGTGGCGCGCGGGCCCGGGCACGCGGCGACGCCGGAGTCGGTGGACGTTTCGCCGATTCGCTCGGCGCTGTCGCGCGGCGTTGTGGCGATTGTGCCGGGCTTCGGGGGCGTGGACGAGCGGGGCGGCAGCGTGCTGCTGGGGCGCGGCGGGAGCGACATGACGGCCGCGCTGCTGGGCGATGCGCTGCACGCGGACGTGGTGCTGCTGAAGGACGTGGACGGCCTGTACGAGCGCGACCCCGCGACGCCCGGGCCGCCGCCGGCGCGGTTGGAGCGGGTGTCGTGGGACGAGGTGGAGCGCATCACCGAGGTGCTGGTGCAGGTGAAGGCGGTGCGGTTTGCGCGGGAACGCCGGGAGAGCCTGCGGGTGCAGGCGCTGCACAGCACGGGCGGCACGCTGATCGGCGGGGCGAGCGCGGGGGAGCCGTCGAGCGTGCGCAGGCCGGCGAGCCCCCCACCACCGCCGCTGCGGGTTGCGCTGCTCGGGCTCGGCACCGTGGGCCTGGGCGTAGCGCGGCGGCTTGCGGACGAGGCGGAGCGGTTCACGCTCGTGGGCGCGGCGGTGCGCGACCCCGGGAAGCACGCGGCGAGCGGGCTTGGGCCGGGGGTGCTGTCGGGGGATGTCGACGAGGTGCTTCGGCGGCCGCACGACGTGGTGGTCGAGCTGATCGGCGGGACCGGCGCGGCGGTGGACCACATCACGCGGGGGCTGCGGGCGGGCAAGGCCGTGGTGACGGCGAACAAGGCGGCGCTCGCGACACGCTGGGGGGAGATCGCGGCGGCGCGGGACGCGGGCGGGGGGAGACTCCGCTTCAGCGCGTCGGTCGGCGGAGGGACGCCGGTGCTTGAGACGGCGCGGCGGGTGGCGTCGGCGGGGGAGCCGGTGACGTCGGTGCGGGGCGTGATCAACGGGACGACGAACTTCATCCTGAACCTGGTGGCGCAGGGCGGCACGTTCGCGGCGGCGCTCGACGAAGCGCAGCGGCTTGGATACGCCGAGGCAGACCCGACGCTGGACCTGGACGGATCAGACGCGGCGCAGAAGCTGCTGCTGATCAGCCGGGAGGTTGCGGGCGAGGTGCTGTCGTTCGCGGACATCCGGCGTGAGGGGCTTGATGCGGGGGCCATCGCACGAGCGCCGGCGGGGGAAGGGCCCCTGCGGCACGTGGCGAGCCTGCGGCGCGAGGCGGGGCGGTGGCACGCCTCGGTGAGCCTGGAGCGGGTGCCGGCGGGGGATGCCCTGTCCGACCTGCCGGGGGCGACGAACCGCGTGGCGTTCACGTCGGCGCGGGGCGAACAGACGGTTGTGACGGGCTCCGGCGCGGGCCGGTGGCCCACGAGCGAATCCGTGATGGCGGACCTTTTGGAGTTGTGGCGCGACCACTCGTCCGCGTGGACGGCGGGGCCGGGCACACGGGCATGAACACCGGCGGCGCGCGCCGGTGTGGCGTGCGTCGTCCGAACCATTGAAGGGGTATCAAGATGACGACCGCGACACCGGCCGGCGCGATCTCTGCGCGCACCGCGACTGAACTCTTCGGCAACGGGCACGTGGGCGGGCCGGAGCACGGGGCGTTTGACCCGCTGGCGGCCGCCGTTCTGCACCCGCGGGCGACGGACGCGCTGCACGCCGGGCAGCAGCGCGACCCGGCGACGGGGGCGCTGGCGGTGCCGATCTACGCGACGAGCAGCTACGTCTTCGAGAGCACGCAGCACGCGGCGGACCTGTTTGCGCTGAAGACCAACGGGTTCATCTACTCCAGGCTCATGAACCCGACGACGGACGCGCTCGAGAAACGCCTCGCGGCGCTCGAGGGCGGCGTGGGGGCGGTGGCGGTGTCGAGCGGGCAGCAGGCGATCCTGTACAGCATCATCAACATCGCGCGGAGCGGGCAGAACATCGTGAGCGGCACGAGCCTGTACGGCGGGACGTACACGCTCTTCCGCAACACGCTGGCGCGGTTCGGGATCGAGGCGCGGTTCTTTGACCCGCAGCGGCCCGAGACGCTCGACGGCCTGGTTGACTCGCAGACGCGGGCCGTGTATCTCGAGGCGATCGGCAACCCGCGGAACGACGTGCCGGACTACCGGGCCATCGCCGACCGGGCGCACCGGCTCGGGCTGCCGGTGATCGTGGACAACACGGCGCTGACGCCCGTGGTCTTCCGCCCGTTTGACCACGGCGCGGACATCGTGGTGTACAGCCTGACCAAGTTCATCGGCGGGCACGGGACGCACATCGGCGGCGCGGTGATCGACTCGGGCCGGTTTGATTGGACGGCGGAGCGGGCGAAGTGGCCCGAGTTCAACAGCCCCGACCCCTCGTACCACGGGCTCGTCTTCACCGACGCGCTGAAGGATGCGGGGAACATCTCGTACATCGTGCGCGCGCGGACGCACTTGCTCCGCGACCTCGGGGGGACGCTCAGCCCGTTCGCGTCGTTCCTGTTCCTGCAGGGGCTTGAGACGCTGCACCTGCGCGTGCCGGCGCACCACGCCAACGCCGCGGCCGTGGCGGCCCATCTCGCCCGGCACCCGCGCGTGGCGTGGGTGAACCACCCGAGCCTGCCAGACCACCCGGCCCACGAGAACGCGAAGCGGTACTTCACCGGCGGCTTCGGCGCGATCGTGGGCTTCGGCGTCAAGGCGCCGGCCGGGCGCGAGGCCCAGGCCGGGCGGACGTTCATCGAGAGCCTGCGGCTGCTGAGCCACCTGGCGAACATCGGCGACGCGAAGAGCCTGGCGATCCACCCGGCGAGCACGACGCACAGCCAGTTGACCGAGCAGGAGCAGCGGCTCACGGGCGTGACGCCGGACTATGTGCGGCTGTCGATCGGGCTCGAGAATGTGCGCGACATCATCGCGGACATCGACCAGGCGCTGGAGGCGGCGACGCGATGAGCGCACGCGAACGAGGCACGGCGTCTCCGGTGGCTGTTCCCAGTGGCACGGGCGTGCAGCCCGTGGCGGTGGGTGTGGAACAAGACGAGGGATGGAACCCGGCCCAGCCTGCAAGGCTGGGCCACCATGAAGGCCAGCCCCAGCCTGCCACGCTGGGCCACCATGAAAGCCAGCCCCAGCCCGCAACGCTGGGCCCCTCGCACGGCGAGGTCACCGGGCAGGGGGTGTGGCAGGTGTACGACGCCCGGCGGCCCCTGCGGCTGGACTGCGGGCGCACGCTGGACTCGGTGCGTGTCGCGTTCGAAACGTTCGGCACGCCGAACGCCGATCGCAGCAACGCCGTGCTGGTGTGCCACGCGCTGAGCGGCGACAGCCACGCGCTGCGGCGGAGCGAGCGCGACCGGCCCGGGTGGTGGGAGAGCCTGATCGGCCCGGGCCGCGCGATCGACACCGACCGCTGGTGGGTGATCGCGAGCAACGTGCTGGGCGGGTGCGCCGGGACCACGGGGCCCCTGAGCGTGGACCCGCAGACGGGCCGGCGGTACGGGCCGACGTTCCCGTATGTGACGGTGGCCGACATGGTGCGGGTGCAGCGGGCGCTGCTGGACCGGCTCGGCGTGCCGCGGCTGGCACTCGTGATCGGCGGGTCGCTCGGGGGGATGCAGGCGCTCGAGTGGGCGGTGCGGTTCCCGGGCTTTGCCGAGCGGGCGGCGGTGCTGGCCTCGTCGGCGAGGCTTGATGCGCAGGGCATCGGGTGGAACGCGATCGGGCGGGCGGCCATCCTCGCCGACCCGGCGTTCCGCGACGGGTGGTACGAGCCCGGCGAGCCCCCGGCGGCGGGGCTCGCGATCGCGCGGTCGGTGGCGCACGTCACGTACCTGAGCCCGGCGAGCCTGGAGCGGCGCTTCGGGCGGGGGCTGCGCCGCGGGGAGGGGCCGGAGTATGACGCGCGGCCGCAGTTCAACATCGAGACGTACCTGGAGCACAAGGGGCGGCGGTTCCTCGACCGCTTTGATGCGAACGCGTACCTGCGCATCACGCGGGCGATGGACTACTTCGACCTGTCGCGGCACGGGGGCTCGGACCGCGCGGCGTTTGCGCGGAGCCGGTCGCGGTTTTTGTTCGTGGGGTTTGAGGATGACTGGCTCTTCCCGCCCGCGTGCTCGGCTGGGCTGGCCGAGGCCGCGCTCGGGGAGGGGCTCGGCGTGACGCACGCGACGCTGCCGGGGGGGGAGGGGCACGACAGCTTTTTGCTGCCGAACGCCGGGCTCTCGGCGCTGGTGGGCGACTTCCTGAACGCGTCGCCCTGACGCGCCGTGGGGACGCGCCGTGGGGACGCGGAGACCGCGGCGGGGCGAGACGTTCGGCCCATCGTCCGCCCTCCGCGTCCCCGCGGCGCGGGGCTAGCCTCGGCCCGCGGGCGGCGTGTTCGCGGCCCGGAGGAGGCGCGGCGTGAACCTTGCAGAGGCCACCATCGCGGTTGTCGGCGCCACGGGCGCCGTGGGCGTTGAGATGCTGATGCTGCTGGCCGAGGCGGGCGTGCCCGCCGAGCGGGTGCGAGCGGCGGGCAGCGAGCGCAGCGCCGGCAAGCGCGTGCCCTACGGCGCGGGCACGCTGGCGCTGCGCGAGCCGGATGCGGCGATCTTCGACGGGTGCGACGTCGCGCTGCTGGCGGTCTCCAGCGACCTTGCCAAAGAAATGGCCCCCGCCGCGGCGGCACGCGGGGCCGTGGTGATCGACAACTCGTCGGCCTTCCGCATGGACCCGGCGGTGCCGCTGGTGGTCCCCGAGGTGAACCCCGCCGCGCTGCAGCGGCTGGACCCGCGGCGGCCCATCATCGCCAACCCCAACTGCACCACGATCATCACGCTCGTCGGCGTGACGCCCCTGCGAAAAGCGTTCGGCGTGCAGCGGCTGGTGATCGCGAGCTATCAGGCGGTGAGCGGGGCGGGCGCGGCGGCGATGGACGAGCTGCGCGCGCAGGCGGCCGGCTACCTCGCGGGGGCCGAGCCGGCGCCGTCGGTCTTCCGCGAGCCGTGCGCGTTCAACGTGTTCAGCCACGACTCGGCCGTTGACCCCGTCAGCGGGATGAACGCCGAGGAGCTGAAGGCGGTGCACGAGACGCGGAAGATCTGGGACGAGCCGGGGGCGCGGGTCTTTGCGACGTGCGTACGGGTGCCGGTGTTCCGGAGCCACACGATCGCGGCGAGCGTGGAGCTGACCCGCCCCGCGAGCGAGGCGGAGGTGCGGGGCGCGATCGCGCACGGCGCGTCGGTGCGCGTGATCGACGACCGCGCGGCGAACAGCTTCCCAACAGCGCGGAAGGCCTCTGGCGGCCGCGAGGTGCTGGTGGGGCGGATCCGGCCCGACCCGAGTGTGGGTGATCCTGACTCGGCGGGGCGGTGCCGCGGGTGGGGGGTGTTGGTCGCCGGGGATCAGCTGTTGAAGGGCGCGGCGCAGAACGCGGTGCAGATCGCGCAGATGTTGCCCGAGAGGTCTCGATAACGGAGCAACCAGATCAGGCGATCAACCGGCGCATGGTGCCGGGGGCGTTGGTGCATCGCCGGTGCGGGGGTTGCGCGGCGCGACGGGTGGGCCGATAGCCGAGCGGGGTTACCGATCCGATTCGGATTGGGGCCGCCGCTGGGGTTGCGCCGTGGGCGGAGGTCACCGCGAAGTGGGTGCAGGGATCGAGCCGCCGCGTCGCGGCTGGTCGCGCCGTGGCGTGGTGGGCCTGCTCGGGCTCGGGGTTCTCGGACCCGGTGCGCTCGCGTGCGGGACGGCCGTGCTCGGGTGCGGGTGGCTCGCCGCGGGGGCGACGGGGCTGCTGGCCGGGGACCACGCGCTGGCGACGGAGGTGGCGCTCGGCGCGGTGTCGATTCTGGCGGGCGTGTCGGGCGCGGCCGTGCTGCGCACGCGGCGGCGGGTGCGGGAGCTTGCGCTCATCGCGACGGCGCTCGAGGCCGTGTCGGCCGGGGAGGCGGACGCGGGGGCGCTCCGCGTCGCCGAACGCCTGGGACCGCTGGCGGGGGCATGGAACGGGCTGGTGGAGCAGTCGCGGCAGCCGGCGCAGCAGGAACGGCGGCGCGCCGTCGAGGCGGCGGCGCTCGGGCGGTTTGGGGCCGGGCACTCGGGGCTTGCCGAGGCGCTGGACGCGATCTGGCACGGCGTGCTGCTGCTGGACGAGACGGGGCGTGTGGACTTCGGCAACGGGGCCGCGGCGGCGCTGCTGGAGACGCCGCGCGAGCAGCTGGTCGGGGCCGACCCGGGAGAGCTGTTTGGTGATCCGCGGGTGAGCGCGGCGGTGGCGCGGGTGCTGCGGCTTGGGATGGGGCGCGAGGTAGTGGAGCTGGAGCGGCAGGCGCCCGCCGCGCCGGGCGGCGAGGAACCGGGCGGGACGCGCCGGGCGGGGGACGCGTCGTCGGAGAGCGGCGGGAATGGGGCGAACGGGGCGAACGCCGGGACCGGCTCGCCGCGCGCGGTTCGCGCCGCGGCGGCAGGGGACGGCGCGGGCGTCTTTCGGCTGACGGTGCGGCGCGTGCGGCACACGGACCGGGCGGCGGCGATCGCGGTGATTGAAGACGTGACGCAGCAGCGTGCGGCGGAGCGGGCCCGGCAGTCGTTCGTGGCGCAGGCGACGCACGAGCTGCGCACGCCGCTGACGAACATCCGCCTGCTGGTGGAGGAGGCGATCGAGGAGGGGCAGCGGGACGCGGCGCTGGTGCAGCGGGCGCTGAACACGATCAACAGCGAGAGCCGGCGGCTGGAGCGCGTGGTGGGCGAGATGCTCAGCGCGAGCGAGATCGAGTCCGGGTCGATGCGGCTCCGCGTCGGCAGCGTGCGGCTGGAGCAGGTGTTCGAGGATCTGCATGCGGACTTTGGGCCGCAGGCGAAGGAGAAGTCGATCGAGTTCTCGCTCGACCTGCCGCCCAAGTGGCCCGTGGCGGCGGCAGACCGGGACAAGCTGACGCTCTGCCTGCACAACCTGGTGGGGAACGCGGTGAAGTACACGCCGCGCGGCGGGAGCGTGCGGGTGCGCGTGGAGGCCGAGGACGGCCTGCTGCGTGTGGACGTTGTGGACAGCGGCATCGGCATCGCGCCGGAGGAGCAGGCGCGGGTGTTCGAGCGGTTTTACAGGGCGAACGACCCGCGGCTCTCGGGGATCACGGGGTCGGGCCTTGGGCTTGCGCTGGCGCGCGAGGTCGCGCGGCTGCACGGGGGCGACGTGTCGGTGGTGAGCGAGCTGAACAAGGGGAGCACCTTCACGCTGACGGTGCCGCTGGGCGAGACGCGTCGCGCGGCGGCGTGAGGCGGCGCGAGACGTGCCGGGCGCCGGGGTAACACGCCGGCGCGGCCATTCTGACGGGGGAGCAAACCGTGCGGATCAAGGAGCAACACCACGGGGCCGTGCTGCTGCTGAGGCCCGACGGGCCGCTGGCGGGGGACGACGCGGCGGTGTTCCTGCGCACGGCCTCGGCGGCGGCGGCGCGGTCGCACGGGCGGGTGGCCCTTGACGCGGCGGAGGTGTCGTACGTGGACAGCGCCGGGCTTGAGTCGCTGCTGGACCTGAGCGAGCGGCTCGCCGAGACGGGGCAGGGGCTGAAGATGTTCGGCGTGAACGAGACGCTGCGCGAGGTCTTTGCGTTGACCGAGGTCGGCGGGTTCTTTGAGTGCTACGCCGACGCGAACGACGCGGTGCGGAGCTTCATGGCATGACGGCGGCGCCGCGGCAACGCGTGGGGGAGATGCTCGTCGCCTCGGGGGAGGTGAGCGAGGAGCAGCTGCGCCGCGCCCTCGCCGAGCAGCGGCGCACGGGCCGCAAGCTGGGTGAGGTGCTGGTGGAGCAGGGCGTTGTGTCGGCGGGCGCGCTGGTGAGCGCGCTGGCTCGGACGCAGGGCGTGCAGGGGTGCAGGCTCCGGCACGGGCTGATCGACGGCGCGCTGGTGAAGGAGCTTGGGGAGGGGGAGTGCGAGCGGCTCCGCGCGATCCCGATGTTCCGCGTGCGGGGCGTGCTGACAGTGGCGATGAGCGACCCGACGAGCCTGCCGACGATCGACCGGCTGCGCGAGTTGACGGGGTGCCGGGTGAGGCCGGTGCTGGCGCTCGACGGGGACATCGCGGAGTATCTGAAGAAGTACAGCCGCGAGGACATCGACGTCGACGAGTTCCTGACGTCGCTCAGCGAGAGCGACATCGAGGTGATCGAGCGGGAGGCGGTGGACGAGGGCGGGGCGAGCGACCTGACGCAGATGGTCGACGGCAGCCCGATCGTGAACCTCGTGAACCTCGCGGTGCTGACGGCGGTGCGCGACGGCGCGAGCGACGTGCACATCGAGCCCAGCAAGAACGGGACGCGGGTGCGGTACCGCATCGACGGCGTGCTGCGCGACCTGATGCGGCCGCCCGCGGGGATGCACGCGGCGATCGTGAGCCGGGTGAAGGTGATCGGCAAGATGGACATCGCCGAGAAGCGGCTCCCGCAGGAGGGCCGCGTGCGGCTTGTCGCGGAGGGGCGGGAGATCGACCTGCGCGTGAGCAGCCTGCCGACGCTGCTGGGCGAGAAGCTCGTGATCCGCGTGCTGGACAAGGGGAACCTGCGCGTGCGGACGGGGGAGCTGGGCTTCCGCAAGGAGGCGCTCGAGACATTCCAGCGCGTGCTGAAGATGCCGCACGGCATGGCGCTCGTGACGGGGCCGACGGGGAGCGGCAAGACGACGACGCTCTACAGCGCGCTCGACCTGCTGCGGAGCCCCGAGCTGAACATCGTGACCGTGGAAGACCCGGTGGAGTATCAGCTGGACCTGATCAACCAGATCCAGGTGAACGAGCAGATCGGGCTGACGTTTGCGCGGGCGCTGCGGAGCATCCTGCGGCAGGACCCCGACGTGATCATGGTGGGCGAGATCCGCGACCAGGAGACGGCGCGGGTCGCCGTGCAGGCGGCGCTGACGGGCCACCTCGTGCTGGCGACGCTCCACACGAACGACGCGCCGAGCACCGTCGCGCGGCTGCGGGACATGGACATTGAGCCCTACCTGCTCGCGAGCGCGATGACGGGCGTGGTCGCGCAGCGGCTGGCGCGGACGATCTGCCCGGCGTGCGAGACGACGTACTTCCCGAGCGACGAGGCGCTCGCCGACGCGGAGTTGCGGCGTGACGGGCCAGGGGGCGTGGGCAACAAGCCCTTCCGCAAGGGGCTCGGCTGCGAACGCTGCCACGACTCGGGGTTCAAGGGCCGCATGGGCATCTACGAGGTGCTCGAGGTGACGGCGACGCTGCGCCGGCTCATCGCGGCGGACTCGCCCACGCACGTGATCCGCGAGGCGCACGCCGCGGGGGGCGGCAAGACGCTGCGCGAGGAGGGCGTGCTGGTGGCGCTCGCGGGCAAGACGAGCCTGGAAGAAGTGCTGCGCGTGACGCAGAGCGACGACGAGCAGGCGGCGCCGGAGGGTGCCCCGGCCCCGGGGCCCGCCGCGGACCACGCGGCCTCAACGCCGGGCGAGGCCGATGACGGGAGGGCCGCGGCGTGAAGTTTGTCTACGAGGCGTACGAGCGCGGCGGGGCGAAAGCCTCGGGCGTCATCGAGGCGGAGTCGGCGACCGACGCCAAGGCGGAGCTGTCGCGCCGCGGGCTGTTCGTGACGGCGATCGGCGCCGAGGCCGGGCTCGGCAGCGGCGGCGCGGGCGGCGGCGGCGGCGACCGCGCCGCGGGCGCGATGTTCGCCGGCCGGGCGCGTCTGAAAGACCTCGCGGAGTTCAGCCGGCAGATGGCGGTGCTGGTGGGCACGGGCACGCCCGTGGTGCCGGCGCTGGGCGCGCTCGAGCGGCAGACGCGGGACGAGCGGTGGCGCTCGCTGATCGCGGCGGTGCGGCGCTCGGTGGAAGAGGGCGAGACGTTCGCGGGCGCGCTCGCGCGGCACCCGCGCAAGTTCGACGCCGTGACGCGGAGCCTCGTCGCGGCGGGCGAGGCCTCGGGCCGGCTTGACGAGATGCTGCGCCGCCTCGCGGAGCTGACGCGGCAGCAGCAGCGGACGCGGGGCATGGTGCTCGGCGCGATGGCCTACCCGGCCGTGCTGAGCGTGATCGCGGTGCTCGTGCTGCTGGTGATGCTGCTGTTCGTGGTGCCCAGGTTCGCGACGATGTTCACCTCGCTCGGCGCGCCGATGCCGGCGACCACGCAGTTCTTGCTCGACCTCAGCGGCCTGCTGCGGGGCGGGTGGTGGGCGTTGCTGCCGGTGCTGCTGGCGGCGATCGGCGGCGTGGTGTGGTGGGTGCAGACGCCCGCGGGCCGCCGCGTGATCGACCGCGTGTGGCTCCGCGTGCCGGTGTTCGGGCCGATGGCGCGGAGCCTGGCCGTCGCCCGGGTCGCGCGGGTGCTGGGCGTGCTGGTGCAGTCGCGGGTGCCGATGCTTGACGCGTTGTCGCTCGCGCGGGACGCGACGCCGAGCCACGAGTACCGGCGTCTGCTCGCCCGCGCGGCGGAGGACGTGACGCGGGGCGAGCCGCTGGCGTCGAGCTTCCTCTCCTCGCCGCTCATCACGCCCTCGGTGGCCGAGGCGGTGCGGAACGCCGAGGCCTCGGGCCGCGTGGGCGACGTGCTCTCGAGCGTGGCCGATCACCTGGACGAGGACAACGCAGTCGTGCTGAAGAGCCTGACGAGCGTGCTGGAGCCGCTCGTGCTGATGGTGCTGGGCGTGATCGTCGGGTTCGTCGCGATCAGCATGTTCCTGCCGATGTTCGACCTGTCGACCATCGCGTCGGGCCCGGCGCCCGTAGGGGGTGGGTGATGGCCCGGGGGCACTCGCCCATCGCGCTGGACCTGGGAGGCCGCGTCGTGCGGGCCGTGCAGGTGGACCGCGGCGGCGAGCCCGTCGCCGCGCTGACGCTGCTGCGCGACGAGCCCGGCGCGGCGATGGACGACCGCGAGTGCGAGCGCCTCGCCGACGCGCTCGCGCGCCAGGGCTTCCGCGGCAACCGCGTGGTGGCGACCGCGCCGAAGCGGTGGCTCCGGCTCACGGGCCTCGAGCTGCCGCCGGACGACTCGGGCGCCCCGGTGCACGCGATCGCGCGGGGCGAGGCCGAGCGGCTCTGCGGGTACGAGCCCGGCTCGTTCGAGATGTGCTGGTGGGCCATGCCGCGGCAGTCGCGGGGCGTGCAGCGCGCCGTGGGCGTCACCATGCCGCACGGGCCGGCGACCGGGCTGCTCGACGCCCTCGCCCGCGCGGGGCTGGAGTGCGAGCGGCTCGTGCCCCCGTCGTTCGCCGCGGCGAAGGCGGCGGCCACGCCCCGCGGCATGGACGCGGCGGCCGTGCAGGCGGTGCTCGACCTGGGCTGGACGAACGCGACGCTGGTGATCTGCCGCGAGGGCCGCGTGCTGTTTGAGCGATCAACCCCGGCCGCGGGGTGGGGCCGGCTCATCGAGAGCGTCGCGAAGGACATGGGCCTGTCCCCCGTGGACGCCGAGTGGGCGCTGCGCGAGGGCCGGGGCGAGCGGGGGCCCGTCGCCGCGGCGGTGGCGACCGCGGCGCAAGCCTTCGCCCGCACGCTGGCGGAAGAGCTCGCCAGCTCGCTCGCGTACGCGCGGCAGTTCACGAGCGAGGGCGAGCCCGCGCTGCTCACGCCCGTCGGCGGCCCGGCGGACGACGACGAGGTGCCGGACTGGCTCGAGGCGGCAACGGGCCTGCTCGTCGTGCCAACGGGCGCGATGCAGCGCCGCGGGCCGACCGGGCTCGGCGGGCCGGGCGAGTCGGCGTGCGTGCTCGCCCTCGCGCGGTGGGCGAACGGCTCGGCGACATCTCGGGGGGCCGCCGCGTGAACCACGACGCGCCGAACCTCGCCCCCGCCCCCTGGCTCCGGGCCCGCCGCGAGCACCGCCGCCGCCGGCTCTGGGCGGTGCTGCTCTCGATCTACGGCCTCGCCGCGCTGGGGTCGGCGGGCGCCGCGCTCGCCGCCGCCTCCACGGTGGAGGGCCCGGGCGCCGACGAGCTGCGCGCCGCCCGGCGCGAGTCGGCCGACGCCACGGCCCTGCTCCGCGAGCGCGACGCGCAGCTCGCGACCTCGCGCCGCGCGCTCCTCGCCGCGCGGGCCGTGCGCACGCCGCCCGACTGGAGCCTGCTGCTCACCTACCTCGCCCACACCTGCGGCGATCGCGTGCGGCTCGGCGGCGTCTCCATCACGCCCGTCCCCACGGGCGTGATCGAGGTGGAGCTGTCGGGCGCCGCGGCCGAGCTCGCCGACGTTTCGGGCCTCTTGGAGCGGCTCGACGGCGCGGGCCTCTTCGCCCGGACCTCGCTGCGTGAAACCGCCCGCGCCGCGAACGCCGCGCCCGACGCCGACGGCCCCGGCCTGAACGTCTCGTTCTCGATCGTCTGCGAGATCGGCACGCCGAGGCCCCCAGCCACCCCGCCGACGCGAGGCCGAGGAGCCACCCGATGACACACCCCGCGCCGCGGCCGTCGCGCTGGTCTTCGTGGCCCTGGAAGGTGGACGCGACAGGGCTCGCCGTCGCCCTGGGGCTGACGGCGCTCGCCGTCTTCGGCGGCTATCTGCCCGCGTCGGGCGCCCAGTCCGAGGTGAACGTGCGTGCGGCCGAGCTCGCCGCGGCCCAGCTTGAGCTTGAGCAGACCCGCGCCGTGCTGGCCGAGCGCGAGGTGGAGGTTGAGCGCATCGCCCGCGAGCTCGCGGAGCGCCCGTTTGAGCTGCAGCCCCTGCGCGTGCTGAACACGCGCCTCGCGGGGCTCGTCGCGCTGGCCGAGGAGCACGCGCTGCGGGTGGACCGCGTGCTGCCGGGCGAGCCGGTCTCCGGGGACGAAGCGGACCGCGTGCCCATCTCGCTGTCCGGCACGGGCCGGTTCGCGGACGTCGTGCGGGCGCTCCACGCCGTCGCGGGCGCGATGCCCGACCTCGCCGTGGAGCAGCTCACGCTGGAGGCCGCGTCGGCCCCCGCGCCCGGCACGCTCGACGAGCCCGTGCCCGAGCCGTCCGAAAACCTCGACGACGAGGCGCCGGGCTCGTGGGTCCGGTTTGATCTGAGGCTTGTGTGGTTCACGCTGCCCGCGAAGTAGCCCCGAGCCCCGCGCCGACGCGGCCCGCCCCCCCGCGGCAGCCGATGCACCCCGTATGGGCCGGTCGCTCCGCACACGCCTGGCGGTCGTCGCGCTGGGGCTGAGCCTCTCGGGGCTCGGCATTGACCGGCTGCTGTTCTCCGGCGGTGACGGCGCGGGCGAGAGCCCCGTGGCCGGCGTGCTCGCGGGCGTGGCGCTCGCCGCCGCCGCGGGCACCGCCGCCGTCGGGCCGGCGCCCGCCGACGCCGCCCTCGCCGCCGCCGCCGCGGGCCCCCCGCTGAGCCAGCTTCTCGACGCGCTCGCGCAGCAGCACGGCCTGAGGCCGGGCGAGGGCTCGCCTGATGTCTTCATCCGTGTCGCCTCGGCGCTCCGCCCGAACGGGCCGAGCGGCGCGCGGCCCGAGGCCTCCCGCGCACTCGGCGCACCCGCCAACACCGAACAAGCCGCTGCGCCGCCCGCGGCGCCGTTGCCCCGGCTCAGCGGCATGCTCCGCTCGCGCGGCGGCGGCGTCGCGGTGCTCAACGGCAAGGCCGTGCGCGTCGGCGATGACGCGGGCGAGTACCGCCTCATCGCGGTCAACGACACGGGCGTCGTCCTGCTGGGGCCGAGCGGACAGCACGTTCTGCCCCTCCGTCGATAACCCGGGCCGCACAACCCGCGCAGGCGGACGACCCCCACCCGGGCCCACCCCGGCCCGCTGGAGCGAGGGAGCCATCCGCCCGATGCACCGGCTACGGGCTGACGCGGCGAACGAGCCACGCCGGCTCCCCGGGCGTGGTGCCCGCACCGCAGAGACGAATCGGGAGGTGTTGCATGGTCGGCATTCGGACGCGTCGGGCCTTCAGCCTGATCGAACTGGTCATCGTCATCGTCATCCTCGGCATCATCGGCGCCATCGCCATCCCGCGCATGAGCCGCGGCTCGGCCGGCGCCGCCGACGCCAGCCTCGCGGCCGACCTCGCGGTGCTGCGCAACGCGATCGAGCTCTACCGCGCCGAGCACAACGGCACCTACCCCGCCGTCGCCACCTTCTCCGCCCAGCTCACCCAGTGGAGCGACGAGGCCGGCGCCACCAACGCCGCCCCGGACTCGACCCACTTCCTCGGGCCCTACCTCCAGGCCATCCCGCCCATCAAGGTCGGCGCGAACAAGGGCCTGAACGTCGTCGCCGCCACCGCCGCCGACGGCGTCGCCTGGGTCTACAGCGAGACCACCGGCATCATCGCCCCCAACGCCGCCGGCAATGACTCGCGCGGCGTCGCCTACTCCAGCTACTGAAGGGACACCCCCCTTGGCCTCGCCCGTGCACCCAAGGCCGGGGGAAACAGCGTCGATGCCGGCGCCATCATCGACGGCGGCAACGCGCTCCCCGTCGGCGAAGCGGGCAACGTCAGCGGCGGCCTCGGCGTCGACAAGTGACCACCCTTCCGCGGGCAGCCCGGCCTTCACACTGGCCGAGCTGCTCGTGTCGTTGGCGGTCATCGCGATCCTCGCCGGCGTCGCCGCCCCGCGCTTCACCGCCTCCGGGCAGCGGGCCCGCGCCGACCTCGCCGCCGCCCGGGTCCTCGCCGAGTTTGAACTCGTGCGGCGCGAGGCCCGCGCCGCCGCCGCCGCCCGGCGCATCGTGATCGAGCCCACCGAGGCGCGGCTCGTCGTCCTTGACGCCGCGGCCCGCGCTACGCGCAAAGAGCCCGTCCGCGCCGTCGCGTTCGACGCCGAGCCCTACAACACCGACGCCCTCCTCGTCACCGCCGACGCCGCCTTCGATGACCGGGGCGGGTTCGCGTGCGACGGGTGGGGCCGCTTCTCGGGCGTCGGCGCCGCCCTCGCCTTCTCGGGCCCCTGGGCCGGCTACGCCGCATGGGACGACACCGACCAGACGCTCCGCCGCGGACTCATCCGCCTCACCCCGCGCGACCTTCGAGACGCGGGGCTCTCGGTCACCAGCGCCACACCCCCCGCCGAGGCCACCGTCCGAGCCTTCGTCGAGGCCCTGCCATGACCGCGCCCGCCGACACACCCCGAGCCCCGGCCGCCCGCCGCGGCGTCACGCTCGTCGAGATCCCCCTCGCCGCGGCGACCATCGCCATCGTCATCGGCTCGCTCTTCCTCACCCTCCGCCTCACCCTCGCCTCCGTCCCGCAAGACAACGACCCCTCCGCCGACGCCCAGCGGCTCCTCGAGGCCGCCGAGTACCTCACCGCCGACCTCATGGAAGCCCGCGGCATCAAAGCCCTTTCCGCCGGCATCACCGCCGTCCGCGTCAGCGACCGCGACGGCTCCGGCGCCGACAACCGCGTGCTCTACACCTGGGCCGGCGCCACCTCGGGCCTCCCAGGCCCGCTCTCACGCACCGACGTCGACGGCCTCACCTGGACCCTGCTCGACCCGTGCACCGAGTTCTCCATCGCCCTCTCCTCCGCCACCGACCGCCTGCCCGTCGCGACGCTCACCATCGCGGCAGAGTCCGGCGCCGCCATCACCATCCCCGTCGCCCTGCGAAACCCGCAGGAGGCCGCGCCGTGATCCCCCGCCGCCGCGCCGGCGTTACGCTCGCCGAGGCCGTCGTCTGCGTCGCCCTCGTCGGCATCGTCACCACCGGCGCGCTGAACGCCGTCGGCGTCGCCGCGCGCCTCCGCGTGAGCGAGTGGGAACGCACCCAGGGCACCGCCCTCGCCGCGGAACTCATCGAAGAAATGGCCGCTGTGCCCGCCTTCGAACGCGTCGGCGTCATCTCCGGCTCCGTCGACTTCGTGGGCGATGTCCTCGCCGACGTCTCCGCCTCCTCAGGCCCACGCAACACATTCACCCAGTTCGAGGACTACGACGGCTGGCGCGAACGCCCGCCCCAGACCGCCGCCGGCGACACCATCCCGGGCCTCGACACCTGGGCCCGCGCCGTCGAGATCCGCGAGACCACCCTCACCGACCTCGCCTCGGGCAACGACCAAAAAACCACGGCCCTCGCCGCCACCGTCCGCGTCTACCGCGGCCGCAAGCTCGTCGCCGAGTTGCTCACCGTGCGCACCCGCGCCGGCGTCGCCGTCAACTGGGGGCACACGCGATGAGCCCCCGCCGCGCCTTCGCCTACGTCTTCGTGCTCTCCGTCACGCTCGTCGCCGTCGCCGCGGCCGCCGTCGCCTTGGGCGTGCGCCGCGCCCGGCTCGACCGCGCCCGCGCCACGGCAAGCCTCATCGCCGCCCGCGTCGCCGCCCCCTCCGCCGTCGAAGCGGGCCTGCAGAGCATCGCCGACGAGGGCGACGACTGGAGCGACACCCTCGCCCCGGGCGACTCGCGCTACGCCCAGTTCACCCTGGGCGACGCCGACCTCACCGTTGACATGGTCGACTGGCGCGACAACGACCTGCAGGACGACCCGGGCGACCCCGCCCGCCTCGTCGGCCGCGCCACCGTCGACGGCGCCTCCGCCGCCCTCAGCGTCATCATCCCGGGCGAACAGGCCGACTACCACAACCGCGCCCTCCTCCTGGGCCCCCTCTTCCTCCTGCCGCTGGACAACCCCTACGGCTCGCTCAACGCCGACGACCTCATGGGCCGGCTCACCGGCACATACTCCGCCGTCGGCGTCGCCGGCTTCGCCACCGACGACAAGGGACGACCCGCCCCCGTCCTCGGCTCCGCTGCCTCGTTCATCCGCGTCCCCCACGATGCACGCACCCTCGTCACAGATTTCACCCTCTCCTTCCGCGTCCGCGCCAGCACCTCCAACAGCACCACCCGCGGCGTCATCATGAAGTCCGCCCTCCCCGCCACCGGCACCGGCGGGCTCATCGTCACCATGAACCGCACCACCCTCACCGTCGCCGCCAGCACGCCGAGCCGCACCGCCACCCTCACCTACGCCCTCAGCAGCACCTCCGCCTGGTACACCATCACCATCCGCGGCTGCGGCGACGCGGGCGCCGCCATGGGCCTCTGCCTCTTCGTCGACGGCCAGTCCGTCCGCACCAACACCAGCGTCACCGGCGGCCTCTCCGTCGGCGCCTCGGGCATGGGCAACACCCAGCCTTGGTACATCGGCGCCCAGGTCGGCACCGCCTGCGCCAGCGGCTGCAACCCCCTCACAGGCTCGCTCAAAGACGTCGCCTTCTTCGACCGCGCCCTCACCGACGACGAGATCGAGTGGCTCGCGACCAACGTCGTGACCAACGGCGCAACTGTCAACGTGCTTGGCATCGCCATCGATCTATCCACCCGCTCCACCCTCCCCGCGCCCCCCGCCGCCCCGGGCTCGTGGCTCTGGCACACCGGCAACTAAGCCCCCGTATCACAACACCTCCTGCCCGCGCCGCGCCCGCCTGTCCGCGCCACACACGCCCGCCCGCGGGCCGCACCGCGCACGCCACACCCCCTCGCGGCACAGCCACGCGTCGCACCACCGCACCCAACATGAACGTTGCCCCACAGTCGCCGCCGCGAGGGCTCACGCCGCTTCGCGCTGCTGCTGGTCCACCCGCTCCTCGCCGTGCCGGATCATCAGCGCATCGAACGCCGCGAAGTCCATGGAAAGGAACGCCGGCACCAGCGCGGGGTCAAACTGCTGCCCCGAGCACCGCGCGATCTCGTCCAGCACCCACGACCGCGGCTTCGCGTCGCGGTACGCGCGGTTCGAGCTCAGCGCGTCAAACGTGTCCGCCAGCGCAAGCACCCGCGCCATCAGCGGGATCCCGCTCCCCGAAAGCCCATCGGGGTACCCCCGCCCGTCCCACCGCTCGTGGTGGTGCCGCACGCCGGGCAAAATGTCCTCCAGCGACGGGATCGGCGCCAGGATCTCGCACCCGATCGACGGGTGCATCTTGATCAGCTCGTACTCATCATCCGTCAGCCGCCCCGCCTTCAGCAGCACGCGGTCCGGCACGCCCAGCTTGCCGATGTCGTGCAGCGTGCCGCACAGGTGCACCCGCGCCGCCTTCTCTTCGTCCATCCCCACCGCGATCGCGAGCTGCCGGCCCAGCAGCGCCACCCGCTCCGAGTGACCACGCGTGTACCGGTCCTTCGCGTCGAGCGACCCCGTCAGCGCCCGCAGCGCCCCCAGGTACGTGATCTCCTGCTCCTCGTAGAGCCGCCGGCTCTGAAGCATCGCCCCGAGAATCCCCGCGACCGTCTCCGCCGTCTGCGTGTCAAAGCTCGTCGCCCGCTCGCCCGCGTCTTCCTTCGCCCCGATCAGCAGCATCCCCGCCGCCTGCCCGTCCACCAGCAGCGTGTGCGCGATCACCTCGCCCGCCACCTGGGGCTCGTCGTCCAGCGCATAAATGTCCCCGCCCACGCTGGGCCGGAGCCGCTCCGAAAGCCGCCTCGCCCGCGCCGCCACGCCCTCGCGGTCCCCGTCCGCCGACCACAGGATCACCTGCCCGCTCAGCCCGCCCAGCAGCCTCGGGTTCTCCGCGAGCGCCACCGCGCACCACCGGCACTCCAGCAGCTCCGCCGTCCCGCGCGCCGCGTCCTCGATGAACTTCGCCGGCGTGCGAAACTCCCCCATCGCCCGCCCGAGCCGGTTGTGCAGCGTCACGCTCTCAAAGCACAGCGTCAGTTGCCGCGTAAACGCCGCCACCTCCCGCTCGTGCGACGCCGACTGCTCCAGGTCCCGCGCGCTCTGCACCAGGCTCGCGATCACCCGGCTCCCCGCCTCCACCTCGTACGCCACGAGCCGGGCCCGCACCTTCCGGTCCTGCCGCGCGATCTCCTCCGCCGTCAGCGACGCCACCGACACCATCCACCCGCCGCAGGCCACCCGCAACGCCGCCGCGCCCCCCACCACCACCACCGCCGACTTCGCGCCGGGCCCAACTGATCCCTCAGCCTCCGCCCGCTTCACCGCCTCCGCCGCGTCCCCCACAAGCCCGCTCACCGTCCCCGCCGGCAGCGCGAGCAACCCCAGACGCTCCGCGCGCCGGACCACCTCCGCGACAATGTCCGCCGCGGTTTCCAGCTTCACGCCGCGTCTCCCTTCACACCCGCGTCCCCCGACGCAGCCCCCACACCCACCACCTCATGCGCGGCCTGCACAAGCTCCCGCGCACTGAAGGGCTTTCCCATCACGCGACGAATGTTCGTCCGGCTCAACTCATCCCGGTTCACCAGGTGCGCGCGCGCCGTCAACAACATCACCGGCACGTCCTTCGTCGACTCCAGCGACGCAAGCCGCGTCGCCAGCTCAACGCCCGACATCCCCGGCATCTGGTAGTCCGCGACCACCACCGAGAACCCACCCCCCGCCGCGCTCGCCAAGCCCTCTTCGCCGTGCCGCGCCACCACCACGCGCCAGCCGTCGCGCTCAAAGGCCCGCGCGACCACCGCCGCCATGTGGCCCTCGTCCTCAACAATCAGCACAGATCGAAACGCCACCGGCAACTCCAAAGGAACGCACCGATCCGGACACCCCACCCGACGTAGACCGCCGGGGACGGCACTGGGCCAACGCCTTATCTCGGCCCGTCACCCCCGCCTCTCCACGAAGACCCCCACACCCACCCCCGCAACGCGCCGAACAGGGTGAACGGCGGCCCCAGAACAGATCCCCCAGTTTCAGCAGTCCGCCCCAACCCCGCACACCCCGCACAAAGTACGTTCGTATCTTGCAAGGCGTAACACCCCGCCCCGCGCCCCCTCGACCTCGCCCTGCCACCGGCCAATACTTCAGGCCCGGCACACCGCGGCGTGCGATGTGCCGGTGCCGTCGTGCCGCGGCCCGGATCGCCCGGGCCTGTCGCACAGCTCGCGTCCTCCCCACTCGCCGGGCGTTCCCCGTGCGGGCTGTCCTTGTCGGAGTTCACCGTGGTTCGAATCCGCCTCCAGCGTCTCGGCCGCACCCACCGCCCCTTCTTCCGCATCGCCGCGGTGGACGTGCGTAACCGTCGCGACGGCAAGATCATCGAGAACCTCGGCTGGCTGAACCCCGTCGAGCGCGATGTCGCCAAGCAGATGGAGCTCAAGTCCGAGCGCATCACCCACTGGCTCGCCCAGGGCGCCCAGCCCAGCGAGACCATGATGGACATCCTCGGCAAGGCCGAGCTCCTCCCCGAGAAGATGAAGGCCGCCTGGCTCGAGGCCCGCGAGACCGACAGCCGTCGCCTCGCCGTCCGCGGCATCGCCAAGCAGTGCGAAGCCGCCGTCGAGGAACTCGACAAGGCCGACGCCCCCGAGGGCTTCGACAAGGACGCCGCCGTCGCCGACGCCAAGAAGCAGCGCACCGCCGCCCGCGAAGCCATCTCCACCGGCAACGTGAAGGCCGCGACCGCCGCCCTTGAGGCCATCCAGGCCCTGCAGGCCAAGCTCGCGAGCGCCAAGCCCGCGCCCGCCGCCGAAGGCGAAGCCGCCCAGGCCTAACGCGCCGCCCCACTACATCTCAGCCGACCCGCATCGAGCCGCGCCCCGCGCGGCTCTTTTCTTTCCCCCCCTTGTCCCCGTGCCTTGCTGCCTCGATGCCTTGCTGCCTCGATGCCTCGATCCCTCTCCGCCTCGATCC
Source organism: uncultured Phycisphaeraceae bacterium (assembly GCA_964496975.1). Lineage (GTDB taxonomy): Bacteria > Planctomycetota > Phycisphaerae > Phycisphaerales > UBA1924 > CAZCBN01. The sequence goes on from CAZCBN010000047.1 coordinate 21,940, forward strand.
CTCGCTGCCCCCCTCCCCCACTACCCTCCCCCATGCCCCTCCGCATCGACCTCCTCACCACCTTCCCGGAGGTCTTTTCCACCACACCCCCCGCTCTCCTCGGCGTCAGCATCCCCCGCCGCGCCATCGACGCCGGCGCCCTCACCATCCACGCCACCAACATCCGCGACTTCGCCGACCCGCCGCACTTCAAAACCGACGACCGCCCCTTCGGCGGCGGCCCCGGCATGGTCATGCTCGCCGAGCCCCTCTGGCGCGCCGTGCAGCACGCCGAACACCAAGACCCAACGCCCGCCCGCCGCCTCTACCTCACGCCCCAGGGCCGCCCACTCACGCAGCCCATCGTTGAAGACCTCGCCCGCACGCCGCGCCTGCTCATCCTCTGCGGCCACTACGAGGGCATCGACGAGCGCGTGCTCGACGCCCTCGCCCCCGAAGAACTCAGCCTGGGCGACTACGTCCTCAGCAGCGGCGAGCTCGCCGCCCTCGTCCTGATCGACGCCCTCGCCCGCCTCCAACCCGGCGTCCTGGGCCACACCGCCTCCGCCGTCCAAGACAGCTTCTCCCCCCTCCCCACCACCAACCCCGACGGCGGCCCCATCGACGAACGCACCCTCACCAAGTGGCGCGCCGAACTCAACATCCCCGCCAACGCCCGCCTGCTCGACTGCCCCCACTACACCCGCCCACGAACGTGGCAAGGCCGCGACGTCCCCGCAGAACTCCTCAGCGGCGACCACACCGCCGTCGCCAAGTGGCGCCTCGAACAAATGACCGCCCGCACCCAAGCCCGCCGCCCGGACCTGCTGGGGTGAGACGGGGATTGGGGATTGGGGATTGGGGATTGGGGATTGGGGATTGGG
>CAZCBN010000048.1:0-2921 GCA_964496975.1 uncultured Phycisphaeraceae bacterium
CCCCTCGCTGCTGGCGGGGGCGATGTCGCGGCACGCGCTGGACGCGGCGGTGCTTGTGTCGCCGGACGCGGCGTTGGTGGACCCGGGGTTGATCGATGCGCAGGTGGCCCGGTACGAGGAACAGCCGAGCGTGCACAAGATCGTGCTGACGCAGGCGGCGGTGGGCCTGGGCGGGCTGCTGGTGGACGCGGCGACGGCGGCGACGATGGGCCGGGCCGAGGCGGAGGCGGGGGTGTTCGGCACGCTGGGCGCGCTGATGGCGTACGTGCCCTTTGCGCCGCAGGCCGACCCGATCGCGAAGACGCTGTGCGTGCGCGTGTCGCCGGCGGTGCGCGACGCGGGCGTGCGGCTCATCGCGGACACGGCGGAGGGCATGTCGGCGCTGCGTGGTCTGGCGCGGTCGCTGGGCCGGCGGTTCGCGTCGGCGGATTCGGAGGACGTGGCGGCGGCGCTCGCGGGTGGTGGGTCTGGGTCGGTCGTGGACTGGGCGGGCGTGGGGCCGGCGCACGTGACGCTCGAGCTGTGCACGGGGCGGCTGTCGTGCGGGGAGTGGACGCGTCGCGTCACGGCGGCGTGGGGCGGGCACGAGACGCCGCCGATGGCCGCGGCGACGGCGCGGCGGGTGATCGACCAGCTCGCGGCGTGGCGGCCCGACGCGACGCTGACGCTGGCCGGGCAGGGCGACCCGCTGCTGCACCCCGACGCGCTCGAGCTGGCGGCGCACGCCGCGGGGCGTGGGCTCGCGGTGCACGTGCGCACGGAGGCGCTGCACGACCGCGTGGCGCCGGCCGACCTGGTGCGGAGCGGGGCGGCGGTGGTGAGCGTGGACGTGCTGTCGGTGTCGGCCGAGGCGTACCGGGCGCTGAGCGGGCTGGCGTGCAGCGACCGGGTGCGCGAGGGCGTCGAGGCGATGCTGGCGATGCGGCGGGACTCGGCCGGGGCGGCGGGGCTTGGGCTGCCGTGGGTGTCGCCGCGCATCACGCGGGCGGACGAGGTGGCCGCGGAGATCGAGGTGTTTTATGACGGGTGGCTGCGGGCGGGGGCGAGCCCGGTGATCGACGCGGCGTTGCCGGCGGAGGCGCCGGTGCGGCTGCGGCCCTTGCCCAGGCCGGCGGGGGCGATGACGCGGCTTGAGCGCACGTCGCTGACGATCCGGGCCGACGGGCGGGTGCTGGGCGCGGCGGAGGCGGTGGGCTCGGGCGTGCTGGCGGACCCGGTGGGGTCGGTTGTGCACGAGTCGCTGGAGACGGTGTGGAGGCGGGCGCTGCGCGCTCGGCGCCGGGATGAACTGTGGGTGCAGGCGCCGGGCGAGGGGGCGATGGGGGCCGAGGCGGGCGGGGCGGCGGCCGCCGAGGTCGACGCCAGCGGTGTCGGCGGCAGCGGCGGGGGGGTATGGGCGAGGGCCGTTGGTCAGGGCGGCGGGGTCGCACCTGGTGCTGCCGGCGGTGACGTTTCGGGAGGTGAAGCGGCGCTTCGCGGTGGCGGACAGCGTGCCGATGCAGGTGGTGGCGCGGACGGGGCCCTGGGAGGACGTGGAGAGCGTGGGCCGGGGTGTGGCGCGGTTCGGGCGGAGCTTTTCAAGGCTCGGCGCGGCGTGGGTGGTGGTGGCGGCGGGGGGGATCGAGGCCTTCGCGGCGGCGAGCGCGGGGCGGATCGGCGGGCTTGGGGTGGTGGTGCTGGACGGGCCGGGTGTGTCGGGGCCGGGCGGGTCCGGCACGGCGGTTGGGGGCGGGGGCGGGGGGGCGGTGCGGGCCGCGACGCGGGCGCTGGCGAGCCGGGTGGTGGCGGTGGGGGCGGCGGCGGGCGCGGCGGAGGCCGCGGGGGCGGCGTTGGCGGCGTGGCTGGTGGCCCAGGGGCGTGGCGGCGGGGGTGACGGGGCGGGAGGTCCCCCGGTCTAGGTGGTCGTCGGCGGGGTGGTGCGGGCTGGAGGGTTTTTGCTGGCGGCGGAACGTGGGGCAAGTCGCGGGGGTGTTGTGCCGATGAGCCTTGCAACGCGAGCCGGGCGGTACCCGGCGCTTTGGGAGGCGGCGACCGATGAGCGTGACGACTTCGCAGCGTGAGCAGGCGGTGACGGCGGCGATCCGTGAGATCAGCCATATCGCCACCCTCCCCGAGATCACCATGCAGATCATCGAGCTGGTGGAGGACTCGAAGTCCACCGCCACGGATCTGCAGAAGGTCATCAGCAACGACCCGGCGCTGTGCAGCCGGATCCTGAAGGTGGTGAACAGCTCGTTTTACGGTCTGCCCGGGCAGATCGGCAGCATCAACCGAGCGATCGTGATGCTGGGGCTCAACGCGGTGAAGAACATCGCGATCGCGGCGAGCCTGGCGAAGCTGTTCCGCGGCGGCGAGCTGACGCCCGGCTTCTCGGCGCGGGACCTGTGGCAGCACTCCAACGCCACGGCGGTGGCGGCGAAGCTGCTGGGGGACGAGCTGCGGCTGGGCCTGGGCGACGAGGCGTACCTCGCCGGCCTGATCCACGACATCGGCCTGATGGTGGAGATGCAGTACGACCGCAGCCGGCTGATTGATGTGGTGGAGTCTGTGCCGACCGACCCGACGGGGGCGCCCACGGTGGACTTCCGCCGGGCGGAGCTCGACCAGTTCGGGGCGACGCACGAGGACTTCGGCCGCGGGCTGTGCGACAAGTGGAAGTTCCCGATCAGCTTCGAGGCGGCGACGGGCTTCCACCACGACCCGATGCAGGCGCCCGATGCGCACCGGAAGCTCGCGGCGCTGGTGTGCGCGGCGGACCGGATGGCGGCGGCGAGCGGGAAGGGCTTCCGGCTGGACATTCAGGACACGTCGATCCCTGAGCCGGTGATGGACCTCCTGGGGATGACGGCGGAGACGATCGCGAAGGTGACGCCGAAGTTCCAGGAGGCGTTGGCGAACCTCGACAGTTCTTTGGCGTAAAG
>CAZCBN010000048.1:2931-22736 GCA_964496975.1 uncultured Phycisphaeraceae bacterium
ACGGGAGCCGATGAAAGGGTTCTCAGAAGGCTGGGCGGCACGGCCCTGGCATGAAACATCCCGGTCTTGAGCGGAAACGCCTGGGCCGGAACCAAGCTCTCTCTCTTTCTCCCTCCGGGCGACTGCATGCAAGTGCGGTCGCCTCTTTTTTTGGGCTGAGTGGGTGGGGGCGGGGAGTGGGCAATGGGCAATGGGCAATGGGTAATGGGTAATGGGGAATGGGGAATGGGGAAGGGGGAGGCCGGGGGGATCGGCGATCGGCCATCCGCCACTGGGGGGGAGGAGCGCGGCCGGGGGCGGCGTGGCTGCGTTCGGGGTGGTGATGCTGGGCTCGAGCGCGGGGAATGGTGACCGGGGGCGCGTCGCGGGCGGGTTACGGGAGTCGCAGATGATCCGGGCGCGCGGCGAGACGACGCCTCCCCGCCGCGCCCCGGCCCCAAAAACGAAAACAGGCGGGCGAAGGCCCGCCTGTGTGGTGATCGTGCGCGGTGCGTGGTGCGTCAGGCGGCGGCGGCGGCGGCCGGGGGGAGCTTGCCCGAGACGGCCTGGTCGACGAGTTGGATGACGCGGGGGAGTTCGGGCTTGGGGATCTGGATGTTGGCGCCGACCTGCTGGCCCTTTTTGGCGTTGTCATCGCTGACGAGGGAGCTGAAGAGGAGGACGGGGACGTTCTTCAGGGCGGCGTGTTCTTTGATGCGTTTGGTGAGGTGGAGGCCGTCCATCTGGGGCATCTCGATGTCGGAGACGATGGCGTCGGGGATGGTGTTGGCGTCGGCGTTGGCGGTGAGGGCGCGCCAGGCGTCGGCGCCGTTGGTGTAGACGGCGAGCTGGGTGTAGCCGCTCTCGCGGAGGACCTTGGCCATGAGGTCGCGCATGAAGGGGCTGTCCTCAACGAGGACGACCTTTTTGGACTTGCGGTCGACGCCGAGGGGGTTTGGGATGGGGGAGGCGTGGAGCTTGTCCTGCATGCGGACGCCGTCGGCGATGGACTCGAAGTCGATCATGAGGACGAGGTGGCCGTTGAGTTCGATGACGCCGGTGCACGAGCCGACGACGGTGGCGGAGCGTGATCGTCCGAGGTCGTCGAGCTCCGGGGCGGGGCGGACGCGTTCCCAGCTCATGCGGTGGATCTGGTCGACGTCGTCGACGAAGAAGCCGACGCGGAGGCCGTTGAACTCGGTGACGATGACGCGCCTGCGGGGCATTTCCTCTCGGGTGGTGGCGCCGAGCTGGAGGTATTTTTTGAGGTCGACGAGGGGGACGAGGACGCCGCGGAGGTTCATCATGCCGACGACGGCGGGGTGCATGCGCGGGGTTTCGGTGGGCTCGGCGCCGGCGATGACTTCGCGGACCTTGGCGACGTTGACGCCGTAGCGGCCGCCTTCGAGGGTGAAGACGAGGACCTCGAGCTCGTTGGTGCCGGCGTCGAGGAGGATGTCGCCGGGGGTCTGGCCCGCGGCGGGGGATTTGGTGGCGCGGGTGGGCTCGGTGGAGATGGACATGGCGTTGCGGCTCCCTGGCGTTGCGGCGTCGTGACGCGCTGGCGGCGGACGAGGCCGGCGCATCGCGGGTATCGGCCCGTGCGGGGCGGGGCTGAACCGGGGCCGGCGGGCGGGGCTTCGGGGGCGCGGGGGTCGGGGTCGGGTGGGGCGTGTGGCGCGGCGGGGGAGGGGCGGGCCGGGGCGTGCCGGGAACCGGGGTGGGCGATAACGCGCGCGGTGGTTGTGGAATGAAAACGCCGCCCGGTGGGGCGGCGTGAGGGGAGTCGCTCGGGGTTGGTGTTTGGAGTGGATGGAGGGTGAGCAAGACGCCCGCCGCATTGAGGCGGGTGGGTGTTGGCGAGGCGGGCTTAGCGGCGGCGACGGCCGGCGGCGAGGCCGCCGAGGGCGATGATCATCGCGGCGGCGGGGGCGGGGATGGCGCCGGGGGAGCCGATGATCTGGACGGTGCCGCCGGGGAAGTTGACGTTGGTGAAGGCGTTGGAGAGGCGGGCGCCGTTGACGCCGAGGGTGCTGATGACGGGGTTGACGCCGGAGATGCGCTCGAGGGTGGCGTTGGTGGTGCCGGGGATGCCGCCGTAGGAGAAGAAGGAGAGGATCTCGCTGTCGCCGTTGAGGAGGACGGCGGCGTCGCCGCCCTGGCCCAGGCTGCCGCCGCCGGCGACGGCGATGACATCGATGCCGCCGCCCCAGACGGCGTTGAAGGCGGCGAGCTCGGGGGCCGCGTCGGCGCCGGTCTCGATGAGGACGACGACGGAGCGGCCGGCGGCGAGGTTGAAGTTGGGGAGGTTGCCGCCGGCGGAGATGTCGGCGGAGTTGTCGTCGTAGAAGAGGCCGCCGAGGTTGACGGCGGAGGCGCCGAAGTTGGTGATCTCGATCCAGTCGGCGGTGCCGTCGGGGCCGTCGAGGCCGATGTAGGCCTCGGTGATGGAGAGCTGGGCCTGGGCGAGGGTGGCCGCAGCGGCAACGGCGGACAGGGAAAGGGCGCGGTTCAGCATGGTCTCGTCTCCTTCTCGGTGTGTCGCGCGGCGGGCCGGAGCCGGGACCGGGGCCAAGACTGGTTCCGGGATCGGTGCCGGGGCCGCGCGGGGTCTCTCGTGCCGGGGCGGTCGCCCCGACGTGCGGGAACATTAGAAGGCGGCGGGGCGGGGGAGGGGGCCGGAGGGGGGGCGGGGGCGGCGTACAAACATGAAGATTTGATGAAGACGGGCGGGTGGTGGTGGGTGGCGGCCGTATCGTTGGGGCTATGGCCCGACCGGTTTGCCGACATCATGCCGTGCCGCCGGGGGGGCGGTGTGGCTTCACCCTGATCGAGTTGCTGGTGGTGATCGCGATCATCGCGCTGCTGGTGGGCATTTTGCTGCCGGCGCTCGGGGCGGCGCGAGACTCGGCGCGGCAGGTGGCGTGCGCGAGCAACCAGCGGCAGATCGGGCTGGGCTTCGGGGCCTACGCGGGGGACCACGATGGGCAGCTCACCTCGGGCCCGTGGGACAACCGCGACGCGGGGCCGGGGCGGAACGTGCCGAACGGGTACGGCGCGGCGGACACGACGGGGTGGATCGCCGACATGGTGGGGCAGGGCATCCGCGTGGGCGACCTGCTGTGCCCGACGAACGAGGCGCGGTTCAACCAGAACCTGCAGCACTCGGCGGACGGGGCGACGCCGCGGATCGATGACGGCACGGTCTTCCGCTCGTTCACGCGGGAGGAGCGGGACGTGCTGATCGACCGGGGGTTCAACAGCAACTACACGCTGAGCTGGTACGCGGGCTTCAGCGAGTACACGCCCTGGAAGCCGCAGCGGGTGACGCAGGCGAAGGTGCTGGGGCCGCTGCGGGAGAGCTTCATCACGGGCGTGGCGACGAGCGTGGTGCCGATGCTGGGCGACGGCCGGACGGACAACGACGTGACGATCGAGCCCCTGAACTTTGTGGTGTACCGGGGGGAGAAGGAGTTCACGTCGAAGCAGATGATGGACGGCCCGGGGCGTGCGGAGTCCGGGTCGATCGCGGGCGCGCTGTCGGTGCAGGACTTTGACGACATGGGCTTCGCGCACGGGTCGGGGCCGCGGGTGAGCAACGACGGCTCGTCGTCGAAGTTCACGACGATGAACATGCTGTTCGCCGACGGGCACTCGGCGGTGATCCGCGACCGGAACAACGACCGGCGGCTGGAGGGCGTGCAGCGCGAGGACGGGTTTTTGTACGACGACTTTGACCGCAGCGAGATGTTCGCGGGCGTGCTGAGCAACGGCCTTGGGCACAGCGCGAGGCGGTGAGGCGCGGGCGCGGGACTCGTCGGGGCCGCGGCGGATGGGACGAGGGAGCGGCGGGAAAAGGGAGCGCAAGGGCAGGGGAAGACAGGCGGGACGCCTGTCCGACCGGGTGCTTTGCGGGTTTGTTCGTTCAGGGTGAGATGTGTCGGCCGCGAGCCGATGGAGGAGAAGATCATGAGCCGTACCGGGATCACCGCGGCCGCGTTGCTCGCCCTTGTGGCGGGCGGGGCCTCTGGGCAGGTTGTCATCAACGAGGTGTGGGAGAACGTGCCGGGGGACGCCGACCTGTTCGACCAGTTCCTCGAGTACATCGAGATCTACGGCGAGCCCGGGACGGACCTGACGGGCTTCGCGGTGGCGCTGCTGAAGGGCGGGTCGGACTTCAACGCCGACAACATCCAGGAAGCGCCGGCGGAGATCGACGAGGCGTTTCAGCTTGACGGCATCGTGATCCCCGCGAGCGGCATCGTCGTGCTGCACAACAACACGGGCGGGCCCAGCGACATCCAGTTCATCGCGCCCGCCACCGCGACGCTCCGCGGCTTCGTGCAGGCGCACATCCCGACGACGGACACCGCGGGCCGGCTCGGCAACGGGGGCAGCTCCACCTACACGCTGGTGCGTCGCCGCCCGCTGCACAGCGTCAGCAACAACGCGAGCGTCTACCAGCCGGGCTACGCCTTCCGCAAGGACGTGAACCCCGACGTGAACTTTGACAGCCGGCTCGACTTCGGCAACGAGGCGGGCTCGCTCGTCATCGACCCGCTGCAGGTGATCGACGACGTGGCGTGGTCCAACAACGGCGGCAAGGAGTACGTCCGCAGCAGCGAGCAGGAGATCTCCGACACCCCGGGCTTCAACCCCGACGGCATCAGCCGCGTCGCGTACTACGGCGTCAACCCGCAGCGCGGGCTCCGCGTGGACAGCATGGGGCAGACGGTGCCGACGCGCACCGCCGACGAGGAGTGGGTCTACGGCGAGCAGGGCCCGGGCGACGGCGCGTTCACGTACCTCACCACGGCGGCCGACGTGGGCGCGCCGACCGACCCCAACGGCAACGGCTTCCAGGACATCAGCGTCGTCGGCTTTGAGATGACGCCCGGCACGCCGAACGACGCGGGGGCGATCACGCAGTTCCGCTTCTTGCGGGGCGACTTCAACTTTGACCAGACGGTGGACGCGGCCGACGGCGCGCTGATCAACGCCAGCCTCGCCGAGGACCTGGACCGCACGATGCCGTGCAACACGGCGCTCGGTGCGCCCTCGTCGCGGCCCTGCTTCGTCTACGAGGGCCGCCTCGCGAACGGCCTGATGGCGATGATGAACATGGTGAAGACCGACGGGCCCGTCGGCTCCAACGCGGCGTTCGTCACGCAGGCCGACATCGACGCGTGGAACAACGAGTTCGGCGCGCCGACGTGCCCGGCCGACTTCAACGGCGACACGGTCCCCGGCGATATCTTCGACCTGTTCGACTTCCTCGCGGCGCTCGACGGCGGCTTGGACTTCAACGGCGACACGTCGCCGGCGGACATCTTTGATCTGTTCGACTTCCTCGCCGTGCTCGACCAGGGCTGCCCGTAAACACGGCCGCCCGTAGGCCCCCGGCGGCCGCGGGCGTGTGGCTTCAACGGGGGCTGCAGCGGCGGCTTTCGCGGGGCGGCACGGGGCACGCTGACGATCTTCACGCGGCCCGGTGGATGACACCGGGCCGCGTTGTTTTTGCGCGTCGCGGGGCGCGCGCCCGCGCGCCGGCGGTGGGCTCTCGAAAAAGTGAACGGCGGCGCACGCGTGGGTCGATTCTCGCCCGCGGCCTCGGTGGAGGGCCGCGCAGGAGGGCATCCCATGTCAGTCTCAGTGGTGGCGCGCCGTCGGGCGCTCGCGGTGGCGTGTTCGGTCGCCGGGCTTTCGGCGGTGTCGGCGTCGGCCGATCCGGTGCGGTTCTTCGTGGACGACAACGCCGCGGCTGGCGGGGACGGGGCCGCGTGGTCGTCCGCCTTCCGCACGCTGCAAGAGGCGCTGAGCGTTGCGAACGTCCCGGGTATGGACACGCTGGACGTGGAGATTCTTCTCGCCGGCGGCACGTACCGCGCGTCGGAGACCGGGGACCGATTCCGCACGCTCTTCGTCGGGGGCACCGATCGCGACGTCACGATCCGCGGCGGCTTCGCGGGCCTGGCGAACCCCGCGTCGCCGGATGAGAACGACGCGTCGCGGTACGAGTCCATCATCACGGCCGACCTGGCCGGCAACGACGTTCCCAACGCCGTCGGCACGGTGAGCGACAACAGCCGCGCACTCTTCGACGTCGCGAGCACGGTCTCGGCGATCACGCTCGCGGGGCTGACGATGCGCGGCACGGTCTCGAGCAACGGCTCGGGGAGCTCCCAGATCGTCAACACGATCCGCGCGGGCTGCGTGGTGCTGGATTCGGTGCGCGCGATCGATACGGGGCCGATCGCCTTCGACGTCGGCAGCACCACCAGCACCGTGTCGGTGTTCAACTGCTTCGTCGCGCGGGACCGCTTCGCGGCGAACAACAGCCCGGGCCTGCGGCAGTTCCTTGTCAGCCGCGCGGCGAACACGCTGGTCGACGGCCTGACCTATCAGGGCGTCAACACCGTGCCCGGGTTCAACCCGCTCGTGCAGATCAACGGCCGCGTTGCCCGCGTGCGGAACTCCACGTTCGCGGGCGGCACGATCCCCGCCGCTGTGTCGGCGACGGGGGACGTGGCCGTGCTGAGCGGCATCTCGCTGATGAACCTGTTGTTTAGCAATGGCTCGGCAGTGAGTGCGGGCGGAAACGTCGCGTTCGTTAGTGAATTTTCGGCCGTCAGTACGAACCGATCGACGTTCGTCGGGGGCAGCGTGCTTTCGCTGAACGCCCAGACCTCCGTCCTGAGCGGGGCCGTCTTCGCGGCGTTGGCGGAGAGCGCCACCGCGGTGTCCGCCACGGGCTCGGACTTTGTCTCGGTCGCCCGTGTCCACGCGATGGGCAGCTCGGCCCGGATCAGCGTCTCCGGCCTTGGCGATGCTGAAGTCATCGACTGCGTGCTGGAGGGCGTCGTGCCCAATCTCTCCGTGGACGTCGATGCCGAGATCGATGTTCGACGCGTCGAGTTCCACTGCCCCGCGGTGCCGGATCGCGGCGGTTTCTGCTCGCTGTATGCCGAGCGCGTGCTGCTTTCAGACTCGCTGCTCGTCTCTACGGGCCCCGGCGCGATAAGTCTCGGGGGCTCGGCGCCGTCGGAGATCGTCGTGCAGAACACCGCGTTCGTCGACGGCTCGTTCACGATGGTTGGCCCGCGCGCCCCTGTCGTCACATTCCGGAACGAGCCGCTCGTCACGCGCATCGAGAACTGCATCTTCTCCGGCAACGGCCCCGCCGTGCCCTTCATCCGCGACGGCTCCGGCGGCGCGCCGCTCATCCTCGCCGTGAACAACCTGTCCGATCAGCCGCTCGGCGCGGGCCTGTCGCCCGATGCGTTCTTCATTGAGGTGAACACCCGCACCGAGCCGCCGGTGTTCCTGCGGCCGCTTTCGCAGACGCCCGCGGGCGAGTTCCCCGACTACCGGCCCGCCGCCAACTCGCCCGTCATTGACGCGGGCGACTCGCGGGCGCTCGGCGCGGCCCCGTCGCTGCTGGATCTCGCGGGCAACCCGCGGCTGGTGAACGTGCCGGGCGTGGCGGACACGGGCCTTCCCGGGCCCGTCGTCACGCTGCCGGGCATCGACCCGCCCATCGTCGACATCGGCCCGTATGAGGCCCCCGCCGACCTTGTGGTGATCTGCCCGGCCGACTTCAACGGCGACACGGTCCCCGGCGATATCTTCGACCTGTTCGACTTCCTCGCGGCGCTCGACGGCGGCTTGGACTTCAACGGCGACACGTCGCCGGCGGACATCTTTGATCTGTTCGACTTCCTCTCCGTGCTCGACCAGGGCTGCCCGTAAGCCCACGGGCGCGATGCTGCTGCGGCGTGTGTGGCCCGGGCGGCGTGCCCGGGCCGCTTTTTTTCTCGGCAATGCCTTGCGCGGCGGACCCGGCGAGGGTGTCGTGCTGAATATCTCCGGCCCACGGCGGGTTGGTGCCGCGCGGCGCGGGTCCAGGCCTTCACGCTCGCACCTCCAAACCCACGCCGCACGAAGGATGAACAGAGCATGATCGTCGCCGCTCCCGCCACGGCCGCCGCCGCATCGTCCGCTTTCGCTCCGTCCGCCGCGTCCGCCGCGCCGCTTGCCGGCCCGTCCGCGGGCAGCGCTTCCGCGGTCCGGGTTCGTCGCGGTGCCGGGCCGCTGGCCGTTGCGGGGCTCAGCCTTGCGCTGCTCGCGCCGAGCGCCCTCGCGCAGTCCACCGCGATCGACCCGCGCGGCATCTTCTTCAACCGCTTCACCGGCTCCTTCGGCGGCACCGAGTGGTTTCAGACCATCCCCCTCACCGGCACCAATCGATACCGCGTCGCCGACATCTTCGGCGGCGGCTTTGACTGCACCATCACGCCCGAGGGCATCGTGACGCTCGACGCCGGCGTCGGCACCGGCTCCTTCAGCACGCCCGACCGCTACGTCATCCGCCCGAATCTCGGCGGCACCGTCTTCACCTTCACGAACACCCGTGCCCCCGGCACCGCGCCCGACTTCCCCCTCTCCATCGTCTCGCCCATCGCGGGCAACCCGCTCCTTGCCGGCACCTACCGCACGCTCACCCAGCCCGTAAACCCCGAGACGGGCCTCGTCGCCGCGGGCGGGTTTGAGAACAACACCATCACCGTCCTCAACACCACCTTCCGCATCACCGACCCGGGCGGCCTCTTCTTCCAGGGCATCTTTGAGTCGCCCACGCGCGTCTCCTTCCGCGTCGTCTCGCCCACGCCGGGCGATGCGCGCTTCCGCAGCATTCCCGGCTCGGCGATCAACTTCACGCAGAACATGATGGGCAGCGTCCGCGTCACCTCCGTCAACACCTTCACCGCGGTCTTCCTGCTCCAGTCGCGCACGCCGCTGGGCTCGCAGACGCAGAGCGTCTTTTTCATGGACGCCACGCGCATCGACCCCCTGCCCCAGGGCGACCTGAACGGCGACCGCGCCGTCACCGACGCCGACCGCACGCTGCTGCTCGCGCAGATCGGCCTGACGGCGGAGAGCGACGCGTTCAACATCGCCGCCGACCTGGACCTGGACGGCGATGTCGACGCCGCCGACCTCGCGCTGCTGAACGCGATCATCCCGTGCCCGGCGGACTTCAACGCCGACACGACGCCCGGCGACATCTTCGACCTGTTTGACTTCCTCACCGCGCTCGACGGCGGGCTGGATTTCAACAACGACACCACGCCGGCCGACATCTTTGATCTGTTCGATTTCCTCGCCGCGCTCGACGCCGGCTGCCCGTGACTCCTCGGGGCCGGTGGGTTCATTGGCCTCGTTGGGCCCGGAACTTTTGACTTTTTCGGTAGCGTCGCCACCGCCCGTGCCGGTACCGTACTCGCCGCGACGCGGCGGCCGCGCGGAGGCATGCGCGGCCGATCTCCGTCGGCGGAGGCCTGCCCATGTCCGTTGCGATGTTTGACGCCGTGCCCGCCCGCCCCGCGACGCCCGCCCGCCCCGCGAAGCACGCCCGGCTTGCGGCACCCGCCTCTCTTGCCCGCGGCGTGGCCGGCCCGCGGCGTGCGGGCGTGCTCGCCCTCGCGGTTCTTGCGGGCGCCGCCTCGGCCCAGACGGCCCAGATTCTCATGCGGTTCGATGGCCGAAACCTCACCAACTCGGGCTTCGTCCCGCCCGACACCATGGGCGCCATCGGCCCCGACCACTTTGTGCAGCTCATCAACGGCGCCTATGCCGTCTACCGCCGCGACGGCGTGCTCGTCGAAGCCTTGAGCCTCGACGACTTCTGGCGCAACGCCGGCCTCAGCCTCTTCAACCGCTCGTTCGACCCGCGCGTCGTCTACGACCCCTCCTGCGGCCGCTGGTTCGCGTGCGCCGTGGACGGCGCCCGCTCGGGCGACAGCCGGCTGCTCGTCGCCGTCTCGGCGACCTCGAACCCGCTCCAGGGCTGGTCCGCCTTCGGCATCGACGCCGACGCGGCCAACGTTCGCTGGGCCGACTTCCCCGTGCTGGGCGTGGACGGCAGCGTCCTCGCCATCGGGCATAACAGCTTCGCCATCACCTCCGGCTCCGTCAACACGACGGTCGACATCCTCACCATCCCCAAGGCCGCCCTGCTCGCCGACCCGCCGACCATCGACCGCGCCGTGCTCATCGAGGACATTGACCCCAACATCACCGGCTTCACCCCGCACCCCGTCACCGACTTCACCGGCTCGGGCCTGCCCACGCGCATCTTCAGCAACTACGCCACCGACCAGGGCGTTCTCAGCAGCACCGAGCTCACCGGCGTCCCATTCGGCACCACCATCGGCCCCAGCGAGTACTTCAGCGCTGCGCCCTTCAACAGCCCCATCGACGCCCCCCAGGCCCCCGGCCCGAACCAACGCGCCCCGGTCGACACGGGCGACACCCGCTTCAGCTCCAGCGTCATCCGCGCCGCCGGCTTCGTGTGGGCCGTGCAGACCGTGGACAACGGCGGCGTCTCCGCCATCCGCTGGCTCCGCTTCAGCAACGACGGCCTCACGCTGGAGAGCTCGGGCCTCATCGCCGACCCGCGGCTCAACTTCTTCTACCCCTCCATCGCCGTCAACGACCAGGGCGAGATCCTCGTCGGCTGCTCGGGCGTCGACGCCACGCGCTTCGTCAGCGCCTTCGCCATCCCGGGCCTCTCGACCGCGACCAGCGTCACGTTCGGCGAGCCCATCCTGCTCGCCGAGGGCGTTGACGACTACGAGCGCCTCGACGGCGCCGGCCGCAACCGCTGGGGCGACTACTCCGCCACCACCGTCGACCCGAACGACGAGTCCACCTTCTGGACCATCCAGGAGTTCGTCGTCGCCGACAACATCTGGGGCACCATCATCGCGCAGGTCTCGGTCGACTCCGGCGCGCCCTGCCCCGCCGACTTCAACGGCGACACCACCCCCGGCGACATCTTCGACCTCTTCGACTTCCTCGCCGCCCTCGACGGCGGGCTGGATTTCAACGGCGACACCAGCCCCGCCGACATCTTCGATTTGTTTGATTTCCTCGGCGTCCTCGACGCCGGCTGCCCATAACCCCGGCCGTCGCGGCCTCGCCCCGGCCCTGGACCGCCCACGCCCCGACCTACCCGCCCGTTCACACCGGGCAAATCCCGTCCTTCGCTGGACGCCGCGGCTCCCAGCGCGCACAGTTCACGGGTGATGCCCCGCCTGCCGATCCCCCGCGCCCACCCCGCCGCGCCGGCCCATTCCGCCGCCCGGGCCCGCCTCGCCGCGGCCGCTCTGTCGGCCTGCGCCCCCTTCGCCGCCGCGCAGCCGCTCGACCTCGAGCCCGCCAACGACACCCTCCCCGGCGAGCCCACCACACGCACCACCTTCACCGCCACGCTCGAAGACCGCGGCTGCGAGCCCGCCGCCCTCGCCCCCGCGCGGGGCGTCCCCTTCTGCAACTCCGCGCTCGACACCCTGCTCGCCCTCCGCACCGCCGCCGGCCAAGAGCTCGCCCGCGACGACGACCAGAGCCCCCTCGGCCCCGCCGCCAGCGGCCTCTTCAACATCCCCGTCGCCCCCGCCCAGCCCCTCACCCTCGCCGTCACCGGCTTCGGCGACAACGCCTTCTCCGGCTTCATCGCCCCCGGCCTGCCGCACGGCCAGTTCGGCCTCTTCACCATCCGCGTCGAGCTCCGCGAGCCCGGCCTCGGCATCACCGACGCCCAGACCCTCGGCCCCTTTGAGTTCCTCGCCGGCACCGAGGTCTTCACCGCGCTCTACACCCCGCCCCGCGCCGGCACCCTCTCGGCCTACATCGACCCCACGCCCTGCGACGACGACCCCTGCTTCCTCCCCGCGCTCGTCCTCCGCTCTCTCAGCGCCGGCGGCGCCGAACTCGCCCGCACCGCGTCCCCCCCTCCCGAGGCCCCGCCCGACACGCCGCTCACCCTCGCCGCCGTCCCGGTCGTTTCGCCCGCGGGCCAGCCCACCGGCGCACCCGTCGTCCGCCTGCAGATCACCGGCGCCGCCAACGCCGCGTTTGATCCGCTCGCGCCCCACCTGCAGCGCGGCCCCTTCTCGCTGCAGGCGCAGTTCATCACCGCCGCCGGCGTGCCCATCGCCCCGCCCCTGCTCGCGGCCGACGCCATCTGGACCGACGCCGGCGTCGTCGACCTCGCGCTGCCCGCGCCGGCCGGCGCCGCCGCCGCAAACATCACGCTGCTCAACGATCCGACCGAGTGCTTCACGCCCCCCTGCCGGGCCGATGTAGACGTCTTCGTCGTCCAGGGCCTGCAGTCCGCGCGCACCTACGACATCCGCATCACCGCGGCAGACTTTGATACCACGCTCGCCGCCTTCGCCCCAGACGGCACCATCATCGCCCGCAACGACGACGACCCGGCCTCCCCCGGCTCGCTGCTCTCCGCCGTGCGCGTCACCACCCTCGTCGGCGAGAACGCCGTCACCCTCGCCGTCTCCGCCTTCCCCGACGCCTTCGCCTTCGACGGCTCGCACACCACCGCCGGCACCTACACCCTCGCCGTCACGCAGGTCATCCCCGACTGCCCGGCCGACTTCAACGGCGACGGCAGCCCCGGCGACATCTTCGATCTCTTTGACTTCCTCGCCGAGCTCGACGCCGGCCTCGACTACAACGCCGACACCTCACCCGCCGACATCTTCGACTTGTTTGACTTCCTGGCCGACCTCGACACGCCCTGCCCGTAACACCCCGCCCGCACCCGTCCGGCGCGTGCCGACCCCAGCCGCGAAACCCAGCCGCGAAACCCAGTCCGCGCAGCCCATCTCGCGGCCCCAAAGCCGGCGATCTCCGCCCCCTCCGCCGCTCCGCGTTCTCCCCGCCCCGGCCTGCTCAGGGCCCCGGCCGGATCGACATCCCCGCCTCGCCCCCCACCAGCCCCTCGCGCCCCGCGGGCGCGCGGATCGCCGCCTCGACCAGCGCCCCGTCCCGCGCGTCGGCCACGCCGTCGCGGTTGATGTCCACCGGCGCTTGGTTCCACGCGTACAGGTCGTCCAGGTCCACCCGGCCGTCGCCGTTGATGTCGTCGCTCGTCCGCCGCGCCCGCGCCAGCGGGTCGCCCAGCACGATGTGCGCCCAACTGATCGCCGGGATGGAGGCGTACGCCGCCTCGGCCCACGTCAGGTTCCCGAGCACGAAGTTCTGGATCAGCAGCTCGTTGTCCGCGATCGTGTCCGCCAGCGGCTCCCACGCGTGCCCGATCGCGAACGTGCCCCCCGCCGCGATGAAGTCGGCGATCTGCTCCTGCTGCAGCTGCGTCCCCGTCCCGCTGAACGCCCGCCCGTTGAAGCTCTCGAGCGTGTTGAAGATCGCCCCGTTCGCGTAGTTGTAGCTCTCGGCGAACCGCGCCCCGCCCGCGTTGCCCCCGGGCTCGCCCACGTGGTTGCTCCCGTAGTGCCCCACGAAGATGATCGGCTGCGACACGATCAGGCCCTGCCCGTTGAACACCCCGTCCGGGTCCGCCGCCGTCGCCCCGACGATCTTGGGCCCGAGCACAAACTGCGCCGCGTCCCGCAGCGGGTTGTAGATCACGTTCGCCGGCGCAAAACGCCCGTCGAACAGCAGCAGGTCCCGCGTCCGCTCGAAGTCATCGCCCCGCGGGATCACCGTCTCGGAGTTGTCCAGCTCGTCGTTCGACCGCGTGTCCGACACGCCGTTGCTGTCGCTCTCGTCCAGGATGATCGCGTGCGCGTCCGTGTCGTACACCACGTCCCGCGCGCGGTCGATCATCGCCCGCACGTCGTCCACCGTGTTCCCGTCCAGCCGGCACACCAGCACCATGTCGCCCGGCGTGAGCCGCGTCGCGCCCGTCCCCGTGCTGATCACCACCCGACCCCCGGCCAGCCCGAACGTCAGCGCCTTCGGCACATCGTTGTACGCCGACGTGAACGAGTTGATCGCCGGCGCCGGCCCCGCGCTGATGTCCTGCGAGAAGTACGGGTTCAGAATGTAGTTGTCGCTGAAGCTGTCCCGCCCCAGCCCCGCCTCCCCCGCCGACAGGTTCTGCCACAGCAGCACCAGCTCGCTGTCCACGCTCGCGCATGTCGCGTCCCGCTGCGTCTCCCACTCCGTCAGCAGCGACGTCGATTGGTCGCCCGTGCCCGGGTTGTCGCTGTCCCGCAGCCGGTGCGGAATGCCCCGGCACAGCACGATGCACCGCACCCGCTCCCGCAGCCCGCGCGACAGGATGTGCGCACGGATCGTGTTCCGCACCACCTCAAACGTCGGGAACGTCGTCTCTCCCAGCGCGTTCCCCGTGAAGATCCCCGTCGTCGCCAGGTCAAACGCCAGCACTCCCGGCCGCGCGCCCGTCAGGCCCCCGGCCCCGCCCGGCACCGCCGCCGACCCCGCGTAGTACTCCGCCACGTCGCGGCTGCCCGCCCGGCGCGAGTCGTACACCACCAGCACCTGCGAGGGCACCAGCCCCGACCCCAGGGCCTCCGCCGCCGCACCGACCACCGCGAGCCATCCCGCCGCCGCCGCCGCCCACCCACGCCCGCCGCCCACGCCCGATCGCCGCATCGCCCCGTCCTTCCTTGTGGCCCCGCCCCCGTCCACCCAACGTCCTCCGCCGCCGCCACCACCCACGCCCCTACGAGCGCCGACCGGCCCCGGCTCTACCATCGGCCGTGCCCCCCGTCATCCCAGCCCCCGATGACCCGGCCAACTGCCAGATTCTGGTGAAAGTCGTCCCCGGTGCAAGGCAGGACCAAATCGTCGGCCTGCTCGGCGACCGGCTGAAAGTCCGCGTCGCCGCACCCCCAGAAGCGGGCAAGGCCAACGCCGCCGTCTGCCGTCTTCTTGCCGCCGCCCTCGGCCGCCGCGAGACAGACCTGTCCATCATCGCCGGCCACACCTCCCCGGAAAAAACCGTCCGCGTTCTCGGACGTTCCGCGGCCGCCGCGACCGCCGCCCTCGGCCTTCCCCCCTCCGCCTGAGCGCATCCCGCCCCCCGGCCGCACACCCCGTCGCACCTTTTTCATTCCGCGCCCGACCCCGCTGGCCCCGGGGCCGCCTGAATCGCACCCTTCCGGCAGACCCCGCCCATTCAGGCGGGTATGCAGCCGGAGCCGACCCATGACCACGCGTTGGACCCTCCCGTTCCCGACGTCCATCCCCCACACGGAGCGGGTCCCACGCCCCGACGGCCGGCACGATGCTCCGTCCGAGAACCAGCGCGACATTCAGACCATTCGCGCCGAATCCGCCCGCCTCGACCCGCCGGAAATGGTCGCGGTGGGGGCCCAACTTCGCGCCGCGCTCGCCGAACCGATCCCCGCCCCGCCCCGAATCATCGTCGATCTCTCGGCCGTCGAGGAGATGACGTCGTATTGCATTCGGAATTTGTTAGATTTCACCGATCGGGCCGAGGCCCACGGCGGGCGGTTGGTGATCGCGGGGCTCTCGCCGGCGCTCCGGCGATCCCTGCATCAGGCGGGCCTTGACGCCGCCCTCCGCTTCGCCGATTCACCGGTCGAGGCCCACCGATCGCTCGACCGGGCCGCCCCCAACGCCGCGTTGAGCGGCTGGCAACGTCTGCGGCTTGTCTTCGGGCCGTCCCTTGCGGCCCCGCGCAGCCCGACCCCGCGTCGTGCGGCGTAACCAAAATAGGGTGGAGTGACGCGGGTCACGTCGGCGCCGAGGGAAGAGTTTTGGTCGGTCTCGGATTCCGAGAAGGTCTCCGGTACCGTGTTCGTTGATGCGGGGCAGGCCGGTGGCGACGCGAGCGCGCCGCCCGCCCTCCGCGGCCCGGGATCGGGCGACAAGGGGATGTTCAGATGCGATCGGTCAGCCCGGTGTCGGTGCGGCGTGTCGGCGTGGGGGCCCTGGCCCTGGTCCTGCTGTGCGGTACGGCCGCGGCCCAGGTCGCCCCGGCGGCCCGGGGTGCCCGGGCCGCGGCCGGCGTGAACCTGCTGGCCGACAACGTGAGCCCCTCCGCGCAGATGCTGCGCGTCGCGCGCGTCGTTCCCGCCCCGGGCGCGACGCTCGACGCCGCGGCCGCCGCCATCCGCGCCACGGGCGGCCGGCTGGTCGGCGTGCTGGACGACGGCACGCTGGAGGCCGACCTGACCGCCGCCGATCGCCGGGCCCTCGCCCGCGCGGGCTCGGTCGCGAGCGCGGAGCCGCTGCCGGTGGCCCTGCGGCTCGCCCCGGACATCGGCCTGCGCGACTGGCAGACCGCCGAGCGGCAGGACCTCGCCGCGCTGGGCGTGTCGGAGTTCTTTGTTTACGCCCCGGCCGAGGAGCCGGCGGCGGGCGTGCTCGCGGCGATCGCCGCCGTGCCCGGCGCGGCCGTCATCGGCTCGGGCCTTGAGGGCGACGTGCTGCTGGTCCGCCTCACCGCGCCCACCGCGGCGGCGGGCGAGCTGGCCCAGGCCCCGGGCGTGCGCTGGGTGGAGGAAGCGCCCGAGCTCACGTACCGCAACAACCGCGGCCGCGGCCTCATCCAGAGCGGCACGCCCGGCGTGACGCCCTTGTATGACCAGGGCCTGAACGGCGCGGGCGAGTTGATCGCCGTCGTGGACGGCCCCGTGCGGGCCTCGCACTGCTCGTTCAGCGACCCCGAGGCCGACCCGTTCGGCGCGAGCCACCGCAAGATCCAGGCCTACACCGCGCCGAGCCAGTCCGACACGCACGGCACCCACGTCGCCGGCATCGCGCTGGGCGACGGCGGCTCGAACAACGACCTGCGCGGCGTCGCGTGGGGCGCGCGGCTGCTCTATGACAACATCCCCACCAGCTTCAGCGAGTCGCAGCTCCGCAACGTTCTGACGCAGCACCGCGACCAGGGCGGCTTCATCCACACCAACTCGTGGGGCGACGACTCGACGACGGGCTACACGGGCCTGTGCCGCGCGATCGACGCCTTCATGTGGGACAACGACGACCAGCTCGTTCTCTTCGCCGCCACCAACACGAGCACGCTGAAGACCCCCGAGAACGCGAAGAACGTGCTCGCCGTCGCCGCGTACAGCTACAGCACCAGCTCGGGCGCGTTCAGCATCTGCTCCGGCGGCGTGGGCCCCACGGCCGACGGCCGGCGCAAGCCCGAGATCGTGGCGCTGGGCTGCTCGGTGCTGTCGTCCTACGCCTTCGGCACGTGCACGTCGGTCTCGCAGAGCGGCACATCGATGGCGACGCCCGCCGTCGCCGGCGCGGCCGCGATCGCGCGGCAGTACTTCACCGACGGCTACCACCCCACCGGCTTTCCCACCGCGGCCGATGCCTTCACGCCCACCGGCGCGCTGCTGAAGGCCGTGCTGCTGAACTCCACCGTGAACCTCGAGGCCGGCGGCTCCAGCACCGGCTACCCCAGCAACTTTGAGGGCTGGGGCCGCCTGCGGCTGAACGACGCGCTGGTGACGCCCGCCGACTCGCGGGGCCTCATCGTCCGCCAGGCCCGCCGCAGCGCGGGCGAGGGGCTGACGACGGGCGAGGCGTACCAGATGCAGTTCTCCGCCGCCGCGGGGCAGGCGCTGCGCATCACCATGGTCTTCAACGATGCGCCCGGCTCCATCGGCAGCAGCGCGCCCGTGGTGAACAACCTTGACCTGCGCGTCACCTCGCCGACGGGCGTGGTGTACCTGGGCAACGTCTTCAACACCTCGCAGGCCCAGAGCATCACCGGCGGCACGGCCGACGCGCGGAACACCGTTGAGATGGTCGTGCTGAACACCCCCGCCGCGGGCGTCTACACCGTGCGGGTGGAGGGCACGTCCGTGCTGAGCGGCGAGGTGGGCTACGCGCTCGCCATCTCGGGGGCCGTCGCCGAGTTCTGCCCGGCCGACCTGACGGGCGACGGCGCGCTGGACTCGGCCGACGTGCTCGCGGCGCTGGCGCAGGTGCAGGCCGGGGCCGACCTGGACTCGGACGGCGTGGGCGGCACGATCTTCGACGTGTTCGCGTACCTGGCCGGGTTTGACGCCGGCTGCCCGTAAGGCGGGGCGGCGGGTCGGGAAGGGCGAAGCGCCGGCCCGCCTCGGAGCCAGAGGCGAAGAGCCGGCTCGGAGAGCCGGGCCACCCAAGACGCCGGCTCGGAGATCCGGCCTACCCAAGACGCCGGCTCGGAGATCCGGCCTACCCAAGACGCCGGCTCGGAGAGCCGGCCTACCCAAGAGCCGGCCCTTCCACGCCACAGGCAGAACTTCGCGCGTTCATAACACGCGGGCGGGTTTCCTCACGGTAGCGTGAGGCGATGCACACGAAACATGCGGCGACTTGGGCGGCCCGGCGACGCGGCAACAACCTGCAACACGCCCGGTGCCCCATCGCGCCGGCGGGCGTGACCGGCGCTGCAACGGGCGCGGCCTGGGCCGCCGTGGCCGCGCTCGGCGCGGCGGCGGGGCTCGCGGCCGCCGGGTCCCGCGTTCTCGTCATCGGCGTGGACGGCCTGCGGCCCGACTGCATCGCCGGGGCCGACACGCCCGCGCTCGACGCCCTCATCGCCGACGGCTCCTTCAACACCGACGCGCAGTGCGAGGACCTGACCTTCAGCGGGCCCAACTGGGCCAGCATTCTCAACGGCGTGCACCGCGACAAGCACCGCGTCATCAACAACGAGTACCGCCCCAGCCGCGTGGCGGAGTGGCCCGACTTTCTGACGCTGCTCGAGCGCACCACCCCGGCGCTCGTCACCGCCAAGTGCGTGTCGTGGGACCCCATCGGCATCAAGCAGCCCAGCGAGTGCGACGTCACGGAGATCCCCGAGGGCGACGACGAGCCCGTGACGCTCATGGCGGTGCAGATGCTCACCAACCAGCACCCCCAGATGCCGCAGGGGCCCGACGTGCTGTTCGTCCATCTGGACGAGGTGGACGGCGCGGGCCACACCCACGGCTTTCACCCAAGCAGCCCGAACTACCTGCGCGGCATCGAAGAGGCCGACGCGCGCATCGGCCGCATCGTGCAGGCCATGCGGCAGCGGGCCAACTTTGACGCGGAGAACTGGCTCGTCGTGCTGACGAGCGACCACGGCGGGGCGATCGACAAAAACCACGGCGGCAACACGCCGGAGAAGCGGGCCATCCCCTTCCTCGTCTCGGGCAAGGCCGCGGCGAAGGGGAGCGCGTTCCCCAACCCGCGGTCGATCGACGTCGCGGCGACGGTGCTCACGCACATGGGCGTGCCGATCGACCCGGCGTGGCAGCTCGACAGCCGCCCCATCGGCCTGACCGCGACCGCCGCGCCGGCGGCGCGACTGGGGCAGAACCTGATCTACAACGGCGACGCCGAGGCGCAGCGCGGCTTCGACGTCCCGGGCATCGACGCCTACGCCCTGGGCTGGAACGACCCCGGGCCGAGCCAGTTCACCATCCTGCGCTCCGGCGGCGAGGGTGCCCTGCCCAACCCCAACCCCAACCCCAACCCCGACCCCAACCGGGCCGACCCGGCCGGCGGGGCCAATCACTTTGCCGGCGGCATGAGCCGGGCCATGAGCATGACGCAGCGCATCGACCTCGCCGCCATCAAGCCGGCGATTGAGGCCGGGGCCCGGTATGAACTCTCCGCGTGGCTCGGCGCGAAGGCGGGGGAGGTGAGCCCGATCACGTTTGAGGTCCGGTTTGTTGATTCCGGCGACAACGACATCCCCGGCGGCACGACCTTTGTCCATGCGCCCAGCGGCGGCGCGGCGGCGGGGTTTGTCCGCTACGCCGAGGCGGCCTCGGTGCCGAAGGAGGCCGCGGCGGCGGTGGTCGAGCTGTCCGCCCTGCGGCTTGCCGGGGTGTTCGCCGAGGTGTACGCGGACAACCTGAGCTTGGTCATCTCGGCCGAGAGCGAGGGGGCCGCGGGATCCGCCGCCCCGGCGGGCCGGTAAGGCAGAGTCGGGGGGCGGCCCCGGCGACCGTGCCGAGCACGGCCCGGGCGGCCGCGCCCGCCGCGGCCTGGGCGGCCGCGGGGGCCCGCGGGTC
>CAZCBN010000049.1:0-22419 GCA_964496975.1 uncultured Phycisphaeraceae bacterium
CGCGTTCTACGCTCCACTCCATGCCGCTCATCGCCGTCACGCCCGACGTCTCCGACCGCTCCGGCCGCCTCGCCGCCACCGTCGCCCTCACCTACCTCGACGCCATCCGCCGCGCCGGCGGAACCCCCGTCATCCTCCACCCAGACCCCGCGCTCATCCCCGACTACCTCGCCGCCTTCGACGCCTTCGTCTTCACCGGCGGCAAAGACATCGACATGACCGCCTTCAACGAGCCCAACCACCCACAGTCCGACCGCATGGACCCCCGCCGCCAGACCTTTGACCTCGCCCTCCACCGCGCCCTCGCCGACCCGGCCCAGCACGAAACCCCCGTCCTCGCCGTCTGCCTCGGCATGCAGGAAATGTCCCTCATCCAGGGCGGCTCGCTCCACCAGCACCTCCCCGACACCCTGCCCACCGCCGACCACCACCGCGACGCCGTGCACGCCGTCGCCCCAACACCCGCCGCCGCCGCGCTCGCGCAGGCCGCCCGATCCCCAGCCCTCCGCCGCTTCCTCCAAACCTCGCTGCAAGGCCCCGTCGCGAGCAACCACCACCAGGGCATCACCAACGCCGGCTCCCTCACCGTCCTCGCCACAAGCCCCGACGGCCTCATCGAAGCCGTCGCCAACCCCCATCGCCCCTTCTACGTCGGCGTCCAGTGGCACCCCGAACGCACCGACCACAAGCCCACCGGCGACGATGCCTTCCAGGCCCTCGTCGAAGCCGCCGAACACCACCGCGCCGCCCCAAACGCGGCCAGCGTCGAAGCCCACTTCCGCCGCAGCTTTTTCCCCTGACCACCGCCAGCCCCGCCCCGCCCGCGCCTACGCCTCCGCCCGATCCGCCACAAACGACACCGTCGGCTGCGATCCGTACAGCGGATAGTCGATCGTCGATCGAAACCCCCGCAGCCGCCGCGCGTCCATCCCCGTCCGTCCGCACACGTGCGTCAACAGCTCCACATACCGCGCCACGCCCGACGCCCGCGCCCGATCAATCCCCTCCCCGAGCGTCTCCAGCTTCTCCGCCAGGTCCAGCCGATCCACGTCCCGGCTCGGATCGTTCACGTTCGCTACGCCCTCGAAGCTGGTGTCGTACACATCCAGCCTCGGCGCCTGCTCCGGCCACAACGACCGATCCACAAACACATCAAAGATCGATCGCATCGCCGGCGTCGACACTTCGCTGAACACATACGCCCGCCGTTCCCGCCCGCTCGGCAACGCCGGCACCCGCCTCGGCAGATCCTCGGGGCTCCACTCCGCCACCGCAAGGTCAATCACCGACGCAGGCCCAAACGCCCGCCCCGCCAGCATCACATGCGCCACCTCGCCCCGACGCTGCACATCCAGCGAGGGCAACGGCGACGAGCAAAACTCCTCCACGCACACCGACGCCGGATCTTCCTCCAGCGGCCTGCCCCCCAGCGTCAGCGCCCGCCGATCCGTCCCCCCCGCCGCCCCAGCCGGCGGATGCCCCAAGCGCCGCGACACGATCTTCACCGTCGCCGCCGGCCGCAGCCGCTGCAACCCCAGCAACCAACTGATCCACACCACATCGATCCGGTCCTCGCGCTCCTGGCTCGGCGCCAGCAGCACCGCCGACAGCAGTGTCTCCGTCCGCACCCCACGCAGCTCGCTCACCGCCCGAAACGCCGCCTGCTTCCGCCGCAGTTCAAACGCTCGACGCGCCTCGGGCACCCACGCCGACACCACCGTGTCCAGCGCCGAACGATCCCCCAGCTCCGTCCGGATCAACTCATCAAACCCGTCCACCGCCTCCCGCGCCGCCGTCAGCACCGCCGGGTTCACGCCCAGCTTCTCGCACGCCTTCAGAACCCGCCGAAGCGGCTCCGGCCCCGGCATCCGATGCATCGCCGCCATCGGGTCATTCGAGTCGATCGCCCGAAGCAGCCGACTCGCCAGCACCTTGTCCAGCTTGAGCCGCTTGCTCACCGCCACCGGCCCGCGCTCGCCCCCGCTCCCCGCCACCGCGTCCACCAACGGCCCAAGCCCGCGCAGCAACCGCTCGCCCGCCGCCGCGATCTGCACCTCCAACGGCGCAGCCTCCGGGACGTCCCGTTGCGTCATGGACACGCCGTCCCCAGCCTTCGCCCTCTGAGGCACCACAAGGTCCTTTCCCAAGCGACAACCCAAGTCTACCACAGCCGCAAGAAGAATTCTCGGAGTTTCCGGGAAACTTCCTTGACACGGTCGTCACCACCCGTATCTTGAGCAAGGCCACGCCGAACCCAGCCACGGCCGCCACAATGCACCGGCTGAAATCCGCCCCGCAGAGGACCACAAAATGATCAACTCCGCGCCCTGTCGCACCGCCCACACCGCCGCCCGAATCACCCCCGCTCTCCTCGCCCTCCTCGCGGCCTCCACCGCCCTCGCCGACAACACCACCACCACGTTCGAAAACGGCCTCGAAGGCTGGGAAGGCCCCCAAGGCTTCGGCGGCTCCAGCCAGATCGTCCCCGACGGCAACCCCGGCAACGCCTATCAGACAACCTTCAACGACTTCGGCGTCACCTTCTCAAACACCACCAATCAGGCCTTCCTCGGCGACTACACCCAATACGGCTCCGTCACCATCTCCATCGACGTCCGCGTCGACACCCTCAACTTCTTCGGCCTCGACGTCAGCCGCTCCTGGCTCCTCGACCTCCGCAACACCGAAGCCGCCGTCGGCAGCGACTTCCCCTGGTTCAGCACCTACTTCGTCTTCGACACCATCAGCCAGGCCGCCAACGCCGACTGGACCACCTTCTCCGTCACCTTCAACCCCAACGATGCCGACCTCCCTGCCGGCTGGGGCGGCTACGGCGCCGAAGACCCCGTCACCTTCGAGCCCCGGCTCCCCGCGGGCGAAACCTTCGCAAGCATCCTCTCCAGCGTGAACGAGATCGCCTTCACCACCCTCGAGCCCGGCTTCTTCTTCGGCTTCTCCGACCACACCATCCTCGTCGACAACATCTCGATCACCACCACCCCCATCCCCGCCCCCGCCGGCATGGCCGTCCTCACCCTCGGCGCCATCACCGCCGGCCGCCGCCGCCGCTGAAGCGCGCAGCCCCGCCCGAAGGCCGGCCGACCCGCGCCGGTCCCGTCCCCATCTCGCCGAGACGCCACACGCGTTCACCGCATCCGCTCGCCCCGGCCCCCAGCCGCAGCGGGCGTTCCACAACATCACCCGCGCCCCATCCCCCTCGCATCCGGATCCCGGGAGCGCCATCGACCAGGGTCTTCGACCAGCCCCAAGGCCGCCAACGCCGCACGCTCCTCAACGCCGCATCAGATCAAAACCCCAGCGAGTCCCGCACCCCCAGCGTGCGATAGATCTCCGCCGTCGCGGTGCTCTTGTTCAGCGTGTAAAAGTGAATCCCCGCCACGCCGTGGTCCAAAAGGTCCAGGCACTGCTGCGTCGCCCAGTGCACCCCCACGCGTCGCACGCCCTCGGGGTCATGCTCCGCCCGCCGCACCGCCCGCAGCAAGCTCGCCGGATACCGCGCCCCCGCCGCGAGCTCCGCCATCCGCGCCATCCCCGACGCGCTCGTGATCGGCATGATCCCCGCGACGATCGGCACCCGGATCCCCGCCAGCTCGCACCGCTCCCGAAAGTCATAAAAGTCGCGGTTGTCAAAGAACAACTGCGTGCAGATGTAGTCCGCCCCCGCGTCCACCTTCGCCTTCAGATAGTCCATCTCCAGCACCCGGTTCGGCGTCAGCGGGTGCCCCTCGGGAAAGCCCGCCACCCCGATCCCAAACCCCCGCGGGTCCGGGTGCTCCCCGCTCTCGTTGAACTTCCGGATGAACGCGACCAGCTCCGCCGCGTACCGAAACGCATCCTTCGACCGGTCGTACCCCGCCCCGCCCGCGCCCGCCCCGCCCGCATTTGTCAGATTCGCCGGCGGATCCCCACGCAGCGCCAGCACGTTCCCGATCCCGTGCCGCGCATACGTGCTCAAAATCTCCCGGATCTCCCCCTCCGTGTGGCACACGCTCGTCAGGTGCGGCACCGGGTCCAGCGCCGTCTCATCCTTCAGCCGCACCACAAGGTCCCGCGTCAGCCCGCGCGTCGAACCCCCCGCCCCATACGTCACGCTCACGAACGCCGGCTTGAGCGACTCCAGCTCCTTGATCACCCCGTACAGCGCCTCCGCCGCCTCCACGCTCTTCGGAGGAAAAAACTCGAACGAAAACGTCGTCCGCCGCTTCTCAAAGATGTCGCGGATATGCATGCGAACCCCAGTCTCATCCCCGGGCACCACCGCCCGCCGCCCATCGGCCCCGATCCTATCGAACCGCCGCGCGCCTCAAGCCCCAGGCCCCCGCCCGTGCCTTCGGTGGCACAGGCGTGCAGCCCGTGCCTTCCCCTCCCAACGCCCCATCACCCCCGCTCGCACACCACCGCCTCCACCATCCCCCCCTCAAAGAGCCGCTGCACAAACACCGTCATCGCCCGCTCCCCCTTCCCCCGAAGCGCCCCCTGCTCCGCGTCCGCGTCGATCACCCGCCCCCGCGTCTTCACCTCAACGATCCCCGCCCCAAGCCCCGCCAGCACCCCCTTCACCCGCTTGCGGTTCCACACCATCCGCTCCACCACGCGAAACGCTGTGAGCCAAGGGCTCGCCGCCCGCGTGACAGACGTCAAAAGCCCCGCGCCGGGCGACCCCGCCAGCATCGTCCCCGTCTCCGCGCACAGCCGCGCCCAAAGCCGCGCCCGCTCCGCCGCCACGTCCACCGCGTACACCCACGCCCCCCCCCCCCCCCCCACCGCCGCCCACCCCCCGGCCTCCCCCCCCCCCCCCCCCCCCCCCATCCCCCCCCCCCCCCCCCCCCCCCCCGCGTACACCCACGCCCCCAGCTCCCCCGCAACCGCCGGCCATCCCTCGGCCTCGGGCCGCCCCGACATCTCCACCACGCCCTCCCCCGCCCGCCGCGCATCGGGGATCAGCACCGCCGTCCGCACGGCGTCCCCCCGCGCCCACGCCCCCGACAAGTGCACCCCCTGCGTCAGCCGCCCCGCCTCGCTCAGATACGCCCACTCCCCCCCGGGCAGCACCTCGGGCGCCGTCCCCGGCGCCAACTTCACCGCCGTCGATCGCGCACCATCCACCAGCGAGCGCACAAACTCAATCGACGGCCGCAGCTCATCAATCCCCCGCGTCCGCTTCCCCCCCTCGTCCCGCCGGCTCGGGTCGATGTGCACCCCGCGCCCGGGCTCGATCGCCATCGCCGTCACATCCGCGTGCACCGCGCGCGCCCCCGCGTTCACCCCGGCCATCACCACCCGCGCCGGATCAAAGTCCACCGCGATGACGTCCTCGCCCACGCTGTCCATCCCGATGCCGCAGCAGAGGTCATACCGGGCCCCGCGCATCCGAGACCGCTTCCACGCCGCCGCCGCCTCCGACGACGCCATCTCGACGCCCTGGGCATCGGCGACCAAGCGGCCCGCGAGCGCCTCCGACATCTTGTGCACCGCCTTCGCCCGGGCCCGGGCCACTTCCAGCGCCACCGTCACCAGCCCCGCCGGCCAGTCGCGCCGAAGCCGCTCGACATCCCCCAGGCTTGGCCCGCGCGCGGCCACCTCGAGCAAGGCCCCGCACCGGGCCTCGCCGATCGCCCGCCAGTCCTCAGGTTGCCCGGGTGCCGCCATCGTTCGGCATCATCGCCGGTTCTTCACCCGCGTGCATAGGCCCGGAGCGCATACTCCCGCACCATCCGCTCGGTCGTGAAGTGCGACCCGTTCAACGCGATGCACTGACGCATCATGTGCGCCCACGCCTCGCGGTCCCGGTACATCGGCAGCACCGCCCGCTCCAGCTTGTCGTACAGGCTCGCCGCGTGCGCCTCGTCCATCCCGGCCTTGTCCGTCCGGAACCGGTACTCGTCCCCGGGCTCGCCGATCGCCCAGCCCGTCACGCCCTCCACCCAGCCCTCGAGCCACCACCCGTCCAGCGCGCTCAGGCTCGGAACCCCGTTCACCGCCGCCTTCATCCCGCTCGTCCCGCTCGCCTCGAGCGGCGGCCTGGGGTTGTTGAGCCACACGTCCGCGCCCGACACCAGCAGCTTGCTCGTCTCGATGTCGTAGCTCTCCAGGAAGACCACCGGCACCGCGTCCCCAAGGTCCCGCGCCGCCGAGTAGATCTCCCGGATGATCTCCTTCCCCCGCCCGTCGTGCGGGTGCGCCTTGCCCGCGTAGATCACCTGCAGAGGCCCCGCGTTCTTCGCGATGTTCTTCAGCCGCGACACGTCCCGCATGATCAGGCTGGGCCGCTTGTAGTCCGTCATCCGCCGGCTGAAGACCACCGTCAGCCGGCTCGGGTCGAGCGTCCGCCCCGTCGCCTTCTTCACGTGCTCCAGCAGGCCGCGCTTGCTGTGGTCGTGCGCCGCCAGCAGCCGGTCCGTCGGGATCCCCGCCGCCAGGCGAAGGTCGCTGTTCTCCCGCCGCCAGAGGGGGCAGAACTCGTCGAACAGCCCCCGCACCGGCCCGCTCGTCCAGGTCGCCGCGTGCACGCCGTTCGTGATGGCCTGGATCGGGTACCCCGGGAACATCTCCCGGCTCACCTCGCCGTGCCGACGCGCCACCGCGTTCACAAACGTCGAGAAGTTCATCGCCAGCTTCGTCGTGTTGAGAATCTCCCCCTCGCCGTACAGGTCGGGACGGTCAAACACCGGGTGGTCGCCGATGATCCGCCGCACCCGGTGGATGTCGAACCGGTCGTGCCCCGCCTCCACCGGCGTGTGCGTCGTGAACACGCACTTGCTCCGCACCTCCGCGATCGCCTGGCTCGAAAGCCCCCGCCCCGCGTCCAGCTCGTGCTTGCGGCCGCGCTCTGCCGCGCGAGAAATCTGCTCGCTCAGCAGCTCCACCACCACAAACACCGCGTGGCCCTCGTTCATGTGGAACGTGCCCACGTCGTGCCCGATCGCCCGCAGCATCCGCCGCCCGCCGATCCCGAGCAGCGCCTCCTGCCGGATGCGGTGGTCGCTGTCGCCCTCGTAGAGCCGCGCCGTCAGCTTCCGCGCCGCGTCGTCGTTCCCCGCCACGTCCGCATCCAGGAAGTAGACCGGCACGATAAAGCCCGTCACCCCCTTCACGTCCATCCGCCACGCCCGCAGAATCACATCGCGACCGTCCACCGGAACGCTCACCCGCGGCGCCATCGGACGAAGGTGCGACTCCACGTTCCACGCCTGCGGCTGCTCCACCTGCTGCCCGCTGCCGTCGATCGTCTGCTTGAAGTATCCCCCCCGGTACATGAGCGTCACGCCCACGTACGGCAGCTCAATGTCCGCCGCCGCCTTCAGCGTGTCGCCCGCCAAAATGCCCAAACCCCCGGAATAGGTCGGAATGTCCGCCTCCAGCCCGATCTCAAGGCTCAGGTACGCGATGTCTCGGTCAAAGCGTGGCATGCCGGTCTCCTCGGTGGTCGGTCTTCGCCCTGTCTATCGGTCCACGCCCCCCCCCAAGCCAAGCCGAACCCGAATCGATCAGCAACCCCCGCCGTCCAAATAATCCCACCGCGAGGGGCGTTGATGCACCAACGCGCCGAGCCCGCCCAACATCGAACCAGGCAGACAAACAGAGAGAGGAACTCCCCATGACCGACCGCCATGCCATCTTCTCCGCCGGCCCCCTCGGTGCCTGGCGCATCACCAGCATCACCCCCTACCGCGGCGACACCCTCCCCGCCGCGCAGCGCCTCGACCGCGCCGAGGCCGACGCCCTCCCCGCCAACCCCGCCCCCGCCTGGGCCCTCCGCGGCGTCCGCAGCAACCTCCGCTACACCAACACCCCCGAGCACGCCGCCCTCAACGCCAAGTCCGAGGGCCTGGGCCGCCCGGCCTCCACCCGCGCCGCCCTCCTGCCCATCACCAAGTCCGCCGCCTGGTGGGCCCTCGCCCAGGACGAGCGCCGCAACATCTTCGAAGAAACCTCCGCCCACATCGCCATCGGCATGCGCTACCTGCCCAACATCGCCCGCCGCCTCTACCACAGCCGCGACCTGGGCGAGCCCGTCGACTTCCTCACCTGGTTCGAGTTCGCCCCCGCCGACGAGCCCGCCTTCAACGACCTGCTCGCCGCCCTCCGCGCCACCCACGAGTGGACCTACGTCACCCGCGAGGTCGACGTCCGCCTCGACCTCGCCTGAGGCCCCAAGACCCAACGCGGGCAACGCACCAAAAAAGAAAACCCGGGCACCAGAGTGCCCGGGATGATCCACAACTCAGTTTCACGCCGCCTCGCCCCGGCCCCGCGGCCCGGGCGTCCCCGCTCAATAGCGGTAGTGCGACGGCTTGTACGGCCCGTTCACGCTCACGCCGATGTACTCCGCCTGGTCGGGACGGAGCTTCGTCAGCTTCACGCCCAGCTTGTCCAGGTGCAGGCGGGCGACCTCTTCGTCCAGGTGCTTGGGCAGCACCTTCACCTCGCGCGGGCTGTAGCTCTCGCTGTTCGTGTGCAGCTCGATCTGCGCGATCACCTGGTTGGTGAACGACGCCGACATCACGAAGCTCGGGTGCCCCGTCGCGCACCCGAGGTTCATGAGCCGCCCCTCGGCCAGGATCAGGATGCTCTTGCCGTCCTGGTCCTCGAACACGAACTCGTCGTACTGCGGCTTGATGTTCACCCGCCGCACGTGCCGGTCCTTCAGCAGCCGCTCCATCTGCACCTCGTTGTCGAAGTGCCCGATGTTCGCGACGATCGCCTTGTCCTTCATCCGCCGCATGTGCTCGAGCGTGATGATGTCCTTATTGCCCGTCGTCGTGATGAAGATGTCCGCCGTCTCGATGTAGTCCTCGACGGTCTTGATCTCATACCCCTCCATCGCCGCCTGCAGCGCACAGATGGGGTCGATCTCCGTCACGATCACGCGGCAGCCCTGCCCGCGCAGCGCCTGGCAGCAGCCCTTGCCCACGTCGCCGTACCCGCACACCACCGCGACCTTGCCGCTCAGCATCACGTCCGTCGCGCGGTTCAGCCCGTCGATCAGGCTGTGACGGCACCCGTACACGTTGTCGAACTTGCTCTTGGTCACGCTGTCGTTCACGTTGATCGCCGGGAAGAGCAGCTCGCCCGCCTCGGCCATCTTGTAGAGCCGCTTCACGCCCGTCGTCGTCTCCTCGGAGACGCCGCGGACGCCCTTGGCGATCTTGCTCCACACGCCCGGGTGCGCCGCCAGCTCGTGCTTGATCAGCGCCACGATGTGGCCCCACTCCTCGGGGTCGTTCTGCGGGTTGTACGTCGGCATCACGCCGTCGCGCTCCGCCTGGTACGCCTTGTGCACCAGCAGCGTCGCGTCGCCGCCGTCGTCCAGGATCAGCGTCGGCCCGTCGTGCCCGGGCCACCGCAGCACCTGCGCCGTGCACCACCAATACTCCTCCAGCGTCTCGCCCTTCCACGCGTACACCGGCGTCCCCTGCGGCTTGTCGATCGTCCCGTTCGGGCCGACCACCACCGCCGCCGCCGCCGAGTCCTGCGTGCTGAAGATGTTGCATGACGCCCAGCGAACCTCGGCCCCGAGCGCCGTCAGCGTCTCGATCAAAACGGCCGTCTGCACCGTCATGTGCAGGCTGCCCGCGATCCGCGCCCCCTTCAAGGGCTGCTTCGCCGCGTACCGCTCGCGCAGCGCCATCAGCCCCGGCATCTCGTGCTCCGCCAGGCGGATCTCTTTCCGCCCAAGCTCCGCGTCGGCCAGGTTCCGAACCTTGAAGTCCAGCACCCGCCCGCTCGCGGTCTTCACCATGTCCGCCGTCATGTTCGAGCTCTGCGTCATCGTCGTCATCGCCAAATCTCCATGCCTAGTGGTTCGCCGTCCATCCCGCACGCCCACCCGCTCAACACCTCAAAGCCGTCCCACCCTCACTCCCCCAATGTCTTACTGCCTCGATGCCTTGCTGCCTAGATGCCTCGATGCCTAGATGCCTAGTTCCCTCGATGCCTAGATCCCTCAATGCCCCGCCGCCTCTCCATCTCCCCACCCTCACCCCCTCACCCTCCCCGTCGCCGCAAACAACCCCGGCCCTTTCGCCTCCGCGTCCCCCGGCAGATGCCGCACCCGCGGCGTTTCAAACCCGTTCCGCGTCAAAAGGTCCACCATCTCCGCCTCGCCGAAGCCCAGGTGCTTGTGCCCCATCGCCGCACGAAACTCCGACCGCTCGTGCTTCACCATGTCCACCACGAGCAGCACGCCCCCGCCCCGCCCGCGACGAAGCACCCTCGCAAACTCCCGCACCGCCGCGTCGAGCCCTTCCACGTGGTGCAGCAGCAGGCTGCACACCACCGCGTCCACCGCCCCCGCCTCCAGCGGCAGCGCCTCCGCCGACCCAAGCCGAAACTCCACCCGACCGCCCGTCGCCCCGCCCGTCAGCAGCCGCCGCCGCGCCGCCTCCAGCATGGGCTCGCTCTGATCGATCGCGATCACCCGCTCCACCACCGGCGCCAAAAGCTCCGCCGCGTTCCCTGTCCCGCACCCCACGTCCGCGACCACCCAGTCCGACGACACAAGCGACAGCAGCCCCCGCTCCGTGAAGCGATCCCCGAAGAGCTCGTTCCGGTACACGTCCCACTCGCCCGCGACGCGGCCGAAGAACGCCAAGCTGTCCGTCCGCCGGTCCGCCAGCACCGCCGCCAGCCGCCGCGCGTCCTCCTCAAACTCACCCGCCGCCGCCAACGGCTCACGCACCGCGCGCCACAGCGACCGCGCATCCGCCGCCATGTCGTCGGGCGTCAGCCGGTAGTACGTCGCCGTCTTCGCGGTCCGCTTCGTCAGCCACAGCCCGTCCGACAGCACCTTCAAGTGCCGGCTCACCGTCGACTGCGGCAACTGCAACACCTTCGCCACCTCGCCGACCGACAGCTCCTCCGCCTCCAGCAACCGGAGCATCCGCAGCCGCATCGGGTCGCCAAGCTCGGCGAGCCGGCTAACAAGAAGATGGGCGGGGCTGGTTCCGTTCACCGTGGCTCCGGATCGGCCGAACATCGGCCGGCGGTGAACGTCATCGGCAGGTTCACCCCACCAGATTCATCCGTTCATCCGGATATACGGTAGAAACATCAACCCCGTCCGTCAACCGACCGAGTCGCCCTACTCCCGCGGCGCCGGCTTCGCAAAGGTCGGCCCGATCACCCCACCCAGTTGGCGGGCCCGCTCGAGGTCCTTGGCGCGCACAGGCTCAATCCCGACCAGCACCCGAAGCGTCTCCAACTCCCGCGCCTCGTCGCCGATCGACTGGTACAGGTCCGCCAGCCCACGCCACCCCCGGGGTTCCGTGGGGGGGTCGATCCGCGTCACCGTCGTAAACGCAATCTCCGCCTCGTCCGCCAGCCCCGCATACTCCGCCCCGCGCCCCAGCACCAGGAACGAATCCGCCGTCGGCCTCTCCGCCGCGCGGTCGCGCAGCATCCGCAGCGCGCTCTCCACCTCGCCTGCGTCGATCATCGCCTTGGCCAGCGCCTCCAGATACACCGGGTTCTGCGGCTCAACCTGGTGCGCGATCGTCAGGTGCTCTCGGGCTTCCTTCGACCGGCCGAGGGCCGCGAGCGTGCGCCCGACGTCGTAGTTCGCCTGCGGGCTCCCGGGCCGCACCGCGAGGTACGCCTCATACTGTTCCAGCGCCTCGGCGTAGTCGCCCCGCTCATACGCGGATCCGCCAACCGCCCGGGCCCGGTCGGGCGTCCACCCGCCGCTGCTGCCGCACCCCGAAGCCAACAAGGCCGCACCGGTGGTCAGGCCAGCGCACGCCACCGGGAACACCAAGGCCGACGTCAAGCGAGAACGGGTCATCGTGAGCGCTCCAGAGGAACCGAATCTGGGCAGGGTATCGGCCAAACCGCCGCCCGTGGCCCAACCCTTCGCGATTCCCGCCGGCCCGCGCCACGCCGCCCTCGTGGAGCACCGCCTCCCCGACGGCACGCGGCACTGGGACTGGTTCATCGAGCGCCGGCCGCCGCAGGCCAACGCGCCGGTCGACGCGGCATCCGGCGTTGCGGCGCCGGACGAACGGCGCCTCGCGGCGTTCCGGGTCCAGACATGCCCTCTTCAGGGCTCGTCCCACCTCGTGACCGAGTTCACGGCCGAGCCCACGTCCGACCACCGCGCCGTGTATCTGCGACACACCGGCGAAGTCAGCGCGGGCCGAGGCGCCGTCCGGCCGGTCGCGGGCTGGGTGGTGGCTCACACCTCGTTTGCGGCCGTTTCGATGGCCGTCGTGCTCGAAGCAGATGGCATCCGGACGGTATATGTTGGGGTTTCGTGCCGACCCGGCGTCTGGCGATTCGTTCGCATCTGACGTCGCCGGCCCGGGTGGCATCGGGCACAAAGGTGTTGGGAAATCCGGGATCGGGCGGTAGCCTTTTCATGCCGGGGGTCGTGTCTTCTCGCCTCCGGCGGGGCCCACGCGCAGCGATGTTCTTTCGAGGCGACGCGAGGCCCCCCGCGGCCGGCGATGCAGCCCGCCGCTGGTCGGACGAATGCAAGGAGGCCCGATGCCGACGCAAGGAACCCACGGGGGACAGGGCGGTGTGCCACAGAGAATGAAACCGCTTCCGGCGACAGCGTCGCCCGGCGCACCGCTCATGGGCGACGACCCGCATCATGAGCTGGACGACGACCCGGAACTGGCGCACATCGGCGACTTTGCGCCCCCGCCGATCGACGTCGCCCCGCCCGCGGCCGAACACGCGGGGTACGAACCGCCGCGCTTCAAGCAGGGCGTCTCGGCGATCCAGCACGTGCCGCCGCTGGGCCCGCTGGCCGACCGGTTCCACGGCCACGAACACGCGGCGGCGCCCGCGGCCTCGGCGCCGAGCGCGGCGCCCCCGTCCCCCGCGGGCCTGCCGCCGGGGGTCGACCCTGTCTCGGGCAAACGCGTCGTCGCGTTCCGGCAGTCGCTCGGCGAAGGGGGCCACATGGCCCGCTGGAAGCGGCGGCCCAACGTGACCGGCACCGGCGCGATCCACGTCAAGAGTTTTCACTGCAAACTCACCGGCGACAGCCTCGAGTTCCTGGACAACCAGATCAACGAATGGCTCGACGCCAACCCCGAGTACGAGGTGAAGATGGTCACCACGTCCGTCGGCGAATGGACGGGCAAGACGAAGGAGCCGTGCTTGGTGGTGAATGTGTGGGTGTGAGGGGGGGCAGGCATCCAGGCATCGAGGCAAAGAGGCAAAGAGGCATCCAGGCACCGAGGCAGCCGGGCAAAGAGGCATCGGGGTATCCAGGCGCCGAGGCACGCGGGCGTCGGGGGGCGGGGGTGCTTGCTGGAAAGTGCGGGGGGTGGTGGGGGGGCGGCCGATAGACGCGGGCGATGTGTGGCATTGTCGGCGTGCTGGCGTGCGGCGGGTTTGAGCCGCGGGTGACGGACGAGGACGTCGCGCGGATGCGCGACCGGCTGTCGCACCGCGGGCCCGACGGGGCCGGGCTGTGGCGGGGCCCGGGCGTGGTGCTGGGCCACCGCCGGCTCGCGGTCATCGACCCCACGCCCGCGGGCGCACAACCCATGGTGACGCCCGACGGCCGGTACGTCATCACCTACAACGGCGAGCTGTACAACGACGCCGAGGTGCGGGCCGACCTGGCGCGCGAGGGCGTCACCTTCCGCACGCGGTGCGACACGGAGACGGTGCTGCACGCCGCCGCCCGGTGGGGCACGGCCGCGGCGTCGCGGCTTCGGGGGATGTACGCGTTCGCGGTGTACGACACCGACGCCCGGCGTCTGCTGCTCGCGCGGGACCCGCTGGGTGTCAAGCCGCTGGTCTACACGCTGGGCCCCTCGCGCGATGAGCCGGCGGTGGACGAGGTGATGTTCGCCAGTGAGGACACCGCCCTTCGCCTGCGGCCCGGCTTTGTCGCGAGGCCCGACCTCGCCGCGATCAGCGGCTATCTGACGGCGATCCGGACCACCTTCGGCCCGCGCACGCTGCTGGAGGGTGTGCGATCGGTCGAGCCGGGCGAGTGGATCGAGCTTGACCTGCGCGAGCCGCGGGCCCGGGCCCGGCGCCGGGTCGTGTGGGACGACGAGGCGATGGGCCTCGCCGGGCGGCCCGGCGCGGGGGAGGGCACGGTCGCCGCGACGGTGCGCGCGGCGGTGGTTGATTCGGTGCAGCGGCATCTCCGATCCGACGTGCCGATGTGCTCGTTGTTGAGCGGCGGGCTGGACAGCACGGTGGTCGCGTCGGTCGCCGCGGCGGGCCTGCACGGCGAGTCACGCCTGCGCACGTACTGCGCGGGCGACCCCGCGGCGGGCGCGGGCGACGCGGACGACTTTGCCTTCGCCGCCTCCGCCGCGGCGGCGCTGGGCACGGAGCACGCCGAGGTGGTGGTGGACCGCGCGGCGTTTGCGCGGGACTGGCCCCTCATGATCCACCGGCTCGGTCGGCCCCTCACGACGCCCAACGAGGTCGCGATCCACGCGGTCGCGCAGCGGTTGCGCGGCGACGGCCATGTCGTCGCCCTGAGCGGTGAGGGCGCCGATGAACTGTTCGGCGGCTACCTGAACCCGATGATGACGGCGTGGGCGTTTTGCACCGCGCCCGCGGGCCCGGGCGAGGCCGGAGAGGATGGGGCCGGGCAGGTTGGGGCCCGGGCCGGTGCGGCCGACGGCGTCTTCATGCTTCGGTCCAACGCGTGGATGAACACCGACACGAAGGCCGCGATGCTGCGGCCCGAGGTATGGGCGGCGCTGGAGCGCGACGCGTGGCTCGAGGGCTGGGCGGCCGACGCGGGGCGGGCCGCGTGGCGCGAGGCGGCCCACGCCGACGACGCCCGAGACGCGACCGCGCGGCGGATGCAGACGCACCTGCGCCTGCTGCGGCGGGTGAACCTGTCGGGCCTGCTGCTGCGGCTCGACGGGGCGACGATGCTGGCGTCGGTGGAGGGGCGGACGCCCTTTGCCGACATCGCCGTGGCCCGCGCGGCGGAGCGGCTCGCGATGGCGGACAAGTTTGTCGCGGGCGTTGAGCCGACGGGGGGCGATGCGCGCACGAAGATTGCGCTGCGTGACGCCTTCGCGCGGGACATCCCCGAGGCCATCGTGCGGCGGCCCAAGCGCAGCTTCCCGCTGCCGTTTCAGGGGTGGATCTCGGACCACGCGGGGGTGCTGCGCGAGTCGCGCCTGGTGCGGGAGATGTTGACCGCGGCGGCGTTGGAGACGGGGGTCGCCACGGCGGGCGACTGGTGGCACCTGGCGTGGCCCATGGTGAACCTGGCGCTGTGGTCCGAGGCGGCGTGACCGCGGCGAGACCACGACGAGACGCGCGAGAACTACACGCTGCCCGCGAAGGCGACGCGACGGCGGCGCCGCGCGGGGTCGGGCGTGGGCACGGCCGAGAGCAGGCTCTGCGTGTAGGGGTGCTGCGGGTTGCCCAGGATCTGGTCGCGGTCGCCGGCCTCGACGATCTTGCCCTTGTACATGACGGCGATGCGGCGGCAGACGTGCTGAATGACGGCCATGTCGTGGCTGATGAACAGGTAGCTCAGGCCCAGGTCGCGCTGCAGGTCGGTCAGCAGGTTGATGATCTGGGCCTGGATGGAGACGTCGAGCGCGCTCGTCGGCTCGTCGCAGACGATGAAGCGGGGGTTCAGCGCGAGGGCGCGGGCGATGCCGATGCGCTGCCGCTGGCCGCCGGAGAACTCGTGCGGGTAGCGGTCGGCGGCCTGGCGCGGCATGCCGCAGCGTTCGAGGAGCTCCTCGACGCGCTGACGGAGGGTGGCCTTGTCGGCGACGAGGCCGTGGACGCGGAGGGGCTCGCCCAGGATGGCGGCGATGCGCATGCGGGGGTTCAGCGAGCCGCCGGGGTCTTGGAAGATGATCTGCATCTGGCGGCGCAGGGCCCGGAGCTGCTGGGGGCCGGCGGAGAGCACGTCAGCGCCGTCGAAGCGGACCTCGCCCGCGGTGGGGGGGATGAGGCGGAGGATGCTGCGGCCGACGGTGGTTTTCCCGCAGCCGGACTCGCCGACGAGGCCCAGGGTCTCGCCCCGGCCGACGTCGAAGGAGACGCCGTCCACGGCCTTGAAATGGCCCGTGACGCGCTGGAGGACGCCCGAGCGGATGGGGAAGTGGGTCTTGAGGTCTCGGACGCGGAGCAGGGGCTCGGCCTGGGGGGCGTGTTGTTCGGGTTGTGCGGGGGCTGCGGCCGGCATCAAGGAGATGTTAGTGGGGGAGGCGGGGACGTGTTGACCGGCGGCGGATTCGTCGTACGCTTGTGTCCCACCGGGCGGGCGCCGCAGGGCCCCGGCCGGATGTTCGGGCCCCGCGGTGAAGGCCGCGCGGGACGCCGGTTGTCGGGTGGTTAGCTCAGCCTGGTAGAGCACCGCATTGAAAATGCGGGTGTCACTGGTTCAAATCCAGTACCACCCATTTCCAGAGGCTCCTGTGAACGCGTTTGCCGCGGACTGGTGATGCGACCAGCCGCGGGGGATGCCCTGCGCCCGCCGCACGGATGGTCGCGGTGGTGGGGCGGCGTCGGGCGAAGAAAAACGCCGCCCGGTGGGGCGGCGGCATGTGGGATTCGCGATTGGGGGGGGCGGCCGACGCGCTGCGTCGGCCCTCGGGCCGTGGCTCGGTCAGCGGCGGCGGCGGGCGGCGAGGCCGCCGGCGAGGCCGAGCGCGAGGAGCGTGGACGGGGCCGGGGCGACCACGAAGTTCAGGGAGTAGGTGGTGAGTTCCGAGCCGGTCTGCTGGATGACGTAGGTGTAGGTGCCCGCGCCGAGGCCGCCGGAGAAGCCGGAGCCGACGAGGGTGTTGTCGGCGCTGAAGCCCTCGAGCAGGTTCTGCTCGGAGGTGACGAGGTCAAGGTGCTGGGCGCCGAGGTACTGGGTGACGTCGCCGGCGCCGGGGCCGCTGGGGACGATGCCGACATCGCCGGCGTTGATGGCGTGGAAGGCCGTGTTGTCCGGGGCGAAGGCGAGGAGGAAGAGGCCGGTGAGGCGCTGCCCCTCGGCGATGGTGAAGGTGAGGAAGTCGCGGTCGCCATCGGCGGCGTTGGCCCGGGTGGTCGAGCCGTTGACGATGTTGCTGCCCAGGCCCAGGGTGACGGGCGTGGGGGCGGTGGCGACGCCGGAGAGATCGCCGTCGACGGCTTCGTCGTGGACGATCTGGGCCGCGGCGGGGAGGGCCAGGGCGGCCAGGGCGACGAGCGGGGCGAGGTTCGCGATGCGGTGGGGCACGTGGATCTCCTCTTTGGGGTGCGCTGTTCGGTCGAACCCGGCGGCCCTGGGGGTTCGGGGCTCGCCGGTGGAATGGACGAGTCGGTCTCTCGTGGTGGCTCGCTGGCGGCGCGATGATCGCGCCCGAGGTGGGGCCCCCCGCGACCAGACGTCACCTCGACGCGGCGGCGTTGCGGGCCCGCCCAACAATCCGCAGACGTGGGTCGGATATTTCCGGACTCGGTGGTTGCGTGCGGAACCGGGCGCGGGATTGGCGGCTTGGACCGGCGCGGTGCCCTCGGGAAACTTTTGTTTCTGTCTAGGCATCTTCCGCTATGCTCCGGCATGCCGAGCCGACTTCTTGCCGATCGCGTGCGTTCTGGGTTGTGCGGCCGCCGTTGGTCCGGGCTCTTTGGGCTCGTCATGGCCGTGTCGTCGGCCTGGGCCGCGGGCGATGCCCGGCACGTGCTGCTGATCGGCCTTGACGGCGTGCGGCCCGACGCGCTGCAGGCCGCGGCGACGCCCAACCTGGACGGTCTGGTCCAGTCCGGCGCGGTGACCTGGACCATGCGCACGGAGGACATCAGCCTCTCCGGGCCCGGGTGGTCGTCGATGCTGACGGGCGTGACGGCGGCCAAGCACGGCGTCACGAACAACTCGTTCATCGGGGCCCGCTACGGCGAGTACCCGCACTTCTTTGAGCGCGTCCGCTCCGTGTGCCCCGACGCGAGCCTCGCGTCGGTCGCGACGTGGAGCGGGATCGGGCGGATCGTGCTCGACTCGGCGAGCGTGGGCGAGGCGGGCGGGTCGGACGGCACCACCACGGCGCGGGCGGTGGAACTGCTGTCAACGGGCGACCCCGCCGTGCTGTTTGTGCACCTGGACGACGTGGACGCGGCGGGCCATGGCAGCGGGTTTTCGCCGACGAACCCGGCGTACATCAACGCGATCCAGACCAAGGACGCGCAGGTCGGGCAGATCCTGGACGCCGTGCGCGCGCGGCCGGGGTATGCGGCGGAAGAATGGCTCGTGATGGTGAGCACCGACCACGGCGGCCTCGGCACGGGGCACGGCGGGGGGACGGTGGAGGAGCAGACGATCTTCGCGATTTTTCAGGGGCCCGGGGTGACGCCCGGCGTCATCACCCAGCCGACGAACATCGAGGACATCGCGGTGACGGCGCTCGCCTACCTGGGTGTGCCGCTGAACCCGGCGTGGGGGCTGGACGGGCAGGTGCGGGGGCTGGGTGGTCCTCTGCCGAGGCCGGTGCTGGGGTGCGAGGCGACGATCGCGACGTTCGCGACCCGCGTGGACCAGGCGACGAAGACGGTGGACCTGGCGTGGACGCCTCCGGTGGGCGTGGTGCCGGCGGGGTACGTCGTGCGGCGGGACGGCGCGGCGGTCGCGACGCTCGCGGCAACGGCGCGGCAGTATCGCGATGCCCCGGTCGCGGCGGACGAGCCCTCGGGGCACCTGCGGCCGGCGTACGTGGTGGAGGCGGTGGACGCCTTGGGCAACGTGCTCGCGGCGTCGGCGACGCGGGCGGTGCGCGTGTCGACCGGGCGGGTGGTGCTGGACGAGTCGTTCGACGCGTACGCCGACGATGCGGCGCTGCGCTCGGCGGGGTGGCAGACGCTGGAGGTGAACTCGCCGGTGGAGCCGGCGGGGTGGACCCTCACCAACGCGGCGGGCCGATCAAACCCGCCGGGGGAAGACGGGCGGGCGACGGCAGGGGGGTTTGTGATCTCGGACTCGGACTTCTTTGGGTCCGCGTCGGCGTCGAACCC
This sequence comes from uncultured Phycisphaeraceae bacterium, assembly GCA_964496975.1. Lineage (GTDB taxonomy): Bacteria > Planctomycetota > Phycisphaerae > Phycisphaerales > UBA1924 > CAZCBN01. Next base: position 18,955 of record CAZCBN010000049.1, read on the forward strand.
GACGGGCAGCGGGATGTCGTACGACCTGATCACGCCGGCGTTCAACGCGACGGCGCTGTCGCGGGTGTTCTTGCACGCCGATGTGTCGGCGCAGCTCAACGACAACGGGCGGGCGGTGTTTGACGTGGACGTCCGCTCCAGCGGCCGGGGGTGGCAGAACGTGCTGCGCCGCGTCTCCCCGAGCCGGACGGCGAACGCCCCGGTGGTGACGGTGGACAACGCCGACGGGTTCTTTGGCCGATTGACGCTGGACCTGACGGCGGCGGCGGCGGGGCGCACCGGCGTGCAGGTGAGGCTCCGGCACGTGGAGCCCAACTGGGACTGGTGGGTCGCGGTGGACAACGTGCTGGTGGACGACGTGGACCGCACCGGCGGCGCGACGGTGGAGCTGCTGCCGGCCGAGGGGTTTGACGGCGGCGTCCCCTTGGCGTGGGAGACGCGGGGCGTGCTGCCGGCGGGGTTTGGCTGGTCGACGGCGGACGTGTGCGGCAAGTCGATCGTGGGGCGGAACGGGTCGGTGTTCCCGTTCCTTGCGGGGCGGGCGATTCATCGGCTTCGGCCGCCGTTCGCGTCGGTGCAGGTGGAGTGTGCCGGGACGGCGCGGAGCGACGAGTGGCTCCTGACGCCGGCGGTCGATGCCCGTGGGCTGCGGCGGGTGTGGGCGGAGTTTGAGTGCGAGTTTTTGCCGGGGGGCGACGGCGTGGTGGAGGTGCTGCTGAGCCTCGACGGCGGGGCGACCTTCGCGGCGACGCCGGTGTTTTCGAGCGCGGGCGGGGGCCTGCTGGATGGGGACGAAGAGCCGGTGTACCAGCGGCGGGCCCTGGAGCTGCCCGGGGCGGGGGCGAGCGACGCGGTGGTCGTCGCGTTCCGGTACCGATCGGCGTCGGCGGGGCGGTGGTGGGGGGTGGACGGTGTCCGCGTGTTCGGCCAGCGGGCGCTCGGGTGCGACGAGGACCTGGTCGCGCCCTTCGACACCCTGGACTCGGCGGACGTGCTGGCGTTTGTCGGGCGCGTGTCGCAGCAGGCGGAGGGGGCTGACCTGGACGGCGACGGGGCGGTGACGTTTCTCGACCTGCTGGCGTACGTGGAGATGGTGGAGGCGGGGTGCCCCTGATGTGAGCGTGCCGCGGGGCGACTGGAGGGGCGGGGGCTGACGCAAGCTGGCCCGGAAGTGGGGAGTCGGGGCGGTTCTCAATCGGTCGGGGCGGGGCGGTCGATAGACGCGGCATGCCGACGCCCGCTGCGACACAACTGGTGCTCTCCGACGGTGGCCCGCTGGGTTTGCTCGCGGCGGCGCGGGCGTCTGAAGACGCGGTGCGGGCGGAGGGGGCGGGGTCGCTGTCGCCAAAACCCCTGTTGTGGGGAGTTTCGGCGGAGGCGTTGCCGCTGGACGTGTTGGGCGAGGCGACGGCCCGGCAGGCGGGGATGTTTGGGCTGGACCTGGTGACGCTGGCGTCGCCGGCGGACCCGTTCGCGGGACGGCCCACGGCGGAGACGGAGGCGCTGCTGCTGGTGCGGGCGGTGCACGTGGCGGCGGAGCTGGGGTGCCGGCGGGTGGTGTGGCCGGTGCAGGCGCCGGCGGCGGGGGGCATGCAGGCCGGGGGGCCGCCCGATGCGGCGGAGGTGGGGCGGAAGGTGGACCGGGCGCTGCTGGCGAGCCGGATGGTGCTGCTGGAGATTGACCGCTACCCGGTGCCGGACGTTGAGGTGGAGCTGCCCTTTGTGGACATGACGGACGCGCAGGTGGCCGACCTGCTGGACGACTTCGGGCTGACGCTCGAGTCGTGCTGGTGGTGGGGGGGTGCGGCGGCGGAGACGGAGCGCGGGCGGGCGGAGCGGCACCGGTGGACCGGGGCGCTCGCGGCGCTGCACGCCTGAGCGGGCGGGCGGTCTGGGTGGATCTGCCTTCGGCTCCTATGCTCGGCTCCTATGTCAGACGCCGCCGCTGCCGACCAGACCCGTTCACCGCGCCCCTTCCGCACCGTCCGTGCGGGGGATGTTCATCGCTGGAGCCAGACGCTGATCCCCACGGCCCGCGAGGCGCCGGCGGACGCAGAGGTGCCGAGCCACATCTGGCTGAGCCGGGGCGGGTACATCCGCCGGGTGGGGGCGGGCATTTACGACTACCTGCCCCTGGCGAAGCGGGTGCTGGACAAGATCTCGGCGATCGTGCGCGAGGAGCACGAGGCGATCGGGGCGATCGAGCTGCTGATGCCGGCGCTGGAGCCCGTCGAGTTCTTCGCGGGCAGCAAGCGGGACGTTGACTACGGCGACCTGCTGTTCAAGCTGGAGGACCGCCACGGGCGGCGGAGCGCGCTGGCGCCGACGCACGAGGAGGTCATCACGGAGATGGTGAAGGGGAGCGTGACGAGCTACAAGCAGCTCCCGCTGAACCTGTACCAGATCCAGACGAAGTTCCGCGATGAGGCGAGGCCGCGGGCGGGGCTGTTGCGGTGCCGCGAGTTCATCATGAAGGACGCGTACTCGTTCCACATGACGCTGGACGGGGCGGGCGGGCTGAACGCGACGTACGACGACTTTTACCGCTGCTACAGCAACATCTTCCGCCGGTGCGGGCTCGACTTCAGCGTGGTGGAGGCGGAGAGCGGGCCCATCGGCGGCTCGGCGAGCCATGAGTTCATGGTGAACTGCGAGAGCGGGGAGGACACCATCCTGGTGTGCGCGGCGTCCGGGTACGCGGCGAACGTGGAGAAGTGCGAGATCGGCCCGCGGCGGTGGTCGGGCGAGCACGCCGCGACGCAGGAGATCAAGACGCACCACACGCCTCACATGCCGGGGATCGAGGGCGTGGCGCAGCACCTGGGCGTGACGCCGGCGCAGATGCTCAAGACGATCGTCTTCCAGCCGGCCGCGCCGACGACGCCCGCGGCCGAGGCGGCGCTGAAGGCGAACCCGATCCGCTGGGTGCTCGCGGTGGTTCGGGGCGACCACGAGGTGAACGAGGGCAAGGTGAAGGCGGCGGTGGGCTTCCCCGTGGCGCTGGCGGACATGAAGCAGGCCCAGGCCGCCGGGTTCGCGATCGGGTACGTGAGCCCGCGGGCGGCGCTGAAGGCGTCGGGCGTGGCGCTGCTCATCGACCCCGACGCGACGGACGCGGCGGCGTGGGCGACGGGCTCGGACAAGCCCGACCACCACGACACGGGCTTCAACTGGCGGCGCGACCTGGGCGTGGCGCTGCCGGCGGGGTCGGGGCTGATCGGCAGCGGGGCGGGCGCCGCGGCGAGCGCGGAAGGTCCGGAAAAGCTGGGCGGGTCTGGTTACGTAAAACTCGCGGACGTGCGCAACGCCCTCGCCGGCGACCCGAGCCCCCGGGCGGCGGGGGGCGTGCTGGCCGCGCGGCGGGGCATCGAGGTCGGCCACATCTTCAAGCTCGGCACGAAGTACTCCGACGCGATGGAGTTCAAGATCCTCGACCAGTGGCAGAAGCCGCAGTCCGTCATCATG
>CAZCBN010000050.1:0-22120 GCA_964496975.1 uncultured Phycisphaeraceae bacterium
GCGCTGCCCGCGCTCGATCTTCTGCTCGATCTCGGTGGACTTCAGCTCCACGCCGCGAAGGGCCGCGGTCTCTTCACGCGTGCGGAGCTGCTCCAGGCCGGCGAAGACGGCCTTCACCACGTTGAGCTTGTTCGTGGAGCCGTAGCACTTCGTCAGGCAGTCGGTGATGCCGGCCATCTCGAGGATGGCGCGCACCGTGCCGCCCGCGACGACGCCCGTGCCGGGGCTCGCGGGGATCAGGCGGACCTTGCTGGCCGACGCGGCGCCCTCCACCTCGTGGGGGATGGTCTTGCCGGCGAGCGGCACGCCCGTGAGCTGCCGCCGCGCCGACTTCTGCGCCTTCTCGATCGCGGTCGGCACCTCGGGGCTCTTGGCGTAGCCGTACCCCACCTTGCCGCGACGGTCCCCCACCACCACCAGCGCGCCGAAGCTGAACCGGCGGCCGCCCTTCACGGTCGTGGAGGTGCGGTAGATGTTGACCGTCTGCGACTCGAGATTCGAACTTTCGTCAAGGATCTCGGCCATGCCCTGTGCCTTTGCCGCTTGAGGTTCGCCCCGCGGGCCGACGCCCGCACCGGGAACCGCGTGAACTCATCCGTGCCGCCGGCGACGCGCCGGCCCTGCCCCTGCCCGCTGCTCAAACCTGCTCCCGACCCGATCAGCCGTCAGCGGCCGCCGAAGCGACCGACGCGGACTTCAGAACTGAAGACCCGCCTCGCGGGCCCCGTCGGCGAGCGCCTTCACCCGGCCGTGGAAGCGGAAGCCGCCACGGTCGAACACCACCTGGCCGATGCCGGCCGCCTTGGCCCGCTCCGCCAGCTTCGCGCCCACGGTCTTCGCCGCCGTCGCGTTGCCGGTCGAGCCCAGGCCCAGGTCCTTTTCCCGCGTCGACGCGGCGACGAGCGTGCGGCCCGACAGGTCGTCGATGACCTGCGCGTAGACGTGGCTCAGCGAGCGATAGACGCTCAGACGCGGACGCTCGGGCGTGCCGACCACCCGCTTGCGGATCCCCGTTCGACGACGCGAACGACGAAGGACTTTCAGAGATTGCTTGTTCATGGCGAACCCCTCGACGCCGGCCAGAGACGCGGGCCTCCCCGCACCCCCGTGCCGCAAGACACGCCCCTCCGGCCCAAGGGCCGCGGCGGGACGCGTCCGGCGGATTACTTGCCGAACGCCTTGCCCTCCTTCTTCTTGATGACCTCGTTCGCGTACTTCACACCCTTGCCGTTGTAGGGCTCGGGCTTCCGCTTCGACCGCATAAGCGCCGCGAACTGCCCCACGGCCTGCTTGTCGGCGCTCGTCAGCGTGACGATCGCCTTGTCCACGGCGACCTTGACGTTGTCCGGGATCGTGAGCTCAACCGGATCCGCGAAGCCCAGGCTCATCTTCAGCGTCTTGCCGGAGACCGAGGCCTGCCAGCCGACGCCGACGATCTCCATCTTCTTCTCGAAGCCCTTGGTCACGCCCTCGATCATGTTGTCGACGAGGGCCCGCGTGGTGCCCCACGACGCACGGACCTGCTTCTCGCCCGCACGCCGCTCGTCGACCGACACCTGCACCGACGCGCCGTCGACCGCCACGCGGATCTCGGGCCGGTGATTCAGCGTCAGCGAGCCCTTCGGCCCCTCGACCTTCACGACGCCACCCGCGGCGCTGACCTTCACGCCAGCGGGGATGGGGACGGGTTTCTTTCCGATTCGCGACATCTGGCCTGTCCTCTTCTTCCGGCGTGCCCGCGGCGCGTTCACCCGGGGATTCCAGCCTGCCAGCCACCTTGTCCATCGGGCCGACGCGTGTCACGGCTTCCGCCGCCGTCGCCCGAACACGTTCCTTGCCTTCGTCCTCGCCGCGGGCATGGGCCCCGCTGCGACTCAATGCCCGGCGTCGCCCGGGCAGATCAGGTCACGACGCACAGCAACTCGCCGCCGACGCCCGTCTCGCGGGCCTTGCGGTCGCTCATCACGCCGTGGCTCGTCGACACGATCGCGATGCCCAGGCCCTGCATCGGGGCCGGGATCTTCGCCACGCGGGTGTAGACCCGCCGGCCGGGCTTGCTCTCCCGGGTCAGCGTGTGCAGGATGCGCTCCCCGCGGGGGCCGTACTTCAGCTTGACGGCGAGCGTCCCGCTCTTGCCGGGCTCCTCGATCACGTCGTAGCCGTTGATGAAGCCCTCGTCCGTCAACGCCTGGGCGATGCCGCGGCACACCTTGGTGTTGACGCACTGCACCAGCTTCGCCTTGTTGCGCGAGGCGTTGCGGATGCGGGTCAGCATGTCAGAGATGGGGTCGTTGGTCGCCATGCTGTGCTGCTCGTCTCATGGGCCGCGGCGAACTCGCCGGGCCGCCATGGAATCCTGTGCCGTCCGATCACCCTGCTCACACCACCGACACGCCGCGGCCCGGGACCACCCGAGCACCGCGGCGAACGCGCCGCCCGTTCACCACCAGATCACCACGACGCCTTGCGCATCCCGGGGATCTTCCCCTCGAGCGCCAGCTTGCGGAGCATGATCCGGCTGATCCGGAACTTCCGGTACACGCCCCGCGCACGCCCCGTGAGCTGGCACCGCCGCACAAGCCGCGACGAGTACTTGGGCGTCCGGCTGCTCTTCGCCATCTGGGCCTTGGTCGTCATCTCAGTGAACCCTCATGCGACGCGTGACGCGCCGCCTCAATCCCTTGAACCCGACGTCCCCGATCACGCCTTCCGACGCCGCTCCTCCGGCTTGCGGAAGGGCCAGCCCATCTCCTCGAGCACGAACCGGCTCAGCTCCGGCGTGGAGTTCCGGAAGGAGAGGTTGATGTTCATGCCGTGCGTCACCAACGCCTCGGCCATGTTGATCTCGGGGAACACGCCCTGCTCGGTCAGGCCGAACGAGTACCCGCCCTGCGAGTCGAACGCCTTCTCGGGAAGGCCCCGGAAGTCCTTGATACGCGGGGTCACCAGGTTGATCACCCGGTCCATGAAGTGCCACATCCGCTCGCGGCGGATGGTCACCATCGCCGCCGTCTCGTAGCCCGCGCGGACCTTGAAGTTCGACACGCTCTTCTTCGCCTGCACCATCACTGGCTTCTGCCCGGTGATCTTCGTCAGCGTGTCGAGCACCTGGTTCTTCATGTTCGCCTGGATCTTCGTGCCGTCCAGGAACCGACCCATGTTCACGTTGATCACGATCTTGTCGAGCCGAGGCTGCGCCATCGGGTTCGACACGCCGAACTTCTCCGCGATCTTGGCGCGGATCTGCGTGTCGTACTGCGTCTTCAGGCGCGGGGGGCCGCTGATCTTCAGCGCCTCTTCCGCGCCGGCCGACCCCTTGCCCTTCTTCGTCGTGTCCTTCGCCATCGGTCTGCCCTATCGCAACAAAGGTCGGCTGTCCCTACCCGTCGTCTCTCGGTCGAAAACCCGTCAACCCCGCACCACGTCCCGCGGAGGCACCCTGACGCCGACCGTCAGGCCCCCACCGCCCGGCGGCCCTTGGCCCCCGCCGCAGCCTTCGCGCCCTCGGCCGCGTTCGGCTTCGCCGCGCTGACGGCCCCGAGCTCCTTGCCGCCGCGCGCCGCGACGCGAACCTTCTGCCCGTTCGCACGACGCTCGAACCGCACCCGCGTCGGCTTGCCGTCCACGACGGGGCTGACGTTAGAGATGTGCAGCGGCGCCTCCTTGGTGATCACGGCGCCCTGCGGGTTCACCCGGGTCGGCCGAACATGCTTCGTCACCAGGTTCAGGCCCTTCAGGTAGACGCGATCGTGCTTCACGTCGACCCGCAGGATCTCGCCGATCTGGCCCCGAAGATCGCCCGACGTCACCATCACCGTGTCGCCACGCTTCACGTGCCGTGCCATGTCACACCACCTCCGTCGCGAGCGACACGATCTTCATGTAGTTCTTGTCGCGCAGCTCGCGGGCCACCGGCCCGAAGATGCGCGTCCCGCGGGGGTTGCCGTCCGCGTTGATCAGCACCACCGCGTTGCTGTCAAACTTCACGTACGACCCGTCCGCACGCCGCTTGGACTTCTTCGTCCGCACCACGACGGCCTTGGACATGTCGCCCGCCTTCACCTCGGCCCCGGGCAGCGCCTTCTTCACGCTGATCAGCACGCGGTCGCCCACGGTCGCCGTCTGACGCTGAAAGCCGCCGCTCCGCGTCGACCCGGCGTACACACGGATCACGTAGGCGATCTTCGCCCCCGAGTTGTCCGCAACCTCGCACCTGGATTCGGCCTGCAACATGGTTCAACCCCGATCGCTGCCCACCATCCACCGACACGCCCACAAACCCCGCCGCCGCCCCACGCCGCCGGTCAGATCCCCGACGCACGCGTGATCACGCGAACCAGCCGCCAACGCTTCGTCTTGCTGATCGGCCGGCACTGCGCCACCTCGACGGTGTCGCCCGTGTGGCTCTCGTTGTTCTCGTCGTGCACATGCAGCACCGTCCGCCGGCTGACGTACTTCCCGTACTTCGCGTGCGGGGCGCGGAAGTTGATGATCACCTTCCGCGTCTTGTCGCGACCGTCCGTCGCGACCACGCCGATGCGGGTGCCCTTCGGCTCGGCCTGGGCCTCGCCGCCGGGGTGAACGCCATGCTGCTGTGCCGTCGACTCGCTCATCGCAGTCACTGTCCTTCAAGTTCCGTCGGGCTCAGGCCGGTCGTCCCCGGTCCGCCCGCGTCCATCATCTCACCGAACCCGACGCCCACCCGTTCCAACGCAACCCACCAGCGGTCGTTCAGGTCAGCCCTTCACCGCGGCGGCCTTCGCCTGCCGGGCCGTCTGCTCCGTCAGCAGCCTCGCGGCGTCCTTCCGGAGCTTCGCGAACTGGCTCGTGTCCGCGACCTTCTCCGTCACGGTCTGCACCCGCATGGAGTAGATCTTCTCCCGGGTCTTGGAGAGCTCAAGACGCAGCTCGTCGTCGTTCATCGCCCTGACTTCGCGGCCCGTCATCGCTGTCGCTCCTGTCCGCACCAATCCCCACGCACCGCCGGCCCCTCGGCCCGAGTCTCTCGGCCCCCGCGTCGCACGCGGCCGGCCCCCCACTATCTCCGCCGGGCGTCGCACCCCAGCGTCGCACCCCAGCGTCACACCGTCGTGCGGCGCGTCACGAAGCGGCACCGGAACGGCATCTTCATCGCCACGCGGATGAACGCTTCCTTTGCCCGGCTCTCCGGCACGCCGGCGAGCTCGAACAGTATCGTCCCGGCCTTCACCCGGGCCGCCCAGTAGTCCACGTCCGCCTTACCGCTGCCCATTCGGGTTTCCAGCGGCTTCTTGGAGATGGGCTTGTCCGGGAAGACGCGGATGAACACGCGCCCCTCGCGCTGCAGCACGCGCTGGATCGCGATACGACCGGCCTCGATGCAGTTGCTCTTGAGCCAGCCGCCCTCGAGCGCCTGCAGGCCGAAGTCGCCGTACGCGACGTAGTTGCCCTTCGTCGCCTTGCGGTCGCGAACGCGCCGGAACTCCTTGCGGTGCTTGACGCGCTTGGGAATCTTGTAGGGAGGCATGTGCCGACACCAACCCTTCCTGACTTCGCCGGGCCCGCCGCGAGTTCGACCGTGCCCGTCTGCTGCGTGCTTCCCGCGGGCCCAGAGCCGCCCGCACTTCACCAACACCCGAACCAACCCGTCCGACCCGGCCCGTCCGAGTCAACCCCGGACGCCCCATCGACGGATCACCGACGGCCGCGAGCCCGTGCCCGGCCGCCCGCCGCGTCGCTCGCGGCCTCGTCTTCCTGGCCCTGCTGGTACAGGCCCTTGTAAATCCACGTCTTCACACCGATCTGGCCGTACGCCGTCGAGGCCTCGGTAAAGCCGTAGTTGATGTTCGCCTGCAGCGTGCTCAGCGGCAGCGAGCCCAGACGCACGTACATCGACCGGCTCAGCTCCGCACCGCCCAGGCGACCGGAGATCTGGATCTTGACACCCTTCGCGCCGGCCTGCATCACGCCCTCGGCCCGCATCTTCACCAGGCGCCGGAAGCTCATCCGCTTCGCCAGGCCCTCGGCGACGCTCTCCGCCACGAGCTGCGCGTCCAGGTCGGGGGCCTTGATCTCGATAATCGAGATCGCGACCTTCCGGCCCGTCATGTACTGCAGCTCCTCGGTCATCCGCTCCACCTCGGCGCCCTTAGGCCCGATGACCAGGCCCGGACGCGCCGTCCGGACGATGATCTTGAGCTCCTCGCGGGTGCGCTCGATGTGGAGGTCCGCCACTGCCGCGTTCGGCGGCGTGCGGTTGAGCTTCTTGTCCAGGTAGCCACGGATCTTCTGGTCTTCGACCAGCAGCTCGCCGTACAGGGCCTTCGGCGCGTACCACCGCGAGCGGTGTGCTTCCGTGATGCCCAGCCTCAGCCCGTATGGATGCGTCTTCTGGCCCATAGGTCTCGCGTCGCTTCCTGTGCAGACACCCCGCAGGTCCCGGGCGTCGCCGCCCCGGCCGGACAAGGGTCTTACTTCTTGGCCTTCCCGCTCCGCTCCTGCAGCGTCACCGTGATGTGGCTCGTCCGCTTCAGGATCGGGTGCGCACGCCCCCGGTCCTTCGGCTGGAACCGCTTGATGTGCATCCCGCCGTCCACACGGCTTTCGGACACGAACAGCTTCTCGGGGTCGGCCCCGTTGTCCTCAGCGTCCTGACGCGCCGCCATCAGCGCCTTCTGGATGTTCACCGAGGCCCGCTTGGGGTTGAAGGCGAGCATGTTCAGCGCCTGCTCGTACCCCTTGCCGCGGATCATGTCCACGACCAGCTTGGCCTTCCGCGGGCTGCCGCGGTGGTTGTTCACCATGCTCGTGAAGCGGGCGATCTCTTTCACCTCGCACCCGACCGCGCCGGCCAGGGCGACGATGTCCGCCTTCTTGCACCGCGGATGGTCGCGACCGCCGAGCCAGTTGCGGATCGCCGACGCGGCGTGGTCGCCGCTCAGGCCCGTCCGCTCCACCGCCCGCGCCAGATCCTCGACGGTCAGTCCCGCCTCCAGCGCCCGGCTTGCAAGTTCCTGAGGTCGAAGCTTCACGGCCGTTTCCTCGCATCGGGCCCGTCCGGCCCGCTCATGCCCACGCACACCAACCAGACCCGCTCACCCCTGCACCCGCGCCGCCGAACACTCCGAGGTTCGACGCCGCGCCCGACCCGGCACCCCGTCACTTGCCGGACTTGATGCCTTCCTTCTTGTTCGTGTGCCCGCGGAACGTGCGGGTCTGCGCAAACTCGCCCAGCTTGTGCCCCACCATGTCCTCGGTGATGAACACCTCGGTGAACACCCGGCCGTTGTGGACCTGGAAGGTCTGGCCCACGAACTCGGGCACCACCGTGCACGACCGCGACCACGTCTTCAGCGGCTCGCGCCGCCCGGTCTGCACCATCGCCTCCACCTTGCGGTAGAGCTTCTCATCGACGTACGGGCCCTTCTTCAGACTTCTGCCCATGGTGAGGTCCTATCTCCAGCACACCTGCCCAAGCCGTACACCAATCCACCAGCCCGATCCGCCCACACACCGCGCCACCCGCCCCGGCTGCGATCCCAACCGCTCGCCCGCACGTCCCACGGTCCGCGGGACGCGGGGGCCGCGATCACCGCAGCTGACCGAACCGCTTCGTCCGGCGACGACGGATGATCAACTTCTCGCTCGGCTTGTTGAAGTCGCGCGTCCGCCCGCCCTTGGCCAGCGTGCCCGCGGGGCCGCACGGCGGACGGTTGCCCTTGCTGCGACCCGAACCACCGCCCAGCGGGTGGGCGTGGTGGCTCTTCGCCATACCACGCGTGATCGGCCGCCGGCCCAGCAGACGGTTGATGCCCGCCTTGCCCAGCTTGCGGTTCTGGTGGTCCGAGTTGCCCACCACGCCGATCGTCGCCCGGCAGTCCAGGTGCACCCGACGCAGCTCGCCCGAGGGCAGCGTCAGCGTCGCGTAGTCACCCTCTTTGTTCATCAACCGCGCCGAGACGCCGGCCGAGCGGCACATCTGCCCGCCCTTGCCCTTGCTCATCTCCACGCAGTGCAGATCGATACCCAGCGGGATGTACCGCAGCGGCATGCTGTTGCCCGGCAGCGGCTCCACCGCGACGCTCGTCGACGAGACGATCTTCGTCCCGTCCGTCACGCCCGCGGGGGCCAGGTGATACCGCAGCACCTGCTCCGTCTTCCCGCCCTCGACGGGCTTCTGATACTCCACCAGCGCGATGTGGCACGTGCGGTTGGGGTCGTACTCGATGCCGACGACCGTCCCCTCCAGCCCGTCCAGGTCCTTGCGGCGGAAGTCGATCACGCGGTAGAGCTGCTTCACGCCGCCGCCGCGACCGCGGGACGTGATCTTGCCCTGGTTGTTGCGGCCGCCCTTCTTGGGCTTCGGGCGCGTCAGGCTCCGCTCGGGGCGGTCCTTCGTCACCTCGACGTGCATGTTCACCGAGGCGTTGCGACGCCCGGCGCTGGTTGGCTTGTAGACCCGGATGGGCATGGCTTCAGTCCTTCAATCGCTCGGTCGGTCGCCCGACCAACAAACCCAACCCACTCGCCCGCCGAGCCCACCGGCCCAGCACCCTCGCCGACAAAACCCGGCGACTCATCTCTCACCGACAAGGCCCGGCGACTCACCCCTCGCCGGCGAAGGCCGGCGACTCAACTAGAACAGCTCGATCGCCTGCCCCTCGGCAAGCCGCACCGTCGCCGTCTTCCTCACCGAATCACGGACATACCCGTACCGCAGACGCCGCACCTTGCCCTTGTGCGTCCGCGTCTCCACACCCGCGACCTGCACGTTGTACAGGCGCTCGATCGCGTCGCGGATCTCGGTCTTGCTCGCCCGACGATCCACCTCGAACGTGTACCGCCCGAGGTCGTTCATCGCCTCCGTGCTCTTTTCCGTCAGCACGGGCTTCTTGATCACATAAATGGGGTTCAGCGTCGCCATGGCTTAGTGGCCCCCCTTCCCAGCGGCCGCGAGCTTCGCCTGACGCGCCGCCTGCTTCACCGCGAACCCGCGCTTCGGACGCGCCTTCCGCTCCGGTTTCACCGGCGTCTCGCTCGCGCCCTTCGGCTCGAGCTTCGCGTCCTTGCCCGTCTGGCTGCTCGGCCCGCTCAGCCACGCCTCGAGCTCGCCCTTCTCGATCACCAGGTACCGGTGATTCAGCATCTCGAAGCACGTCAGCTGGTCCGCCCGGCACAGCGAAACCCCGCCGAGGTTCCGCGCGCTCCGGCGAGCCCCCTCCGACCGCTCCTCGGCCGACAGCGCGAGCAGCGCCGTCTTGTCGATGTTCAGCGACGCGAGCATCGCACGCACCGCCGCCGTCTTGGTCTCGGGCAGCGAGATCGTGTCCACCACGCGAACCTCGTTGTCCAGCAGCTTCGCCAGCAACGCGTTCCGGTTGGCCGCACGCTTCATCTTCTTCGGCATCGTCAGCCGGAAGTCCTCGCGCGTCCGGCGGTCACTCTTGTAGTGACCACCGCCACGGAACTGCGGCGGCCGCTTGCTGCCGTGACGGGCGTTACCCGTGCCCTTTTGCTTGTACAGCTTCTTCTTGGAACCCTCGACGTCGCTGCGGCCCTTGGACCGCGCCGAACCCTGGCGGAGGTTCGCGTGATAAATCACGTACGCCTGCTTGATCAGCGCAGGGTTCACCGAGCCGCCGAGCGACGACTCATCGATCGGCATCTGGCCGACCTTCTCGCCCTTGATGTTGTAGACGGCGACATCCATGTGTCTTCTCCGCCTCGACGCCTTTCCGGGGCTACCCGCAGTCAAGCAGGTCAACGCCCCTGTGCCACGATGAGTCGGCGTTCCCGCCGCTCATCCGCTTCGCCTCACCGGCTGTCTCCTGTCGCCCCCGCTGCGAGACAAGGTCTTGCGTTGGGGGCCCCGACGTTGCTCGGTCGCAGGCTTGTCGCCTGCACCCCGCGTCGGTGGGACCAGCTCGGATCTGACTCGGCCGTCCTCGCACCGCCGGTCGAGCGATCGCCCGACGGTGCCCAATAGTTGTCGTGCCCGCCGGTATCGCACGCCCGGGCGGGCCGAAGCCCGCGCCGTCCTGCGACCGTCCCCCGGCTCAGGGCCGGGGTCACGGGCCCCCGGGACGCTTGTCACGCCCGGGGTTCTGTTCCAGTCAACCGGGCGAACCCCGCCCGACCGACCCTTCAACGGTCCCCGCCAACCCGTGGCCGAAGACCGAAACATCCGTCGTCCGCCGGCTCCTTAGCCAGCCTTCGCCACGGCCGCCTTCGACCGGTACAGCCGCGTGGCCGGACGCACCATCACCAGGCCCTTGTTCGGACCGGGCACGGGGCCCTTCACCAGCAGCAGGTTGCGCTCTTTGTCGACGCTCACCACGTCCAGGCTCCGCACGGTCACCCGCACGTCGCCCATGTGGCCGCTCATCCGCTTGCCCTTCTTGGGCTTGCCGCAGAAGCCGCGGTTCGCCGCGTGGCCGCCGATCGAGCCGGGGGAGCGGTGCTTGCGCTCGACGCCGTGGCTCGCCGTCATGCCCTTGAAGTTGTGCCGCTTCATCGTGCCCTGGAAGCCCTTGCCCTTGCTCCGGCCGATGACGTCCACAAACTTCACGCCGTCAAACGCCTCAACCGTCAGCGTCTGGCCCAGCGAGAAATCCTTCATCTGCTCCGCCGCCACGCGGAACTCGCGGTGGTGCCGCTTGCTCGTCGTCCCGGCCTTCGCGTCGTGCGCGATCATCGGGATCGTCGAGTTCCGCGGCTTCACATCGCCGTAGGCGATCTGCACCGCCGAGTAGCCGTCCGTCTCGGACGTCTTGACCTGCGTCACCACGCAGGGCCCCAGCTCGATCACCGTCACAGGCATGCTGACACCCGCGTCGGTAAAGACGCGAGTCATGCCCACCTTGGTGCCCATCAGCATCGCCATCGGTCAGCCCGTCCGTTCCGTCTCTAGAGCCCGCCGCTCGGACCACCAAACGAAAGGCCCGCGGCGATACGCCCGCGGGCCAACCATGGTCATCAAGCCTTGATCTTCACAAACACACCCGCCGGAACCACGAGCCGGTTCAACGCCTCGACCGTCCGGGCGTTCGGCTCCTCGATATCGATGATCCGCTTGTGCGTGCGGATCTCGAACTGCTCCCGGCTCTTCTTGTCGATGAAGGGCGAACGAAGCACCGTGTACCGCTCGATCCGGGTCGGCAGAGGGATCGGCCCCTTCACGCGGGCGTTCGTCCGCTTCGCGTGGTCCACGATCTCACGCGCCGACGCATCGAGCGCGATGTGGTCGTAGGCCTCCATCCGAATTCGAATCCGCGGTCCGCTCGCCATGGGTGCCCGTCCGATCCTTCGACTGAACCGCCTACCCGTCACTCCGAGGCCGGCACGCTGCCGCAACCCCGACGCTCGCTTCCCTGCAACCCCACCGACCAACCCCTTCCCGACTCCAACCCCGACTCCGACGCCGCGGCGCGAGTTTCCCCGTCACCAGACACAAACACCGGCCGATGCAGCACCGCTGCTCCGCCGGTGATGGGCGTGCGAGCCGACTCCGCCGGCACCTGTCGCTGGTTCCAGAGCCAAAACGGCCCCGATCACCAACGCCGTGCACCGGCGAGCCCGGAAGAGTACCAGCAAACGCCGTCCAGTCAACCGATGCTGAACACCCGACCGCCGGAGAATGACGCAACGCCGCCCAAACAAACACAATTCCCGAATCGAGACACCCAAACTGGCGGTTCTCTGCTCGCCCCCGTGCCCCTCCCTCTCCGAATCGCCGGTAACCTTGGCCATTCCCCCCCTGCAAGGATGCCCCGATGCCCCGCCCACCATGTTCTCCAAGTTCCCACGTCGCGCGCGGCGCCGCCATCCTCTTCTTCTCGATGCTCGGCGCCGGGTGCGTGCTCGCCGCCGGGGCCTCGGCCCAGGAGCCAACCGCCACCCCCGGCGCGGCGACCGGGGTCGTCCGAGCCCCGGGAACCCCCTCAAGCACCGAACGCCCCCCCCTCCCGCCCGACCCGACGCCCGTCCCGCTGGCGGACGAACCACTGGTTGTCACGCCGCTCGGCCTGACGACGCAGGTGCCCGCGGGCTCGAGGATCCGCACCGAACGGCTCGGCACGACCGCCTCGGTCACCATCGACCTGCCGGCCTCCGCGGGCACTGTGGTGATCCAGGAGCGTGCGACCGCCCGCGACGACGTCTCGCTGCAGGAGATCGAAACCGCGCTCATCGCCCAGACGCTCGACATCGACCCGCTCAACAAGATTTTCAACCTCAACGAGCCCCTCGAAGCGCCCAAGGGGCGGCTGATCGGGCGCGCCACCACGGTGTCGGTGCAGGGCGCCGGCGTGACCCGGCCTTTCTACCTCCGCCTGTTCTCCGCGGCCCCGCAGTCCCCGGACCTGGTCACGGGTTTCGCGGTCGTGCGCACGGCGACGGACCGCTTCGTGCTGTTCGCCCTCTACGCCGAGCACCCCAACTTCGACGCCGCACGCCGGGCGTTCGAGATCGTCCTGGCCTCCTCGCGCATCGAAGACCCCGGCGAGCGTGACGCCGAGCGGGGCGCCGCGGTGCAGCGTGGCATCGCCGCGATGCGCGCGCTCACGCCTGAAGACTTCGCCGCCGCCGCCCGCTCCGCCGACGGCCGCTTCGAACGGCTCTTCCGCCGCAGCACCACCGGCGCCGACCTCGATGACCGCGAGATCGGCTACCGCCGCATCACCACCTCGCGCGGCTATCGGGGCGAGTTTTCGGGCAAGCCCGAGGGGTCATGGTCGGCCTCCGACCGCGAAGAGGGGTACATCCTGAAAATCGACGCGCGGCTGCTGACCTACGCCGACGACGCCGCGCCCGACTCCCCGGCCGCCTCGCGCGAGATCCAGTCGCAAGTGGACAGCCAGTCGGCCTATTTCCTGTCCGCCGATCGCACGCAGGAGTCGTGGACGGTGCGGCTGGCGCTGCGCGAGCGCGCGGCCGATGAGTTCGCCCCCGGCAGCAAGCCGCAGGTGTGGACCGAGATCGGCGCGCGCGACCGCGACAAGCTGATCGTCCAGATCCAGCAGGGCAACGGCCCGCTCCGCGCCGTCCGCCCGATCGTGGAGGGCGAGGGGTACATCAGCCGGCTCGAGAGCTTTTTGCTGCCGGAGCTTTTGCTCGCGGCCCAGCGTCGCGGCGCCGACATCTCGGGCCGCCTCGCCTTTTACACCTACGACCAGAACGCCGAGACGATCCGCCTGCGGACCGACGAGTTCGAGCAGCGCAACCCGGCCTCCACCACCTGGACCATCCAGAGCCGCATCGCCGAGAACGAGCCGCAGACCGCCCTGTACAACGGCGAGGGCCGGCTCATCCGCACCGAGCTGCAGGGCGACCGCATCTGGGAACCCACCACGCTGGATCGGTTGTTCTCCCTCTGGCGGGCCAAGAGCCTTCCGGTGAACTGACCCGTGAACGTGCTGGTGAACCGGCTGGGCAGGAGCCGGGTCGCGCGGCGCGGCGTCGGCGGTTCCGCCGTGCCCCGGGGCCGACCGCCGCGTTCAGATTTCGCTAATCTCCGCCGCTGCACCGGCGTGGGCCGGCGCGGTTCCACCACAGTCACGCCACCTCCTGCTCGGCGCCGAGGATGTTCACCATGCTTGCTCTCCGGTCGTGTGCTCGCCCCGGGTCTTGGTCTCGTCGTGCGGCCCGTGTGTGCCTCGTCGCCGCGTCGGCGCTGCTCACCGCGTGCGGCACCACGCAGTCGATGCGGGGCCGGCCCGCGTACGCCGTCATCAACGACGCCGAGGCCCCGGTGCCGCCGCTGCGCATGGGCAGCCCCGCGGTGATCGACCGCATCGTCGCCGAGGGCACGCGCGACACGCAGGTGATGGCCCTGCTCACCGAGCTCTGCACCACCTGCGGCCCGCGGCTCACGGGCTCCAGCAACGCCGAGCTCGCCAACAACTGGGCCCGTGACAAGTTCCTGGCCTTCGGCCTGGACTCGGCCGAGCTGCACCAGTGGGGCACCATCGCGACGCGCTTCGACCGCGGCCCCAGCGCCGTGGAGGCCGTCCGCCGCAAGCGCGACACCGAGCGCCCCGTGGACGACGGCCCCGGCGCCGACCGCAACAACCCGCTGACGCGCAACACCGGCACCGCGGACACCACCGGCGCCGCAGCCTCCGCCGGCACCGCCGAGGCCCCGGCCGACGAATACGACGTCCTCCACGAGCTGGAGTTCACCACGCTGGCGTGGATCCGCGGCACGAGCGGGCCCGTGGTGGGCAAGGTCGTGCGGATGCCCGAGACGCTGGCCGAGGCGGACGCGATGGCGGCCGATCTCAACGGGGCCATCGTGCTCATGCCCGCGAGCAACCCGGCGCGGCTGGGCGTGCGCGGCGCGGGCAACCTGACGCGGAACCGCACGGTGCTGCGCGAGAAGATCCGCCGCGGCGAGTGGCCCGAGGCCACCCATGACGCCGCGGGCGACGCCCCGGCCGCGACCGATGAGATCCAGAAGCGCATCGATGAGGAGAAGGCCGCGCTCGCCGCGGGGCAGCCCGAGTCGTTTGTCGGCACCTTCACCTACCAGGGCAGCCCCATCCCGGCGAAGCTCACGCTGAACCGCGACGCGTCGGGCACGCTCACGGGCGGCACGTTCGCGATCGACGGCTTCCACGAGGGGCCCTTTGACATCGCCGAGCAGGACGCCGCCGCCGGGACGTTCACGATCGCGTGGCGGAACCCCACGGGCAACACCAAGGCCACGCTCACCCGCGCCGGCGATGCGCTGGAGGGCGCCAGCGAGTCGGGCAACCCCATCAAGCTCGCGCTGAAGGACGAGAACGCCGACCCGGCGAGCGAGCCCGACATCACCATCCCCGACAACCCCGAGGAAGTGATGGCCCGCGTGCTGTCGCACAACCCCGCGGGCTTTGTCTCCAGCAGCCCCGATGAGCTGGCCCGCACCACCGCCGCCACCGGCTGGCGCGAGAACACGATCGACAAGGTGCCGCAGGACTGGGAGCTGACCGTCCGCCGCAGCGACTACGACTATCTGAACTCCCGCCTCGCCGACGGCGAGGAGGTGCTGCTCCGCGTGAACCTCGACCACCGCCTCACCGAGGGCCCCGTCCCGGTGTATAACACCATCGCCGAGATCCGCGGCACCGAGAAGCCCGACGAGGTCGTCATCGTCTCGGCGCACATGGACAGTTGGAACGGCCCCGGCAGCGTCGGCACCGTCGACAACGGCACCGGCACCGCCGTGACGCTCGAGGCGGCCCGCATCCTCGCCGCCGCTGGCGTGCGGCCCAAGCGCACCATCCGCTTCTGCCTGTGGACCGGCGAGGAGCAGGGCCTTCTCGGCTCGCGCGGCTACGTCCGGACGCTCTCCGACGAGCAGCTCGCGAAGATCTCCTGCGCCCTCAACGACGACGGCGGGACCAACACCCAGGGCGGCCTGCCCGCGAGCTCCGCGATGGTCCCGTTCATGGCCGCCGCCACCGCCGCGACCAACGGCCTGTTCTATTCCGAAACCGACGGACGCTACCTGAACGTCAACATCCGCGATACGGGTGAACGCCAGAACACCCACGGCGGCTCGGACCACTACGCCTTCATCGAGAAGGGCATCCCCGGCTTCTTCTGGGACGAGGTGGGCCGGGCCGACTATCGGTATGCCTGGCACACGCAGCACGACCAGCTCGACCAGGCGATCGAGGAGTATCTGGTGCAGTCGGCCGTGAACACGGCCATCACCGCGTACAACATCGCCAACGCGGAGACGCTGGTGCCGCGCGATCCGCCGCGGGGCGAGTCGCGGGCGGACTGATCCCGCCCGGGCGGGTCGGCGAGCCGGGCCGCCGGCGACGCCGTTCGTGACGCGCCATCCAACGGGAGCCCGCACGCCCCAGCGCCGCGGGCCACTCTGTCGCTCTGCCCCGTGGCCACCGTGCCACCCGGCCACCCTGGCGCGCTGTCACGCTGTCACTCTGCCACTTCTACTCTTCCGCATGGCCCTCGACCGCCTCATCTCCCCCACCACCCCGCAGAAGGATCCCCGGGCCGCCGCGGTGGAGGAGCAGACCAACAACGCGCTGCGGCCGCGGGTCATCGCGGAATATGTGGGCCAGGCCGATCTGATCGAGCGGCTCTCGATCGCCATCCAGGCGTCGCGGCAGCGCCACGACCCGCTGGAGCACCTGCTGCTCCACGGGCCGCCGGGGCTCGGCAAGACCACGCTGGCGCACGTCGTCGCGGTGGAGATGGGCGTGAAGCTGCACCTGACGGCGGGGCCCGCGCTGGCTCGGGGCACGGACCTCGTCGGCGCGCTCACCCGGCTTGAACACGGCGACATTCTGTTTATCGACGAGATCCACCGCCTGCCGATCGCCGTGGAGGAGTTCATCTACCCGGCGATGGAGGATTTTCGGATTGACGTGCCGCTGGACACGGGGCTGAACGCACGCACCGTGCAGATCCGCTGCAAGCCCTTCACGCTGGTGGGCGCAACGACCCGGGCCGGCCTCCTCAGCAGCCCGCTGCGGAGCCGGTTTGGGATCTCGCACCACCTGCGGTACTACGACCAGGCGGAGCTGCTCAGCATCCTGCGTCGCAGCAGCGCCCTGCTGGGGCTTGCCGTGGTGGACGAGGCGCGCACGCTGGGGGCGATTGCATCGCGGAGCCGGGGCACGCCCCGCATCGCCAACCGACTTCTCCGGCGCGTGCGCGACTTTGCGCAGGTGAAGTCGGACGGCGCCGTGACGCACGACATCGTGCTCGCCGCGCTGACGCTGGAGGGCGTGGATCACCTTGGGCTTGACGAGTTGGACCGCTCGTATCTGCGCACGATCGCGACGACGTACGAGGGCGGGCCCGTCGGGCTGGAGACGGTGGCCGCCACGATGAACGAGGACGCGGGCACGCTCGAGGACGTCGTCGAGCCCTATCTGCTGCAGATCGGCTTCCTGGCCCGCACCCGCCGCGGGCGGACGCTGACGCGGGCGAGCGCGGAGCACCTGGGCGTGCGGTACGCGCCGCCGGCGGAGGCGGGCTCGCCGCTGTTCGAGGGCGGTGCCGCGGATTGATGTTTGGGGCACGGCCGGGGCCCACGCCGTTGGACTCGGCCCGGGGACCGTTCCTACTGTTCCGCCCGCGCGCCGATGCGCCACCCGGAGTGACCGCCGTGAAGGACAAGATCCACCCCACCTACTACCCGTCCTGCAAGGTCTACCACAACGGCGAGGTCGTGATGACCGTCGGCGCCACGGTGCCGGAGCTGCACGTCGAGGTGTGGTCGGGCTCGCACCCCTTCTTCACGGGGAAGAGCACCTTCGTGGACGCGGCCGGCCGTGTGGAGAAGTTCCAGCGGAAGTTCGCGGGCAACTACTTCGCCAAGAAGCCGGGCAAGAAGTAAACTTTTCGTTCGGGTTCTTCGGCCGCTCACCCCCGGGGTTGTGTCGACCGCGGCGCAACTCGTCTCGTGTGGTGATCCAAGACCAAAGAGTCTCTGCGTGATGATCCGCTTGATCGGATCCGTTGGTATCTTGCTGACGTAACCGATCCATAACGTCGCGGGCCCCGGTGGCCTCCTTCCGATGGAGGGTGGCGGGGTGCGCTGGCGTTGGAGCGGCGGTGACCCGCTTCGCGTTTTGTTTGATATACGTTCGGTGCCTGGCGGCGCCGGTCCGTTCATCTCACGCACCATAGGGGGTGTCATGATCACGCATCGTTTCGCTGTGGCTGTCCTCGCGGGGTTGGCGGGGACGGCGTTCGCCGTCGAGCCGGCCGATCGCATCACGGTCGCCGAAGTTCCGGCGTCGCTGGACCCGGACCTGGGGCTTCGTGGCGTGCTTGCGCGCACGCTCGCGAGCCATCTGCCGCCGGAGGAGCGGGCGCGGATCCGTGCCGCGGGGGGCGAGAACTTCCTTGACCCGATGCCCGAGGTTGGCCTGGGCGTTCTGCCGGTGGGCAGCCGGGACGAGCGTCACGCGCTGGTGTCGGACGTGATCTCGGGCGTGGACTTTGACCGGATCAGCGAGGCGCACCGGAAGCTGCTGGTCGGGATGCGGATGTCGATCAACGAGGGCCGGATGGTGCCGCAGTTGTGCTTCACGCCCGACACCGACCCGGTGGTCGTTGAGGCGGTGAGCGCGCTGTACAACGACGCGGCGCGGTTCCAGCAGACGAGCCGCTGGGCGGCGACGGCGCTGAGCGGCGCGGGGCTGCAGCAGGGCCAGCCGACGGTGATCACGTACGGCTTCGTGCCGGACGGCACGTTCGTCCCCAACATCAACGGTTTCGAGGGCAACAGCCAGCTTCGCGCGTGGCTCAACGGGATCTACGCGGGCGGCCAGACGCAGTGGCAGCCGCTGTTCGATCAGGTGTTCGCCCGCTGGGCCGAGCTGACCGGCCTGAGCTACCAGTTTGAGCCCAACGACGACGGCTCGACCCTGAACACCTTGGGCGGCGTCCCCGGCGTGCGGGCCGACGTGCGCATCGCGGCGATCCCGCTCGACGGCAACTCGGGCGTGCTGGCGTACAACAACTTCCCGAACGACGGCGACATGGTGTTCGACGCGTTCGACTCGTTTTACAACAGCACGACGAGCAACTCGCTGCGGCTCCGCAACGTGATCGCGCACGAGCACGGGCACGGCATCGGCATGCTGCACGTCTGCCCGGCCAACCAGACCAAGCTGATGGAGCCCTTCATCTCCACGGCGTACAACGGCCCCCAGCTCGACGACATCCTGAACGGGCAGCGCCACTACGGCGACCCCTTCGAGCCGAACGACACCGCGGCGACGGCGAGCGACATCGGCACCATCGGCATCGGCTTCACCGGCGCGCGCACGAACGTTTCGACGGACGACAACAGCGACGTCGACCTGTACCGCTTCACGACCACGGGCCGCGTGCTCGTGACGGCGTTTGTCGACCCGGCGGCCGGCGCGTACGACCAGGGGCCGCAGACGCAGGCGTGCGGCAACACGGGCATCATCACCGACTACAACGTGATCCACAACCTGGCGCTCGACCTGCTGGCCTCGGACGGCACTACGGTGCTCGCGACGGCCGACGCGACCGGCGCGGGCGTCCGCGAGACGCTGGAGGCCACGGTCTTCACGGCCGGCACGTACTTCATCCGCGTGCGGCCCAACAACGTGAACAACATCCAGCGCTACTCGCTGGGCTACACCGGCGCTGTGGCGCCGGCGGTGCCGCTGACGATCGCGCTCGACGCGCAGTTGCCCGAGTTCATCGCGCCCGGCGCGGCAACGCCCGTGAGCATCACGATCTCGCCCAACGAAGACACGCTGGTGGGCTCGCCCACCCTGTTCTACCGGCTCAACGGCGGCGCGTTCCAGACGGCGCCGTTTGTCTCGGCGGGTGCGCCGAACCGCTTCATCGCGCAGCTCCCCGCAGCGGCGTGCGCGGACTCGCCCGAGTTCTACGTGAGCGCCAGCGGCTCGCTCGCCGGGGCCCAGACGCTGCCCGCGGCGGGGCCGGCGGCGCCGTTCTCCGTCACCGTCGGCTCGCCCATCGAGACCTTCGATGACAACTTCCAGACCGACACGGGCTGGACGATCAGCGGGACCATCACCGCGAACGCCTCGGGCCGCTGGCAGCGGGGCGTGCCGGTGGGGGCGAACGACACGCGCATCTCCGACGCGCCGAACGACTTCGACGGCTCGGGCCAGTGCTATGTGACGGGCAACGTGCTGGACAACAGCGACGTGGACGGCGGCAACACCATCCTGACCTCGCCGGTGTTCGACCTCTCGAACAACCCCGAGGCCGTGCTGTCCTACGCCCGGTGGTTCAACAACAACGAGGGCGGCTCGGCGGCGAACCCCTTCACCGAGACGTTCGAGGTCGACATCTCCAACAACAACGGCACGACGTGGACGCGTCTGGAGACGGTGGGCCCGACCGGCGCCGAGGTGAACGGCGGCTGGATCGAGCGGTCGTTCCGCGTCGCGGACTTTGTGCCGACGACGAGCCAGGTGCGCGTGCGGTTCGTCGCGAGCGACGACACCGGGACGATCGTTGAGGCGGGCGTGGACGCGGTCCGCGTGACCGGGCTGGCGTGCGAGGACGTCGCCGACCCGTGCCCGGCCGACTTCAACGGCGACACGACGCCGGGGGACATCTTCGACCTGTTCGACTTCCTGTCCGCCCTGGACGGCGGGCTTGACTTCAACGGCGACACGAGCCCGGCGGACATCTTCGACCTGTTTGACTTCCTCGCGGTGCTCGACGCCGGCTGCCCATAAGGCGGCTCACCGGGGCGCGCGTCCGCGGTTGCGGCCGTCGCCCGGGACATGGCTATCACGCCGCGGCCGCGCTCATCGCGCGGCCGCGGTTTTTTTGCAGGTTTCGTGCGGATCGCTCTCGTGCGGCGGGGGCCGATTGGACGTCGGCCTGGTCAGCGGGCCTCGGCCTTGTAGACGCCCCAGCCGACCTTGTCGCCCAGGCGGCCGGCGGTGACGAGCTGCCGAAGGAGAGGGCAGGGGCGGTAGCGCTCGCTGTTCAGGCCCTCGGCGAGGACGTTCATGATGTGGCAGCAGGTGTCGAGGCCGATGAAGTCGGCGAGGCGCAGCGGGCCCATGGGGAAGTTGCAGCCGAGCTTCATGATGCCGTCGATCGCCTCGGGCGTGGCGACGCCCTCCATCCAGGCGTAGAAGGCCTCGTTGATCATCGGCATGAGCACGCGGTTGGAGACGAAGCCGGCGCGGTCGTTCGCGGGCAGGGGCGTCTTGCCGAAGCGGGTGGAGAGGTCGGTGACGGCGGCCGTCACCTCCTCGCTCGTCGCGAGGCCCTTGATGACCTCGACCAGCCCCATGACCGGCACGGGGTAGAAGAAGTGCATGCCGACGACGCGCTCGGGCGACTTCGTCGCGGCGGCGATCTGCGTGATGCTGATGGAGCTGGTGTTGGTCGCAAGGATCGTCGGCGGGGCGAACCGCTGGTCGAGGTCGCGGAAGATGGCGGTCTTCACGCCGGCGTCTTCCACCACGGCCTCGATGACAATGCCGGGCCGGCCCGCGGCCAGAGCGTCCAGCGACGGCACATAGGCGATGCGGGCGAGCGCCGCGTCGGCGTCGGGCCGGGTCATCTTGCCCTTTTCAACGGCACGGGAGAGCAGCTTTTCGTGGTTCGCTCGGCAGCGGTCGAGGGCCGCGGGGCTGGTGTCGTGCACCAGCGTGCGGAAGCCGGCGACGGCCGCCACCTGGGCAATGCCGCCGCCCATCTGCCCAGATCCGACAACGCCGATGGATGTGGAGTGGTCCAGCATGCCGCCAGCGTAGCGGGGAGGCGGGCCCGGGTCTGGTGGGAGCCCGGGGGGCGCGGGCGAGACGAGGGCACAGGCCGGTGGCGGGGCCGGGGTGGGGGCCGGGTGAGGCGCGAGGGGCGTGCGTGAGATCCGCTCCGGCGTTACGTTGCGGGCGAGCGCCGGGGGTCGGCGGCCGGGCGTGCGCTCCGGCCCCGCCCGCGGGAAGGGTTTGCACGAGGAGGCGCCGCGATGGGGTTCTTCAAAGAGTTTCGTGACTTTGCGATGCGGGGCAACGTGATCGACATGGCGGTGGGCATCATCATCGGTGCCGCGTTCGGCAAGATCGTGGCCACGCTGGTCGACAAGGTGATGATGCCGCCGCTAGGCTACCTGATGGGCGGGGTTGACTTCGCCGACAAGGTGCTGGAGCTGGCGCCCGCCGTCGCCGCGAAGGTGGACGAGGCGGGTAAGGAGATCGCCAAGGCGCAGCCCGCCGTGGTGATCTACTACGGTGAGTTCATCAACACCGTGATCAACTTCACCATCGTCGCGTTCGCGCTGTTCGTGGTCATCAAGGCGATGAACGAGGCGAAGAAGCGGATGGAGAAGAAGCAGGCCGAGACCGCCCCGGCGGCCCCCGCCATTCCGGCCGACGTGGCGCTGCTCACCGAGATCCGCGACCTGCTGCGTTCGCAGCGCTGATCGGCTGGGACAGCCCCGCCGCAACGGCAACGGCCACGGGCGCCGGCCACCGCCTCAGCGGGCGACGATCAGATGCCACGGCCCCGCGACATCCGGGCGAGCCTCAGGGCCGCGCGGGCGCGGTCGTGGCGTGCGCGGAGGGCGGCCGAGGCCTCGGCGTTCGCGGAGTTGCCGCCGGAGGCGAGGTTCGCCTTGGCCTCCTCGGCCGACGCCAGCTCGGCC
>CAZCBN010000051.1:0-21981 GCA_964496975.1 uncultured Phycisphaeraceae bacterium
CCACCGGGTCCGCCCCATCGCCCAAAACGCCCCGCGGCCCCAGCGCCCGCCACCGGTCCGCCAGCGCCCGCAGCAGGCCCGCGCGCTCGCGCAGGGCGCGGGCGAGCGTCGCGTCCACAGCCCCCGCCGCGGCTTCCAGCGCCTCTGCCCCGCGCAGGGCCTGCGCTGCTGCGTCGTCGAGCGCCGCCCCGGCCCGCTCCCCGGCCGCGCGCGCCGCCGCCGCGTCGTCCGCGCCCTGTTCCGCCAGCCGGGCCACAAGGGCCGTCAGCGCCTCCTGCCCGGCCCCCGTGTCCGCCAGCACCCGGCTCAGCCGAAGCCCGGGCGACAGCGACGCGAACGTGCCGACCGAGTCCTCCACCGCGCGCGAGACCGTCGGCCCCAGCACCCGCGGGTCGTACGCCAGCACCACCTCGTGGGCCCCGCGGCGCGACACCAGTTCCCGCGCCGCCGCCCGGGCCGCGGGGGTCGCCGCGTGCTCGCTCCGCCCCGCCAGGTCCACCCGCAGCACGGGCCTGGAGGCGAGCACGAGCGCCCCGCCGAGCCCCGCCGTGGCGAGCGCCGCAAACAGCACCGCGCGCGCGCCCACGCCCAGCCTCCCCCGTCGCGCCGCGGTCACAGCCATCGCCGAGCCTCCAGCACCGCGGTGGCCATCGCGAGCGCCCACGCCGTGCCCGCCCCCGCCGCCAGCACGTGCGACACGTCAAAGACCCCGCGCGCCATCTCCCCCGCGCGCCCCCGGATCGACAGCCCCGACAGCAGCCCCGCCCACTCCGTCGGCACGTGCCGCCACGCCACCTCGCCCAGCACCACGAGCAGGCCCAGCGTCAACGCCGTCGCCAAAAACGCGACGCTCTGGCTGGACGTCGCGCAGCTCGCCAGCAGCCCGAGCGACAGCATCACCGCCCCCGCCAGCAGCATCCCGCCGTACCCGAGCGCCACGGGCCACACGTCCAGCGGGCGGTCCGCGGCCCACGCCAGCACCGCCGGGTACGCCAGCGTCGGCAGCAGCATCAGGAGCAAAAACCCAACCGCCCCCCCGAACTTTCCGAGCACGATCGTCGCGCTCCCGATCGGTGCGCTCGCCAGCAGGTCATACGACCCGACGCGCAGCTCCTCGCTCACAAGCCGCATCGACACCGCGGGGCACATCACCGCCAGCAGCCACACCGCCGGCCCAAAGAAATCCCGGAGCGACGCCGGCGCCCCCGGCAGCAGCGTCGCCCGCGTGAACAGCACGCCGCAGAGCAGCAAAAACAGCGCCGCGACCCCCCACATCCCCGGCGACGAGGCCAGCGCCACAAACTCCCGCCGCGCGATCACCCACGCCCCTCTCACGCCCCACCCCCCGCCGCCGCCACGACGCGCAAAAACCGCTCTTCCAGCGTCTCCCCCCGAGGCTCCAGCGCCGCGAGCTGCCCGCCCGCGGCGAGCACGGCCCGCGCCACGGCGTCAACGCCCTCGGCCCCGGGCCGCGCCAGGGTGACGTCCGCCGTGCGCACGCGCGTGTCGCCGGCGGGAGGAGGGGGGTTCAACGGCTGCGCGACGCCGGCCGCGGCGAGGTGTGCGAGAAGGTCGGCCGCCGTCGGCCCCTGCGCCCAGGCCACGCGCAGGCTCTGCGCCGCGCCCCCCGCGCCGCGCACGGGCTCGTCGGCGAGCACCCGGCCGCCGGCCATCATCAGGGCGCGGTCGCAGCACGCCTCCACCTCGCCCAGCACGTGGGTGGAAAACAGCACCGCGCAGCGCGGCCCGCCCCCAGAAAGCCCGCCGGCGATGCTCCGGATCAGCGCGCGCACGTCGCGCACCTGCGCGGGGTCGAGCGCGTTGGTCGGCTCGTCGAGGATCACCACCTCGGGGCCGTGCACGAGCGCCGCGGCCAGGCCCACGCGCTGCCGATACCCCTTGCTCAGCGTGCCGATGCGGCGCCGCGCCGCGTCGCGCAGGCCGCAGCGGTCGAGCGTGGCGTCGGTGGCGCGGGCGGCGTCGCGGCGGGAGAGGCCGCAGAGGGACGCCCGCGCGCGCACGTAGCCCTGCACCCGCATTTCCGGATAGGCGGGGGCGGACTCGGGGAGGTAGCCGAGCCGGCGACGGGCCCGTCCGGAGGCGGCGGTCACGTCGTCGCCGCCGAGCAACGCCCGGCCGGCGTGCGGGGCGAGCAGGCCGACGAGCATGCGGATGGTGGTGGTCTTGCCCGCGCCGTTGGGGCCGAGCAGGGCGGTGACCTCCCCGGGCCGCACGGCGAAGGAGACGCCGCGGACCGCCGCGACGCGGCCGAAAGACCGGACCAACTGCTCCGCTACCAGCATGCGTGCATTGTCGCACGCCGGGGCGGGTCGTGCATCGGGCGTGCGTGGGGCGTGGGCGGGGCGTGAATCGGGGCGAAGGCGTTTTCATCGCGTGTGAAGGGGCCGGGCCGCGGCGTTTGCGGGAAGGGTGGGGGTCTGGGCGATGTTTTGCGGAGTGATCTCTCGCGGCGCCGGGCGTCCGGCACGTCCGCGAACGCCGCCTTTGCGAAATGCAGGGTGCGGCATGGGCGAGCGAGCCGCTAAACTCTCGCCCAGTGAGGAGGCAGCGCGGCCGTGGCCACGCAGGTCATGCCCAAGATGCTCGTTGTTGACGGCCGCGTGGTCTCCTGGCGAGACCTGCGCGTGCTGTTCGGCAGCACACCGCCGGGCCCGGCGGCCCGTGAGTCGTCGCTTGACCGGCTTGCGGCGGCGCTTCGCGCCCTGGGCGTCGACGCGCGGGTGGGCGACGAGGGCTCGGCCCCCGCGTGCCCCAGCGAGTCGGACCGCGCCTCGCAGGCCATCACGCTGCTGAACGCGATCGGCGAGGGCGTCTGCCTGGGCGATGCGCAGGGGCGCATCCTGTGGAGCAACGACTTCTTCGCCGGGCTCGAGCCCGACGTGCAGTCGGAGGTCGCGCAGAACCTGCAGGCCGCGGCCGAGTGGTTCTCCCGCACGCGTGTGTCGCACGGGGCGGGGTCGGCGGCGCTTGAGTGCAAGTTTGAGGTGCCGTCGGCGTCCAGCGGGCGCTGGTACGAGGTCTATGTCACGCCCGCCCCGCCGCGGTCCGAGGAAGACGGCGACCTGGGCGAGCGGGCCGAGCACCGCGTGCAGGCGGCCGACCGCGCCGCGGCCGAGGGCGCCGAGCGTCTGGCGGGCGTGGTGCGCGACGTGACGACGGCCCGCCGGGCCGCGCTGAAGCTGGACGCGATCGAGCGGGCCGGGTCGGAGCTGATGCAGCTCGACGCCGCCGCGGTGCGCGACAAGAACACGATGGACCGCATCCGCCTGCTCGAGCAGAAGATCGTGCGGCTGACGCGGGAGGTGCTGCACTACGACCACTTCGCGATCTTCCTGATCGACGAGGCCCCGGGGCGGGAGAAGCGGCTCGAGCTCGTCGTGTCCGCGGGCCTGCCCGAAGAGATCCAGGACCTGCACCTCGCGCCCGAGGTGACGGGCTCGGGCACCTGCGGCTTTGTCGCGGCGACCGGGGAGAGCTACATCTGCCGCGACGTGTCGAGCGACGACCGCTACCTGCCGGGCCTCGTCGGCGCGCAGTCGTCGCTCACGGTGCCGCTGAAGCTGAACGAGCAGGTCATCGGCGCGATGACGGTCGAGAGCAACAAGCGCGACGCCTTTGACGACGAGGAGCGGCAGTTCCTCGAGATCTTCGCGCGGCACATCGCCCTCGCGCTGCACATGCTCGACCTGCTCGTGGTCGAGCGATCGGCGACCAACAAGTCCGTCAGCGGCCGCGTGGGCGAGGAGATCTCCGAGCCCTTGGGCGACATCCTGGGCCAGCTCGACCAGCTGCTCGAGATCGAGGGCCGCAGCCCGGCCGACATCGTGCGGCTCGACCGCATCCGCGCCGACGTGGAGTCCATCAAGGCCCGCATCGAGAACGTCACCTCGGGCCCGCAGACGCTGCTGGGCGTTGAGAAGGCGATGAGCGAGCGGACCGCCGACCCATTCCTGTCGGGCAAGCGCATCCTCGTCGCCGACGACGCGGTCAAGATCCGCAAGATCGTGGACGACGTGCTCACCGGCAAGGGCTGCATCGTCGTGGCGTGCGAGGACGGCGGCCTCGCGTGCGCCGCGCTCGCCCGGGTGGAGCGGGGCGAGCTGCCGCCGTTCGACCTTGTGCTGAGCGACATCCGCATGCCGGATCGCAATGGGTACGAGGTCTTCGCCGCCAGCAAGAAGGCCACGCCCTCCTGCCCGGTCATCCTCATGACGGGCTTCGGCTACGACCCGCACCACAGCATCGTCCGCGCCAGCCAGCAGGGCCTGGCCGCGGTGCTCTACAAGCCCTTCGAGATCGACCGCATGATGGACGAGGTGCGCAAGGCGCTGGGCTGCGAGGTGCCCGCCCGCTGAGCGGCGCCCGGTCGCGGGCCCCGGCCTGAACGCACGATGCCCCTGCGTGGGGTGACGCCGCGCCGGGGCCACCCGCCGGTACACTCGCCCGGTGATCCGCATCCTCCGCATTGATCCGTCGCACGCCCTGTACGCCGCCGAGTGTTCGCTCCGGGAGGCCGTGCTGTTGAAGGACGCCGGCTACGACTTCGCCCGCTATGTTCGCGACTACCCGCACGAGGCCGCGGCGGAGCACTTCGTCGCCGTGCTGGACCACCCGGTGAGCGGCCCGCAGGTGCTCGGCACGGCCTTGCTCCGCGCGGGATACACCCAGCCGCACGAGGGGAAGGTGATGCAGGTCGCCGTGCACCCGCAGCGGCGGGGCGAGGGCATCGGCACGCGGTTGATGATCGCGGTGGAGGCGCGGGCCTTTGGCGAGCTGGGGCTTTCGCGGCTCTTTTGCCACGCCCAGCAGCGGGCCGCGGCGTTTTATGACGGCCTGGGCTGGGCGGTGGAGGGCGAGCCGTTCGTCGAGGCGGGCATCCCGCACCGGCGGATGGCAATGCACGCGGCCGACCGTGACGCCGCTACCCCCGGTCCGAGAACCGGGCCCGCCGCCGACACGACGGCCGACCCCGCCGCCCCCGCCGCCCCTGCCGAGCCCGGCCTGCCGCCCGACGGCGAGCCCTTCGGCGTTTAACTCGCCCCGGCCCCGCGGCCCCGCAACAATCTCCAGACGCCATGCACGACGCCCCGCAGCCATCTCGCCCGACCCCGCTGGCCCCGCCAGCCCCCGAACCGGGTCTCTCGGCGGGCGCTGCAGCGGGCCGGGCAGCCGGCTCGGCGGCGGGCTCGTCGTCGCCCATCAGCCCTGGGCACCCGCACGCGCCGCTGCCCGACGCTGACGCCCTGCGCGATCTCTTTCGCGAGCGGGGCCTCCGCTTCACCAAGCAGCGCGACCTTGTCTACCGCGCCCTCGCCACCACCGCCGCCCACCCCACGGCCGAGGAGCTGCACCAGCTTGTGTGCACCGAGGATGCCTCGCTGAGCCTCGCGACCGTCTACAACACGCTGGAGGCGATGACCGAGGCCGGCCTGGCGCGGCGCATCCCAAGTTCAAGTGGGTCCGGCCCCAGCCGCTACGACGCCGACATGACCGACCACGTGCACGTCGCCTACCCCGACGGCCGGGTGGTGGACGTGCCGGGCGACGTGTCGCGGGCGCTTTTGGGCCAGCTCGACGCGGCGACGCGGGCCGATTTGGAACGGCGCCTGGGTGTCTCCATCGCCGAGATCACGGTGGCGATCCGCGCCCGCTGAAGCGTTTGACGTCGGCCTTGCGTGCTCTGTGCAGACCGCTCCGGGCGGGAGCATTTTCATGCGTGGACCGGTCGGGGCTGGTCTTGTCCATGTCCCAAGCCGATAGATCTTTGCGTTGTGTGGATTGTCCACGAAGCCGCGTTCTCGCGGTCGGACAACCCCGCACGCCGCCCCGAGGATCGGAGCCCATCGATGCTGAACCCGGTTGACCGTCGCCGCCACCCCCGCTTCGCCGTGAACGCCGCCTACACCTCGGCCCGTCTGCGTCGCCAGCGTGACGACGCGTTCACCCTCGACGGTCACGTGTGGGACATCTCCGAGGGCGGCGTGCGTCTGGAGTGCGACGAGCCCATCGACCCGGGCACGCCGGTCGCCGTGCAGATCGACCTGCCGAGCGTGGGCGAGTTCAGCGACGACGTGGACGGCCCGGGCCGCGCGGTGTTCGTGATCGGCAACGTGGTCTGGTGCGACATCGAGGAGCCGGGCCCGGCCCAGCTCGCGATCGCCATCACCCGCTTCGCCCGTGAGGGGGACAAGTCCCGCCTCATGCGCCGCCTCGCCCGCGACGTCTCCTTCGCCCGCGTGGCGTGAGGGGGGACGAGGGGACCGGGGATCGGCCATCGGCCATCCGGGGAGGCCCGGCGGCCGAGGGTGGCGTGCGCCTGAGCGACCGCGCCGCGCCGCCGATCTTTCCCGTGCCCCATGCCCCATGCCCCGCGCCCAGTGCCCCGCGCCCCTTTTCGGCCTTCCCCGATCCCCGATCGCCGATCCCCGATGGCCCTCTCCCCGCTCCCGATGGCCCCCCCGCGATCCCCCTACCCTCCGGCATGTTCGTCGACCAAGCAGTGATCACCGTCGAGGCCGGCAAGGGCGGTGACGGCTGCGTCAGTTTCTTCCGCGGCAAGTACGTCCCCAAGGGCGGCCCCGACGGCGGCAACGGCGGCCGCGGCGGCAGCATCTACTTCTTCGCAGACCCGGGCCTCAACACCCTGTTCGACTTCCGCGGAAGGCCCCTCTGGACCGCCCCCGGCGGCGAGCCGGGCCAGGGCAAGCAGTGCTTCGGCCGCGACGCCGAGGATGTCACCATCAAGGTGCCCCCGGGCACCATGGTCTTTGACGCCGACACCGGCGAGCTCATCGCCGACCTCAAGCCCGACGAGACCGCCCTCATCGCCAAGGGCGGACGCGGCGGCTTCGGCAACGAGCACTTCAAGAGCAGCACCCACCAGGCCCCGCTTATCGCGAGCCCGGGCCAGCCCGGCGAGCGGCGGAACCTGCGGCTCGAGCTCAAGCTCATCGCCGACATCGGCTTCGTGGGCCTGCCCAACGCGGGCAAGAGCACGCTGCTCAAGAGCCTGACCCGCGCGAACCCCAAGATCGGCAACTACCCCTTCACCACGCGGTCGCCCCACCTGGGCGTGGCGGAGCTCGACCAGGACCGCCGCCTCGTGCTCGCCGACCTGCCCGGGCTGATCGAGGGCGCGAGCGAGGGCGCCGGCCTGGGGCATGACTTCCTGCGCCACATCGAGCGCACCCGCGTCTTGCTGCACCTCGTGGACGCCCTGCCCCCCGACGGCAAGAGCCCCGCCGAAAACTACCGCATGATCCGCGAAGAACTCGCGGGCTACGCCAGCGCGCTCGCGGAAAAGCCCGAGGTCGTGGCCCTGAACAAGCTCGACCTGCTGCCCACCGACGCCGAGCGGGACGAGGCCCTCGCCCGCTTCCGCGCCGAGGTGCAACTGGGCGTTGACACCCCGGTGCTCGCCGTCAGCGGCGCCGCGGGCCACGGCCTGAACACGCTGCTCGAAGAGCTCTGGAAGCTCCACGCCGCCGGCCGCAACGCAACGCCCCCGCCCTGGCAGCCCGTGCGGGCGCCCGACGCCTGACCGCCGCAGAGGGCGGCACGCCGCCTCATCTCGCCAAGAAAAAAACGCCCCGCGTGCGGCGTTCCGCGCGCGGGGCGTTGATATCGCGTCGGTCAACTGATCAGCCGCCACGGCCGAGTCGGGTCGCGGTGGGGGGGACCTCCTCCCGCCGTCGGGGCGGCGTCTCGATCAGGCGCGCCGTCGGCGGGCCGCGAGCAGGCCCGCGGCGCCGAGCGCCGTCGCCGCGCCGGGCGCGGGGATCGTGACGAGGAACGACTCAAGGAAGCCGTCGGGGTTGATGCCGCGCCCGGTCAGGTAGAGACCGTTCTGCGAGATCTCCGTGATGGCGTTCAGGTCCCACCCGTCGAGGTTGATCCCGCGGCCTTCGAGGAAGGCCTGCAGATCAAAGACGCGACCGTCCGCGGTCCAGAACACCGCGCGGTCCGTGCCGCCGGTGCGGCTCGCGGAGCCGGCGAAGAGCGTGCCGTCGCCGGAGACGGCAAAGACCGCCGACTCCTCGAACCCGCCGAGCGTCTGCAGCACCTGCGCCGTGCCGTCGGCGCGCCACACCGCGGCGTGGCTCAGGCCGGACTCGTCCCGCGCCTGCCCGCCAAAGACCTCGCCCGACGCGGACATGGCGATCACCGCCGTGTCAGACTCGATGCCGAACGGGTTGACGAGCGCCTCGATCCCCGCGTCGGTCCACGCCACCGCCGTGAAGAAGTTGCCGACGGAGTAGCCCGCGGCGATCGACCCGTCGGCCGACACCGCGTTCGCGGCGGACTCGAAGTCGTTGGACGAGAGCACGCCCAGGTCTTGCCAGCCCGAGCCCTCGCGCCAGCGCCCCGCGCGGAAGGTGCCGTCCTCCACGCGGCTCAGCAGGCCGACGACAACGCGGCCGTCGTTGGAGAGGTCGGTCGCGGCCGACTGGTCGTATTCGCCGGTCTGCGGGAAGGAGAGGTCCTGGATCACGCCGTTGACAAACCGCACCGCGCTGTTGGGCGAGGTGTTCTCGCCGGCGATGACGCTGCCGTCGGGCGTCACGGCCCGGGCGAAGAAGCCCGAGCCGGGCTCGAGGCCGTCAAGCTGCTCCAGCCCGCCGTCGCGCGTCCAGCGGAAGCCGACAAAGCCGAGGCCCGGCACGTTCATGGAGCCGACGACGGTGCCGTCGTCCGACACGCCGTAGGCGTCGGTGAACGCGGGGTTGGAGGGGTCCTCGCCCGGCGGAAGGCCGACGCGGTCGAACGTCTGGGCCCCGGCGGTCGCGGCGAGGCCACAGACCAACAAAACACCGAACACATTCCGCCGCGTCGCAGAAACGCCGACCGGAGCCACCACCGACGCTCGACTACGTACCATCTCATCCGCTCCTTCCGCCCCGCCCGCGCTGTTGCACCGGTTCCGGGGATGGAAATGCCGAACATGCCGCCCGGTGAACCCACACCGGCCCATCGCTTCGCGACGCATCAGTCCCGGGACAACCGAGGTGACGATTGAAAAAAACGCGGCGTCCTTCGACGGCGCAGCATACGGACGACGCCCCCCCGGTCAAGGCAATTTCCGCGGGCCACGCGCAGTGCCCGCCGACCGAGACCGATCACGCGACGGGCCGTGCGCCGGACGCCGATCTCCCGCCCCGGCAGCGTGAGCCGGTGCTGTACGTGCGCAACCCCGACACCTGGCGTGTCCTGCTCTCGCAGGTCCGCTCCGAGGTGGCCCAGGCCGTCCGCTGCATCGGGCCCTGTTCGATCCGCGACCTCGCCGCGTTTCTGCAGCGGCCGCCCGACGCGCTCTACCACCACGTGGGCGTGCTCCAGAACGCGGGCTTTTTGCGCGAGGTCGGGCGGCGCAAGCGAGGCCGGCACACCGAGGCGGTCTTCGACGTCACCGCGGAAGACTTCGCGATCGACTTCCCCTCCCTCAACACGCGAGAGCAGTGCAGCGCGCTGTGCGAGACCGCCGACTGCTACATGTCGCTCATGGCCCGCGCGATCTCCGACGCCGCGTCGGTCGGCGAGCTGCGGCTCACCGAGGGCTCGCGGAACTTTCTGCTGAACTACGACGTCACCCGGCTCTCGCCGCAAGACTTCATGCGGGCGCGGGAGATCCTCTTCGAGCTCAAGCAGCTCCTCGACCGCTCCCGCGCGCAGCCCGGGGGCGAGCTGTACGCCGTCGCGTTCGTCGCCGCCCCCATCACCCGCACGGGCCGCGTCCGCTCCGCGCCCGAAGCCCCGGACCGCTCACCGGGCGGCGACACCGCCGACGCCGCCGACGCCGCGGACGCTCCGCCGAAGTGACGGGCACGATCGCGCGACGCGAGGCGCGGACGCGAACCGCAACTGGCGTTTCGTTCGTGGGCGGCGCACGCGGAACCCGGCGACATCCCAACCGCGGCGTGCGTCAGTGGCCGGCTTACCCGCCGTCACCGGTGCGTTCCCCGAGCTGAAGTTCCCCGCCGCCGGCTTTCGCCTCAAGCCGCGCCAGCCACTCCGCATTCCCCCGGCCCGCCCCGCGTGCCCCGCTCCCGCGGACGCCGCCGCCGAGGATGGGGCTTTCGATCAGGCCCGTGCAGGTGAAGCCCATCCCCGCGAGCCGCGCGACCACCTCGTGGGTGATCGCCTCCGCCTCGTCGTGGGGCAGCACCACCGGCGCCGGTGCCGCGCGGCGGCCGCGGCGCGGCCCACCCCGGCCCGTCGTTGCCCCGCCGCCACCCTCTGCGTCCGCCGCGCCGGCGTCCGGGGCCCGATCGCGAAGCAGCGCGGCCCGCTCGTAGTGCGGCTTGATCAGCGTCACGATCGTCCCCCCGGGTCGCACCCACCGGGCGGCGGCGGGAACCGCCAGCTCCTGACGCGTCCAGCTCAGGTCGAGCGTCACAAGGTCGGCCCCGCCGCGCCGGGCAAACGCCTCCGGCGGCGACGCGTGCAGCGCGTTGGTGCGCTCCATGACGATCACCCGCGGGTCGTTGCGCAGCGTCCAGGCGAGCTCGCCGTAGGCGGTGTCCACCGCGGCGACGCGCTCCGCCCCGGCCCGCAGCAGGCAATCGGTGAAGCCGCCGGTGCTGCACCCAAGGTCGGCGCACCACCAGCCGGTCGGGTTGAGGTGAAAGGCATCCAGGGCGGCGCGGAGCTTGAGGCCGCCCCGGCTGGCGTAGGGCCGGTCGCCGGGGGCGGGTGCCGGGAGGGGGGCGTCGGCCCCGCTCACACGCGGGCCACGCCACGCCGCCCGAGGGCGGCGATCGCGGTGCGCAGCACGCCCACCTCGCGGCGCCCCGCGACGGCCAGCTTCGGCTCGGTGATCACCGTGCCCGCGACCGGGACGCCGACCACGGCGATGCCGAGCCGGTCCGCCTCGGCCAGCATGTCCTCGCGGTCGAGCATGATCACATCGCCCGCGGCCAGGGCGAGGCAGCCCCCGCCGGCGTCCTTCATCTTGTGCAGCGTGCGCACGCCGACGGTCGGCACGTCGCTCCGCCGATCGTGCCCGGCCCGGCACCCCTTGCAGAGCGTCCACCCCTTGGCCCGGCAGATCTCCGCCACGCGGCCGATCATGCGGTCGGTGCCCTCGACGGCTTCAACGGCGAGCACGTCGCGGTCCCGAACGGCGACCGACTGGCCGATGTCCAGCCGCAGCAGCTCGGCCAGCATGGGCCAGACAAACTCCACGTCGGCAAGCTGCTCGGCCGTGGGCTGGGTGCGGGTCATCACGCCGGCCGAGGCCAGATGGCTCGGGATCGGGCTGGTTGAGTCCATCAGCGAAACCCCATGCCGGTCCAGCTCTTCGGCGATCGCCGCGAGGACCGCGTACGAGCGCCGGTCGTGCCGGAGCCGGGTGTACCACGCCCGGGCGGTGCGCCAGTCGGGCAGGTGGCGGACGAGCTTCCACGGGTCGTGCATCAGGCGGGCCTTGTCCACCGTGCCGACCATCACCGCGTGGCGGATGCCCAGCGCCTGCAGCGCCCGGCACCACGACCCCACCCGGAACAACCCCACCTCGCGGAACGTGCGGCACAGACCGGGCAGGCAGGGGTCAAACTGGTCCGCAAGCCCCACCCCGTGCACCGCGTGCCCAGACCGGCCCAGGCTCTCGGCGATCAGCACCGGCAACCGCCCACCGCCGGCGATCAGACCGATCGGCTCGGGCGGGCGCGGAAAGTCCGGCAGGATGGA
The DNA here is from genome assembly GCA_964496975.1 of uncultured Phycisphaeraceae bacterium. Taxonomy (GTDB): domain Bacteria; phylum Planctomycetota; class Phycisphaerae; order Phycisphaerales; family UBA1924; genus CAZCBN01. Next base: position 11,707 of record CAZCBN010000051.1, read on the forward strand.
GAGCGACGCCGTTTTGCTGGCCATGCGGTCCTTTCTCCAACCTCGTCGCGCTCTCGCGCCGGGCGCGGGCCGCCCGGCGCCCACCACCCGCGTGGTGCATCGGCCAACCGCAAGTCTATTCGCCACACGGTCCGGGCCGCGGGCCATGCCGGGCGGGCGCCGACCGGGCGCCGGGCGAGCGTGGGGCCGGGGCTGCGCCGTGGGCCCCGGGGCACGCATTCGGGCGAGCATACCCAATCCTCAGTAGGCCGCAACTGCGGCACTACAACCCCTGCGACCCCCTCGCCCGGGGGGCGGCCCGTGCGTCGGGCGGGTGGGTACAGTGGGTCGGCGTGGTCGTGCCCTGCGTGGTCTGTGCGTTCGCGCCCGGTGGGAGGCCAAATCCCCGTGTCGAGTTTGCCGTACGACATCGCCGCGTTCACCCGCGCGTGCGCCGCCTCGGGGCGGGCGCTTCGTCCGGGGGACCGCTTCGTGGCCACGCTGGTGGAGTCGCCGGGCGAGGAGGCGCTGCGCCGCCTCGATTTCTGCGCCGAGTCGTGGGACGAGGGCGCGAGGCCGACGCCGCCGCTGCGGGTCTTCGCCGTGTGGCGGACCACGGTGCCGGAGCGCGACGCCCCGCAGGGCCCCGTGCTGAACCCCGCCGACCTGCTGGACCTGCTGGAGCAGTTGGAGGGGACCACCGAGCCGCAGGCGCAGACGCTGCGCTACCTGGTCGCGCTGCAACTGCTGCGCAAGCGGCTCGTGAACTTTGAGGGCCAGCGCCCCGCGACCGCGGCCGACGCGGGGGGCGAGGCGGGGCCGGGGGGCACGGTGCGCAAGGGCCTGCAGATGCTGCTGTTGCGTCGCCGGACCCCGGCGGGCCAGGCCCCCGGGCCCCTTTACGAGGTGCTGGACCCCGCCCTGGATGACTCGGCGGTGGCCGCGGCCGCGGCACAACTCGCGACCATCCTGCCGATGGAGGAGGACGGGCCGGCGTCGGCATCCGCGGGGGGAGGGGGCCGGGCGTGAGCGCACAATCACGGGACATCTCGCGGTGTGGCGCGTGGCGGGCGGTGCTGCGGGTGCTGGCCTTGTGTGGGCCCGCCGCGTGGCTCGGCGGGTGCGAGCTGCTGCAGACCCGGCCCGGCGCGAACGGGGTGGCCGAAGAGGTGCCGGCGTACGCCGAGGTGGCCCGGCGGTACAACGAGCGTGTCGCGCCGCTCACCGACCTGTGGGCCCGGGCCACGGCGCTGGTGGAGGGCGTGGACGCGCAGGGCGAGCGGCTCCGGGAGCAGGCCGAGGGGCACCTGCAGCTTCAGCCGCCGCGCCACCTTGCGATGTCGCTGGGCAAGGTGGGGGAGACCTATCTCTATCTGGGGTCGAACGACGAGCGGTACTGGTGGTTTGACATGGTGGACGCCGACGCGAAGGTCGGCTTTGTGGGCCGGCACGAGGACGTGACGGACGACAAGATCCGGGCCCTGGGCCTGCCGGTAGAACCGCTCGAACTGGTGGAGCTGCTGGGCGTCACACCGCTTCCCGACGGGGAGGCGGCCCGGGGCCGGGTGCGGGCGGTGGAGGGGGGCGCGCGGTGGCAGATCGTGACGCCCGCGCGGTGGGGCACGCGCGAGGTGCGGGTGGACCCGAAGACGATGGAGCCCTCGTGGATCCGCCTCTTGGACCAGGAGGGGCGGCCCCTGGCGCTGGCGGAGCTGGACCGGTACGACCTGGTGCAGGGCGCGCCGAGCCCGTCACCCCGGGTGGCGGGCCGGCTCACGGTGCGGACGCCGCGGTTCCGGGGGGACGTGCGGCTTTCGCTCTATGACCATGCGGTGGGGCGGACGCGGGCGGTGGCGTTTGATCTTGAGCGGCTTCAGCGGGTGTACCGGCTGGACGAGGTGAAGGACCTGGACGCGGCCGAGGGCGGCGCGGCGTGGGGAGAGGTGCCTTGAAGGTCGGGAGGCGTGCGCGCGGGGCGTGGATGTGGGCGGTCGCGGTCGCGGCGGCGGTGGTGGGGCTGTGCGGCGTGGGGTCGGCCTCGCCGGCGGCGGGGGCGTCGTCGGTCGCGCCGGGCCACGCGGCGGGGACAGGCGGTGCGGCGTCGGGGCACGGGTGGCTCGTGGTGCAGACCGTCGACGCGGGGACGGAGGGCGCGGGGGGCCGGGGGCTCGTGGGTCGCGAGCCGCGGCCGGCGCAGTTTGCGCTCGTGCATGTGCCGCCGCGCGGGGCGAGCGGCGCGGCGTCGGGTTCGGCCGAGTCGGCGCGGCTGTTCTTTGACCGCCCGGTGGCGCTGGCGGCGGACGAGGACACGGTGTTCATCATCCGCGACGTGACGTCGGAGGGCGTGGTGTCGCGGCACGTGGAGTCGGTGCGGGCGTCGCCGACGCCGATCGAGGGCGTCTGGGCGTTTGAACCGGCCGGGCGGACGCGGGTGCACCCGATGCTCGAGCCGTCGGGGCGGGTGCTCGGCGCGGCGGCGCATGGCGGGCGGCTGCTGGTGCTGCGCGAAACGGACGAGGGCCCGAGGCTCCACGCGCTGGAGCGCAACGCCGGGGCGTGGACCGACGCGGCGCTGCCCGAGGGCGTGGACGCGGGGGTCACGGGCGGGGCGGGGGCGACGCGGCTCACGCTCGTCGGCGGCGAGACGGCGGCGCTCGTGCGGCACACGTCGCGCGGGTGGGAGGCCTGGGAGGCGACGGCGGACGGATGGCAACGGATGCCGCTGCACGGATCCTCTGACGGCGCGAACGTCGGCGGGGCGGTCGGGCTCGGCGCGGTTGGGCCCGGCGTGGTCGGGCCGGGCGCGGTCCCCATCGGCACGGCGGCGTCGGGCGTGGTGTGGCTTGATGAGCGCGCGGCGGGCACGGACGGCGGCATCTGGGCCGGGATCGTGGGGCCCGACGCGGTGCAGCCCTTCCCGACGCTGCCGCGACCGGCGGGCGATCTGTCGGCCGTGGTGCTGGCCGGGGCATCGCCTCGGCTGGTGTTGGTGGGCGCGGCGCGGGCGGGTGCGCCCGGGGACGGCGCGCCGGGCGGGCAGACGCCGGGAGGCGCGGGCCGCGTGGGCGGCGGCGGGATTGTCGGCGCGGCTGCCGGGGGCGTGGCGCCGGGGCGGACGTTCCGCGTGGTGGAGGTGTCGCTGACGGCGGGCGAGGTGCTGGCCGAGGGGCCGGTGCAGCGGTCGCTGCCCGTTGACCCCGCGGAGTTTCGCCTGCTGGCGGTGATGCTGGTGGCGTTGATGGCGACGGCGTTGATCGTGGTGCTGCGCCCCGCGGCGGACAGCCGGGTGCTGGTGCTGCCCGAGCGGGTGGCGCTGGCGGGCTCGGCCCGGCGGCTGGTGGCGGCGTTGCTGGACGGGGTGCTGGTGGTGTCGGTCGGGGCGCGGCTGCTGGGGGTTGACCCGCAGACGGCGCTCGGGGCGGAAGGGGTGTTTCAGCTCGCGTCGTCGTGGACGACGATCCCGGCGATGATGGGGCTCGGGGCCCTGTACGGCACGCTGTCGGAGAGCGTCTTCGGCCGCACGCTGGGGAAGGCCGTGGTCGGGTGCGCGGTGATCGCGGTGGGGCCGGGGCCGGGGGCTGGGTCGGGCGCTGGGGCTGGAGCCGCCGGGGCGGAGGGTGGGGCGGGGGCCGCGGGGGCTGGTCGCGAGTCGATGCTGCGTCGGTTGCCGCTGGCGGCGTGCATGGCGCGGAACGCGGTGAAGTGGGTGCTGCCGCCGGTGGCGGCGCTGGTGCTCTTTGAGCCTGCGGGGCGTCACCGGGGCGACGTGCTGGCCGGGGCGGCGGTGGTGGTGCGGCGCGAGCCCGAGGGCGCGGGGCCGGGCGGCGGCGGGTCGAACGGCGACGACGCGGGCTGAGTGATTTGTGCGGTTTTTGATTGGATCGTGTCCCGCGATTCCTGCGCGGGGTCGACGCGGTGTGGGCGCGGCCTGGGTACGGCACGTGTGGGTGGTGGGGCGGGCGGTCGCGCGGTTTTTGCGTCTGGTCGGGCGGCGGTGGGTGGGGGCGGGCGGCCCGGGGCGCGGGATCTGCGCGAACGGGGGGCCCGAGTATCAAGCGTGCGCGGGGTGCTCACCGATACCTAGGCGCGTGGGGCGGCCTTGTTCGCCGTTCGACCGGGCTGGAGGATCCAGCGCGGGCCGGCGTGGTCGGCCGATTGATTGTGCGGAAGGAGCCGGGTGGACCCGAGCACCGCTTCCAACTCGGCCTCTCCGTCGGCGGCGGCCGGCGCGGCGCCCCCTGTCGGGCTGTGGTCGGCGCTGCGCCGGTCGTGGCAGATCCCGGCGCTGGGGCTGGGCGGGGTGGCGCTGGCGGCGGGGTTCGCGGTGTCGGTGGTGGTGCGGACGTCGCACGAGCCGACGTTTGACGCGCCCTTTGCCACGGCCGAGGGGCAGATCGCGGCGGAAAAGTATGAGGACGCGATCGCGACCCTGAACGAGGGCGTGTTCCCGTACCTGGCCCGCGGCGACCTGACGCGGCCGGACCGGGCGCGGTACGCCCTGCTGCTGGGCCGGGCGATCTACGGCGGGCAGCGGGAGCTGCTGGTGCCGCAGCGGGCGAACGACGAGAACGCGCTCGGGCAGTTTTTGGAGGCGGAGCGTCTGGACGCGGCGCTGTCGGCCGAGGACGTCTTCCGCGTGGCGGACACGCTGGTGGCGTTGGGCCGGCCCGAGGAGGCGCTGGAGCGTGCGGCGGGGCTGCCGTCGGGGCGGCGCGACCTTGCGGACCGCGTGGTGCGGCGTGTGGTGGAGGGGTACGTCTCCGGGCCCACGCCGCGGTATGAGGATGCGCTGCGGGTGCTCGCGGGGCGGCTTGCGCTGCCAGACCTGCCGCGGGCGGAGCGGCTCTGGGCGCTGGCGCGGCAGGCGGAGGTGCGGATCGAGACGGGCTTCGCCGACGAGGCGATCAACCGGCTCGTGCGCGAGCTGCCGCTCTTGGTGGGTGGCACAAAGCCCGAGGAGCAGGAGAGCGTCGGCGAGCTGCGGCTCTTGCTGGGCCGGGCGTATCTGGCGGTGGGGGCGTACGGCGAGGCGCTGGCCGAGCTTGAGCGCGTGGACCGCGACGCGGTGCTGCGCCCGGGGACGGCGGTGCGGGCGCGGGCGCAGTTGCTGCGCGGGCAGGCGCAGTTGTCGGCGGCGACGGACGCGGCGGGGATTGAGGCGGCGCGGGACGTGTTCGCCGAGCTGGTGGAGCGTTCGGGCAACACGGACGTGTACTGGCCGGCGTTGCTCGGGCTTTCGCAGTGCGAGGCGGGGCTGGACCGGTTCGAGGAGTCGCTGACGCACTCGGGCGTGCTGGTCGCGGAGATGAAGCTGAAGCCGGGCCGGTGGGGGAAGCCGACGGTGGCGGAGGTCACGGCGTCGCTGCTGGCGCGGTTCCGGGAGTTGTTCAGCCGGGGCGACATCACGCGGGCGCTGGCGGCGGCGGACGACGCGTTCGGCCTGCACACGCTCGAGACGGCGCCGGCGGAGGTGCTGGAGGCGCTGGCGCTCGCGCACCGCGCGGCCGCCGAAGAGGTGATCGGCCCGCCCTCAACGGACGGGACGCTGTCGTCGGCGGCGGCGAGCCTGCTGCAGAGCGGGGGGCTTGACCCGGCGGCGCAGCAGCAGGTGAAGCGGCACCTGATCCAGGCCGCGGGGTACTACCGCACGCACGCGGACCGGTTTGTGCTGGACGACTTCCCGAAGCACGCCGACTCGCTCTGGACGGCGGCCGAGCTGTACGACCGCGCGGGGGACAAGCGTGAGGCGATCCGGGCGTATCAGGAGTTCGCGGGCACGGTGACGGGCGACCCGCGGCAGCCGGAGGCGCGGTTCCGGCTCGGGCGCGCGTTCCAGGCGATCGGCGACTACGAGGCGGCGGCGGGGCAGTACGCGGGGCTGATCGAGGAGTGGCGCGCCGGGCGTTCGGGCGGGCCCGGCGAGAGCGGGGCGTCCGGACGCTGGGCCGATGCGAGCCACGTGCCGCTGGCGCAGTGCCTGCTGGCGGACGCGAACCCGGACAACGACGAAGAGGCGCTGCGCCTGCTGAACACGACGCTCGGCGGGACGTTCGGCGGCCCCGGGCGGCTTGAGTACGCGGCGGCGCTGGTCGAGCTGGGCCGGCTTCACTACCGCGGCGGCCGGTACAACGAGGCGGTGGAGCGGTTCGACGAGTGGCTCCAGCGTGAGTCGCAGGCGGAGGGGGGCGGGGCGGCGTTCGGGCTCTCCGAGAGCTTCTCCAAGGAGCAGGTGCGCTTCATGCTCGCCGACAGCCACCGGCTGCTGGCGGGGCAGATCGACGAGCGGCTCAAGCTCGACCTTCGGAGCAGCGAGGCGGAGGCGCTCGCCGTGCAGCGCGAGGGGCACCTGCGCGAGGCGATCGTGCTGTACGAGGGGGTGCGGGACGGGCTGTCGCAGCGGGACGCGCGGCGGCTCCAACCGGTGGAAGAGCTGTACCTGCGGAACAGCCACTTCTACCTGGGCGACTGCGCGTACGAGCTGGGCGACATCGACACGGCGGTGGCGCACTACACCGCGGCCCGCGCGGCGTACCCGCGCGACCCGGCGGTGCTGGTCGCGCTCGTGCAGATCGTGAACGCGTACCTGGACCGGGGCGACCTGCGGGCCGCGCGGACGGCGAACGAGCGGGCGCGGGACTTTTACCGCTCGCTGCCGGAAGAAGTATGGAACGACCCCAACCTGCCCATGGGCCGCGAGGCGTGGCAGCGTTGGCTTGACAGCAGCTCTCGGTTGTACGACGAGGTGGCCGTCGGCGGGTGAGCCGCCCGCGGCCGGATGGACCGGATTCACCGGAAACACAGGGCCCGCGCAGGATGCGCGGGCCCCTCACGCACGGGGTCATGGATGACCGCGCCCAGAGGCAGCAACCCATCGGCACGCTTCGGCCCGGACTGGCCGGCGAGCCTCGACCGTGTGCTCGAGCGGCAGCAGGCGCTGCTGTGCGAGCTGGACACGCTGAGCCAGCGCCAGGCCGAGCTGATCGACGCGGACGACGTTGATCGCCTGCTCGGGCTGCTCGGGCAGCGGCAGGGCGTGGTGGACGAGCTGGCGGGGCTGAACGAGCGGCTCGGGGCGTTTCGCTCGGCGTGGGAGTCGCTGATGGCGGCGCTGCCCGCGGCGCGGCGCGCGGCGTACGAGAAGCGCGTCGCGGTGCTCGCGCGCACGGCGGCGGACATTGAGTCACGCGACGAGGCGGCACGGGTGGAGCTGAAGCGGCGGCGCGACGCCCTCGCCGACCGGCTCGCGGGCGCAAGCCGGAACCGCGCGGCGGTGGCGGCCTACGGGACGCCCGTGGTGCGCACGCGGCCGGCGCAGTTTGAGGACCGCCGCGGATGAGCAGCGCACCGCACACCGTGACGCGTCCGGGGTTGCTCCCCTTGCCGGCCCGGCCGGTGGCGGTGGAGCCGTCGCTGGGTGCGACTGGGGCCCTGGGTCCGACTGGGCCGCTGGCGCCGGGGGATCTGTCGGAGCTGCTCGCGGCGTTCAACGACGTGACGGCGCGGCTGGAGGCGACGCACGCGGCGCTGCGGGCCGAGGTGTCGCGGCTCAACGACGAGCTGCGCGAGGCGAACGAGCGGCTGCAGCGGTCCAAGCGGCTCGCGGCGCTGGGGGAGATGGCGGCGGGGATTGCGCACGAGATCCGCAACCCGCTGGGGGCGATTGGGCTTGACGCGCGGATGCTGGAGCGCGAGCTCTGCGTCGGGCCGGCGGACGAGCACGCCGTCGCGGCGCGGCGGATCGGCGCGGCGGTGCGGCGCCTGGACGCGATCGTGGGCGATGTGCTGTCGTTCGCGAAGGAGGCGCGGGTGAACCGCGAGCCGACGCCCATCGCTGGGCTGTTCGCCGACGCGGTGGCGGCGTGCGAGGCGGAGACGGCCCGCTCGGGCCCGCGCCGGCCCGTGGTGGAGGTGCTGTGGCCCCGCGGCGCGCCGCGCGTCATGGACGTGGACCCGCTGCTGGCGCACCGGGCGCTCGTGAACGTGCTGCTGAACGCGGTGCAGGCCGTGGCGGAGGGCGCGGAGGCGGGGCCTCCGGGGGCGGCGCCGGTGCCGGCCGTGCGAGTGTTTGCGCGGCGTGTGGTGGAGACCGACGGGCAGGGGCGGCGCGTGCCGATGGTGGCGCTGGTGGTGCGCGACAACGGGCCGGGCATCCCGCCGGGCGTGCGCGAGCGGATGTTCAACCCGTTCTTCACGACGCGGGCGACGGGGACGGGCCTTGGCCTCGCGATCGTGCACCGGCTCGTGGAGGCGCACGGCGGGCGCGTCGTGGTGCGGAACAACGACGAGGGCCTGCCGGGCGTGCGTGTCGCGGACGCGCACGCCGCGGAGCGGTCCGGCGCGACGGTCGAGCTGCACTTCCCGGAGATGGGCGCTGTTTCGGAGCGCTCGGCGCGGCACGGGCTGCGCGACGGATCACACCACCCGGCGGCGCGCGCCCAGCGCGGCGCGCGCCCCGGGATTGCGGAAGCACCGACGGGCCCGGAGGGCCGGCCCGGTCAACTCACCGCGGCGGGGGCCGCGGCCTTGGGGGATACCACGCCATGAGCTCCACGCCCGCTGATCAGGGCCGCGCGGCCGCGTCCGTGCTGGTGGTCGATGACAAGGACATGATGCGCGAGAGCGTGGCGGCGACGCTGCGGCGGGGGGGGTTTGACGTCGCGGCCTTCCCGGACGCGGGCGGGGCGCTCGAGCGCATCGCGCGGCAGCGGCCCGACGCGGTGGTGACGGACCTGCGCATGCCGGGGATGACGGGGATCGAGCTGGTCGAGAAGATCCGCGCGATCGACGACGACCTGCCGGTGATCGTGATGACAGCGTTCGGCACGATCGAGACGGCGGTGGAAGCGATGAAGAAGGGCGCGTTCGACTACGTGACCAAGCCCTTTGAGGGGGACGAGCTGATCATCTCGCTGAAGCGCGGGCTGTCGCACGCGAGGCTCTCGAAGGAGAACGCGATCCTGCGGATGGACGCGGCGCGGTCGTCGCCCGCGGCGGCGTCGCCGGCGCGGACGGGGCTTGCGCGGCTGATCGGCGAGTCGGCGGCGATGCGGCGCGTGCGCGAGCAGATCGCGGCCGTTGCCGGGTCGGGCGGCACGGTGCTGATCACCGGCGAGAGCGGCACCGGCAAGGAGGTGGCGGCCCGCGCGCTGCACGACCTGAGCCCGCGCGGGGCGGGGCCCTTCCTCGCGGTGAACTGCGCGGCGCTCAGCGAGTCGCTGCTGGAGAGCGAGCTCTTCGGGCACGAGCGCGGGGCCTTCACCGGGGCGGAGAAGCTGCGCAAGGGGCGGTTCGAGCTGGCGGACGGCGGCACGCTGCTGCTGGATGAGATCAGCGAGATCAGCCCGGCGGTGCAGGCGAAGCTGCTCCGCGTGCTGCAGGAGCGCACGTTCGAGCGGGTCGGGTCAAGCCTGGCGATGGGCGTCGACGTGCGCGTGGTGGCGACGAGCAACCGCGACCTGCCGGCGGAGGCGGCGCGCGGGGCCTTCCGACAGGACCTGTACTTCCGGCTGAATGTTCTGCCGGTGCACATGCCGGCGCTGCGCGAGCGGGGCGAGGACGTCGCGCTGCTGGCGACGCACTTTGTCGAGACGATCTGCGCCCGCGAGGGCCGGCCGGTGCCGGAGATTTCGCAGCGGGCGGCGGCGACGCTGGGGGCGTACCACTGGCCCGGCAACGTGCGCGAGCTGCAGAACATCTGCGAGCGGGCGGTGGTGCTGAGCGCGGCGCGGGCCGAGGGGGTGATCTCGCACGACCTGATCGCGCCGTGGCTGCTCGACCGCGCGGTGCTGCCCGCGGGCACGCCTGTTGTGGGCGGGGCGGCGGCGGGCCCGGTCGGCGCGGCGGGCGGGATCAGCGCGGTCGCGCGGGCGGTGACGGCGGGACCGCTCGGCGGAAACGGGCTTGGTGGTGGGGTGGGCGCCGGGCTCGGGAATGGGCACGGCCATGCCCACGGCGCCGGATACGGGCCGGGGAATGGTCATGGCGCGGGGCCTCTGCTGGGCGACGGGCACGGCCTTTCCGGGACGGTCGAGGCGAAGCCCGGCGATGTGCGGCCGCTGGCGGACATTGAGCGCGACGTGATCCTCGACACGCTGCGGCGGAACGGGGGGCACCGGGTGCGGACGGCCCAGGCGCTCGGCATCGGGGTGCGGACGCTGGGGTTGAAGCTGAAGAAGTGGAAGGACGACCGGGTGATCCCCGAAACGGTGTGAGGCCCGGGCGAGTTGTCTGTGGGGCGGGGTGTGTTCGGGCGAGTGGCGGCGTGGCGCGGGGTTTGGCCCGTGGGTTGCGGGGGGT
>CAZCBN010000052.1:0-21857 GCA_964496975.1 uncultured Phycisphaeraceae bacterium
GATGAGGAACCCCTCGACGACGAAGCCGCGGAAGACGAAGGCCATCGTGAGGCTGATGATGATGGCGATGAGGGTTTCTTTGACGCTGCCGCGGGGAGCGTGGTGGGCGGGGCTGGGAGCGGTGGAGGCCGGGGACGCGGCGGGCGTGGTCGCGGCGGGCGGCGCGGGGGTGGGCTCGGCGGGAGAGCTGGCGTGGGGACCGGCTTGGGAACTGGCTTGGGAACTGGCTTGGGAACTGGCGTCTTGCATGGAGCGGACAGGCTAGCAGGGGGCGGGGGGCGGATGCGGGGGGGGCGATGGCTGAAGCACGTTGCGGGCTGGAGGCGGGCGGGCTGGACGCGGGCGGGCGGGGCGGGGGGGTGGCGAGCGGGATACGGCGCTGGGCGTTTGTGCTTGGCGTCGCGGGCGCGTGTGGGGTCGCGCTTGGCAACCCGACGGCGGCGGGACTCGCCACGGAGTTTCATCTGACGCTTGGGATGGTGTTCATCGTGCTGGTCGAGGGGATCGTGGCCGTGGCGTTCGGGGCGCGGGGACGGCGGCGGGCGTTCCTTTTGGTGCTCGCGGCGAATGTTCTGAGCGGGTGGATCGGGGTGCTGCTGGTGGCCAGCACGCGGGCGGTGTGGCCGGCGGATGGGCTTGCGCTGCGGTGGGTGCCGACGGCGTCGGTCGTGGCGTTTGTCGTGATGGCGGTGCTGGGGCTTGTGATCGAGTTCCCGCTGCTGTGGCTGGCGTTCCCGGCGCCGCGGCGGACCCGGGCGACGGTGTGGCGCGCGGTGAAGGCGGGGCTGGTGGGTGGGGCGATCACGAACGCGGGTGTTGCGTGGCTGTATTCGCTGACCACCGCGGACTCATTGGTGACGCGGTATCGGGAGTTGGACGGGCCGGGCGGGGTGGTGCGCGGGACGGAGCCGGCGGAGACCGCGTGGGTGTACTTCATCGACGAGCGGCTGGAGAACGTGCGGCGGGTGCGGCTGGACGGCACTGGGGAAGAGGTGGTGCTGGAGGGGCCGGTCGCCAAGCATAAAGGGCTGTTTGTGTCGCTGGCACCGGATGGGACGTTGGAGGTGCTGGTGATGGACCTGGGCCTTGGCGACTTGCTGCCGCGGCGGGACGACGCGTTGTTGAAGGAAGAAGGCGTCCGCGTCGTGGCGTCTGACGCGGGCGAGGCGGGGAGCATGTGGTGGAGCGGGAGCGAATCCCCGGCGATGGCCGACTGGCCGTGGAGGCCCGCGGAGTTGAGATCCGCGGGGCGGCGGGCGGTGGAGTACAAGGTGAGCCGACTCCCGCACAGGGGCATTCAGGCGACACGGATGGAGGATGAGGTCGCGGGGGAGACGTGGTCGATCGCGCTGGCCGGGGCGTTGCGGGCGGAGGCGTTTACCCCGGGTTGGGTCACGACGCTGGATGACGGGGTGCTGGTGTTTGAGCTTCGCGACGGCGATTGGGACCGGCAGTGGAGCGCGGTGTACGTGCTGAATGAAGATCGGCGCACGTTTGCGAGGCTTTGCCGCGGGCGGCGGCCGGTGGTGGTGCTGGAGCGGGCGGCGGAGGGGTGGAAGGTGGAGTGAGCACGGAAGGCGGCGCGGGCGCGCGGCGTGGCACCGCAGCGGGCGAGAGGTGTGCCCGTGAGCCGAGGGGCGGCCGCGTGTGCGTGTCGCGGTGGTGGGGGGTGGGAGTGATCAGCCCCTCGCGGCGGCGCCGACGGTCATCTTGACGGGGACGTAGGTCGGCTTGACGCGGCGTTCGAACTCTTCGGGGAACTTGTTCATGATGGTGCGGATGGCCCAGTTGTTGCCGTCGGCGAGGCCGCAGATGGTGGTGCCGGGCATGGAGCCCATGCTGGTGGCGACTTCGAGGGCGAGGTCGAGGTCTTTGGTGCGGGCGTCGCCGGACTCGATGCGGGTCATGAGCTGGTAGAGCCAGCCGGAGCCCTCGCGGCAGGGGGTGCACTGGCCGCAGGACTCGTGCTTGAAGAAGCGGGCGATGTTGCGTGCGACGGCGACCATGTCGGTGTCTTCGTCGAAGACGGTGGGGCAGGCGGTGCCGAGGCCCAGGACGTTGTACTTGCGGCCGATGTCGAAGTCCATCTCGGCGTCGTACTGGCTGGTGTGCAGGATGCCCATGGAGACGCCGCCGGCGATGGCGGCTTTGAACTTTTTGCCGTTGCGCATGCCGCCGCAGAAGTCTTCCACGAGGGTGCGGAGGGGGATGCCGAGCTCGCACTCGTAGACGCCTGGGCGGTTGACGTGTCCGGAGACGCCCATGAGTTTGGTGCCGAAGGAGGGGGGGCCGCCGACGCTGCTCTCGACGCCCATGGTGGTGAACCAGTCGGCGCCGTGGGAGATGATGTCGGGGAGGTGGGCGAGGGTTTCGACGTTGTTGATGATGGTGGGCTTGCCGAAGAGGCCCTTGATGGCGGGGAAGGGGGGCTTGATGCGGGGCCAGCCGCGCTTGCCCTCGAGGGCTTCGAGGAGGCCGGTCTCTTCGCCGCAGATGTAGGCGCCGGCGCCGCGGTGGACGTAGCAATCCACGCGGAAGCGGGGGCCTGCGGTGTTGGCGGGGGAGTTGATGAGGCCCTTGTCGCCGAAGATGCCGTGGGCGTAGGCCTCTTGCAGGGCCTTCTCGAGGACGTGGGCCTGGTGGTGGTACTCGCCGCGGATGAAGATGTAGGCCTTGCTCAGGCGGCAAGCGTAGCAGCAGATGGCGATGCCTTCGAGGAGGAGGTGGGGGTCAAAGTCCATGAGCAGGCGGTCTTTGAAGGTGCCGGGCTCGGACTCGTCGGCGTTGATGGCGAGGTAGCGCTCGGTGACGGGGGCGTCCTTGCCGGCCCAGTCGTCGTTGATCTCCTGGCCTTCGGGGGTTTTGGCCGGGGCGAGGAAGGTCCACTTGAGGCCGGTGGGGAAGCCGGCGCCGCCGCGGCCGCGGAGGGTGGACTTTTTGACCTCTTCGGTGACGGCGGCGGGCTTCATGGTGAGGGCCTTGCGGAGGCCCTCGTAGCCGTGGTTGGCGACGTACTCGTCGTAGGAGACGGTGTGGCGTTGGTCGATCGCGCCGAAGGGGGGCGTGGGGATGTTCTTGAGCAGGGAGTGGCGGGTGAGGGTGTTCTCGTACTTCTTCTTGGGCATGTTGAGGTGCTCGTGGCTGGCGGGGGTGCGTTGGTGTCGCGCGGGTCGGGCGATCGGGGGCCGGTCCGGCGCCCGGCGCGCGGCCGGGTTGGGCCCGGCGTGCAGCGGGTGTGGTGCCGGTCGGGGCCCGGTCGGGGCCTGTGCGACGAGACAGGGTACTCGGTTCGCCTTGGTGCGGGCGGGCCAAGGATGGGTTCGCCGCGCGGCGGGGGTCGATTCGCGGTCGGTGGGGCTGGCGCGGGTTGATGGTGCGTTTGATCGGTTTGCGGACGGGGTGCATGGCCCCGGGTGGGTGCGAGATGGGGTATTCGAGCGGGATGGGGCGTCGGGTGATGTCCCGACTTTGCGCTCCTTTGACAACTTCAGTGGCGAGAGGAAGATGCCGTGATATACCTAAGCGTCTATCGCTTCCGGACTACCGGTGCAGGCTGGTGAGGAGAGCCGCACCGGGTTGGGTTGAGACGGCGGTTCGGCGGAAGCCGGCCGGGTGTGGGAGGGGTGGGGCGTGGGGTGAGCAGCGTGGGCTTTCGGTCTGTTCGTGCGTCTCGGGAAGAGGCGTGCGGGGTGTTGTCGTGTCGTTTTCGATGTTGAGATTGGATCGGTGCCGGGGCCTTTGCGCCGCGGGGTTTGAGGCGGCGGGGTGCTTGGCGAGTTGGCTGCGGCGTGGGCTTCGTGGGCTCCGTAGGCCGCGCGGCTGCGTGCAGGGTTCTTAAAAAGAAGGAGTGTGCTATGCGTGCGTGTCGGGTCATGGCGGTTGCGGCCGTCGCGGGGATGTGCGCGAGCGCGTTCGGAACGAACGTGATCGCGCAGTGGAACGAGGCGTTCATCCAGGCGACGCGTGACCAGCCGCTCGCGGGGCCGGGCTTTATCAGCCGGGCGAGCGCGATGATGCACGTCGCGATGTACAACGCGGTGAACGCGGTGAACGGCGGGTACGAGTCGTACGGCGGGTTCAACGGCTCGGCGGCGGGGAACACGTCGCGCGAGGCGGCGGCGGCCGTGGCGGCGAACCAGGTGCTCAAGAGTGTGCTGGCGCCGAACCAGCACGCGGCGCTGGACTCGCTGCTGAACACGCAGCTCGCGGGGATTGCTGACGTGGCGGCGCGGAACAACGGCATCATGCTGGGGATGTCGGCGGCGAACCACATGATCAACCTGCGGTCGGGCGACGGCTCGGGGAACCCGATCTCGTACACGCCGGGAACGAACCCGGGCGACTGGCAGCCGACGCAGCCGGGCAACCCGGTGCACCCGCACTGGGGGAACGTGCAGACGTTCGGGCTGAACAACGGGTCGCAATTCCGTCCGAACCGGCTCGAGTCGTACGGCACGATGGACAACTTCCTGCAGAGCCAGGAGTGGGCGGACAACTACAACGAGGTGAAGGCCCTCGGGTCGATCGACTCGTGGACGCCGGCGGACGAGGAGTACCAGGTCGCGTTCTTCTGGGGCAACGACCGCGACGGCACCAGCAAGCCGCCGGGCCAGTTGAACCAGATCACGCAGGCGTACGCGGACCGTGCCTTCCAGGGGCTGAGCGCCGAGGCGCGGATCGAGCAGGAGAGCCGGCTGTTTGCGCTGGTGAACCTGGCGATGGCGGACGCGGGCATCGCGGCGTGGGACAGCAAGTACAACACGGACTTTGATCTGTGGCGTCCCATCACGGCGATCCAGAACGGGGACTTTGACGGCAACGACCAGACGGCCGGCGACCCGAACTGGCAGCCGCTGAACAACGTGGACCCGGACGGCCCGGGCCCGATGACGGCGGACCCGTTCAGCCCGCAGTTCCCGGCGTGGGTGTCGGGGCACGCGACGTTCGGCGCGGCGCACGCGGGCATCATGGCCGCGTTCTTCGGCTCGGACTCGTTCGAGGCGATGTCGTTCGGGACGGACGATCCGTACGTGCCGGGCCTGACGCGTGAGTTCGATAGCTGGAGCGAGATGGCCTGGGAGAACGCGTTGAGCCGTCTCTTCCTGGGCGTGCACTACCGCATCGACGCGGTGGACGGCAACGCGCTGGGCTTCGACATCGCGCAGTGGATCTTCGCGAACTATCTGCGCCGCGTGCCGGCGCCGGGTGGCGTCGCGCTGCTGGCGGTGGCGGGGCTTGCGGCGTCGCGTCGCCGGCGTTGAGTTGGGGCTTTCGCGCGGCTCATCCTGGTGACTGAAACGAGAAACGCCGCGGGGAGGCCCGCGGCGTTTTCATTCGCATGCTCATGCCCCGAGACGTCGGCCTCGCTGTGGCGAGACCGTGTCAGGGGCAAGGCTGGTCAAACAGGGCGAGGAAGTCGAAAAGGTCGAAGATGTCGCCGCCGCTCGTGTCGGCGTTGAAATCTTCGCCGAGGTCGAGGGCGGCGAGGAAGTCGAACAGGTCAAAGATGTCGCCGACAATGCCGTCGTTGTTGAAGTCGGCGGGGCACTCGATCGGCGTCGCCTCCACGCGGATCTGGTGGGGGTTGTCAGCGCCCTGGGAGCCCCAGGTCACGCCGTAGTCCTCGGAATAGGTGAACGGGCCGATGGCCCCGGGCCCTGCGAAGCCGTTCCCCTCGGCGTAGGCGAACGCGAATGACCCGGCGCTCGCGGGCCCCAGGGCGATCCAGTAGGTCCCATTCGGACGCAGGGTCACGGGGGTTGTGGGCGTGAGCGTGACGACCGAAAGTCCGGTTGCGGGCAAGGGTTCCACGATGCACGCGGTCAACGGCGCTGCATCGGGAAATGAACCGAGGCTGAGCCGGGCGACGGGGTCGACGTCCGCCGTCGCGTCCCCCACGAGCACTTGCACGAAGTCCAACCGGTAGTGGCCCGGACTCACAAACGCCTGGGCCGCCCACAACACGTCGGGCGCCGTGGTTCCGAGCACGGTCCTGGCCCTGACAGGCTCGCCGAGATTGTCAACAACCGTGTCCGCACGGGCCGCGCTGGAAGCGGCCCACGCCGCGGCCGCGCAGCAGATTTTGATCTTCGCCGACATGATGTCCCTTTCTTCCGTTGGGTCTAGGCGCCACGCGCGCCGCATGAACCACGTGGAAACTACCGGAAGTGTCGGACTCAACCAAGCGAAAAACCCGCGACATCCCTGCGGTTGGCGCGTGGCATCGGGCCGCGACGTGTACCGGCCGGGTTGTCCCGCCGTCTCACGCGTTGATGACGCGTCCCTCGCTCGCGAGGGCGGCCTCGTGCACGCTCTCGTGCATGGTGGGGTGGGCGTGGATGGTGGCGATGAGTTCCTCGGTGGTCGCCTCGAGGCGGCGGGCGAGGCTCAGCTCGGCGATGAGCTCGGTGGCCTGGTCGCCCATGATGTGGGCGCCGAGGACCTCGCCGCGCGGCAGGCCGCGGATGATCTTCACGAAGCCCTCGGTGTGCTTGCTGGCGATGGCCTTGCCGAGCGCGGTGAAGGGGAAGGTGCCGACCTCGTAGTCCTCGCCCTTCTTGAGGCCGCGCTGCTTGAGGGCGCGTTCGGTGTAGCCGACGCTGGCGACCTGGGGCTGGCAGTAGGTGCAGCCGGGGATGACGGTGTAGTCGATGGGGATGGGCTCGTGGTGGAGCTTGCCCTCGGCGAAGGCGATGCGCTCGACGCAGAGGACGGCCTCTTCGCCGGCGACGTGGGCGAGCCACGGGGGGCCGATGACGTCGCCGATGGCGTAGACGCCGCTGACGCTGGTCTTGTAGGTGAGGGGCTTGGCGTCGGCGGGGCTGTCGGGGCCGAGAGGGACGTAGTCGGTCTTGATGTGGCCCTTGACGGTTTCGAGGCCGAGGCTCGGGTCAAAGAGGCCGTCGAAGCGGCCCTGCACGCCGACGGCGAGGAGGATGCGGTCGGCGTCGATGACCTTGGCCTCTTTGTGGACGGGGTCGCCGTCCTTGAAGGGGGCGATGGTCGCCTTGACGCCCGCGCCGGAGGTGTCGACGGCGGTGAGGGTGTGGCCCAGGTGGAAGTCGATGCCGAGCTTCTTGTAGTGCTTGAGCATCGCGGCGGAGACGTCGTCGTCCTCGACGGGGAGGATGCGGTCCATCATCTCGACGATGGTGACCTTGGTGCCGAAGGAGTGGTAGAAGTAGCCGAACTCCATGCCGATGGCGCCGCTGCCGACGATCAGCAGGTGCTTGGGGCGCTCCTGGTTGTACATGGCCTCGCGGGCGCCCCAGATCTTCTTGCCGTCGAAGCGGGCGAAGGGGAGGTCTCGGGCGACGGAGCCGGTGGCGACGATGACGCGGCCCGCGGTGATGGTCTGGCGGGGCGCCGCGGCGGGCTTGGCGGGGGCGCTGGTGAGCTCTTCCTTGACCTCGCAGTCAAAGAGCTGGACCTCGCAGGGGGTGCCGCCGGTGGCGCCCTTGGTGATCTTGGCGTGGGCGGTGAAGTGCTGGATCTTGTTCTTCTTCATCAGGAACTCAACGCCCTTGTTGAGTTTCCCGGCGACGTCGCGGCTGCGGCCGATGACCTTGGACCAGTCGAAGTCGACCTTGCCCTCGATCTTCAGTCCCCACTCCTCCTGCTTGGCGAGCTTTTCCATGAGCTCGGCGTTGGAGAGGAGGGCCTTGCTGGGGATGCAGCCCCAGTTGAGGCAGACGCCGCCGAGCTTGGCGCGCTCGACGATGGCGGTGCGGTAGCCGAGCTGGGCCGCGCGGATGGCGCCGACGTAGCCGCCGGGGCCGCCGCCGATGACGACGATGTCGAAGTGGTTGGGGTTCGGGGCGGTGTCTGCCATGGCGGTGCTCCGGGTGGGGGCGGCGTTGGTGCGAATGTCCGCCCCCGTCTCAAGCGATAGTACCGCCCAGCCCACGGGGGGCCCATCTGGTATGGGCGGTGCCCGTGGGTCGGACGCGCGGGGCGCGAGAATCGGGCGAAAGCCGGGTTGCGGCGATGCAGGACGGCTTGTCCAATGGTCAAGAGTCGACGCCGCTCCGTTGGGGCGGAAGGCCTTGAGGGTCGCGCTTTCGGAGGGCTCGGGATGACTTCGAACATCGACCGAAGGAACTGGCGTCCCGCGGCGGTGAGTGGCTTCGCTGTGTGCGTTCTGCTCGCTTCATCGCGGGCGATCGGGCAAGTGGCGGTGGTCGATGGGGCGGTGAGTGTCTTCGGCCAGACGAACGGGACGCGAGGGACCCACAGCATCGGCGGGGGCGCGGCCGCCGCGGGCGGTCGATCGCAGGCCAGCGGCGGCACGAGCAGCGGTCTCGTGGGTTCTACGGCGGACATCTCGATCAACAGCGGGCCGGATGGCTTGGGCGGCTACTTCGTGAGCGTGAACGGGTACGTCGACGCCGGGTACTCGTGCCAGGGCGGGCCGACCGAAACATCGGTCTTTGTCAGCGCGCATAACATCGAGATCTCCCTCTCGGACTGGTACGAGTACCGGTTCAGCTCGTCGGACTTCAACTTTTCCGGCGGCTTCTTTGGTTCGGGCACGATCGGGCCCGGGGTGTACACAATCTTTGGCGAGGTGGGCCGGAGCCGCGGCTTAACGTTTCCGTCTGCGTTGCTCGAGCTCACGCCGACATCGGCTCCGGGCGGTGGTGTTGGTTCACCCGGCGGCTTCGACGCCCCCGATGCACCGTCACGCGCGTCGGCCGCGACGGCACGCGGCGGGAGCCCTGGGGTCCGCTTTCTCTCGGGAAGGCTTCACACCCGGCTCGGCACCGCGATTGACTCGTGGCAGCCGTTCAACTACAGCGCGGAGGCAAAGCCGTCGAGCGTGGGGCCGGTGGGCTATGCGATGCCGGTCGGGGGCGGGCTGGGTCACGCCAACGCGTTGGCGACCATCACGCCGGTTCTCGGCAGCCACATGATGCGGATCATCGCGGACGTGGCGGCCGACGCGGGTTGCTCGCCAGAGTTTGGCGGCGTCGCGGCGATCGTCTCGACCTTCAATCCCAACCAGCCGACGGCGCCGGCGACGCCGCTTGTGTTGGAGCTCGACTCCGACATGACGGTCACGGGATCGACGGGCGCGTCGTGGCTCAGCGTCACGCCGTTGACCGGCGCGATCCTGGGGGCACGTTGGCGCGCGGGCACGTATCGGCTTGACGCGGCGCTGGCCATCGAGGCGGAGCCGCTAAGGGACTCCTCGCTCCTCGGCGCCGTGAACCTGCTGTTCTCGCCGTTGCCACCGTGTCCCGCCGACTTCAACGGCGACACCACGCCCGGCGACATCTTCGACCTGTTTGATTTCCTCGCCGCCCTCGACGGCGGGCTGGACTTCAACGGCGACACGACGCCCGCCGACATCTTCGATCTGTTCGACTTCCTCGCGGTGCTCGACGCCGGCTGCCCATAACCCCGGCGCCTCGCTTCGCCGGCTCCGCGGGCCCCGCGGCCCCGGCGGATCGGCGCGAACCGGCCTGTCCCACCGACCGCGCGCACCCCGTCGCGCGGTCGGTGGCGACGCGGGTTCTTCGGCGGGCCGCCGAGACGCCGCGCGTCCGCCCGGTTAGCCTGCTGCGGCATGCCCCGCCCCGCGCCGAGCAATCTCCTCAGTCGCATCAGCACCCGCCTCGGGTTCCGGTCTGACTGGTACATGATCGTCATCGGTGCCTTCGTCGGCACGCTCACCGGTGCAACGGCGGTTGCCTTCGCCACGGTGCTGCACCGCCTCGAGCACCTCGCCCGCGGCCTGCAAGGGGGCGACGGCGTCTCGCACGGCGCGTTCGGATCGGCGGAGTGGGTCGTTGTCTGGCTCTTCCTGGGCCCCGTCATCGGCATGGGCCTCACGGGCGTGCTCGTCCGCTGGCTCGCGCCAGACGCCACGGGCCACGGCGTGCCCCAGGTCATCGCCGCCCTCGTGCAGCGCGGCGGCAAGATGCCCCTGCGCGTCGGCGTCGTGAAGGCGCTCGCCAGCATCCTCACCATCAGCGGCGGCGGCAGCTCCGGCGCCGAGGGGCCCATCGTGCAGATCGGCTCTGTCGCCGGCTCGCAGGTCGGCCAGTGGATCAAGCTCGACCGCCAGGCCCTGCAAACCCTCGTCGGCTGCGGCGCCGCCGCCGGCATGAGCTCCATCTTCAACGCCCCCATCGCCGGCGTGTTCTTCGTGCTCGAGGTGCTGCTACGAGATTTCTCCCTGAAGATCTTCACCCCCATCGTCGTCGCGAGCGTCTTCAGCCAGGTCACCACGCAGGCCCTGCTCGGCCGGAACGAGGCCATCTTCGCCACCGACGGCCTCCTTCACGGCTACACCTTCACCCCGCTCGAGCTGCCGAGCTATGTCGCGCTGGGCCTCGTCTGCGGCCTCGTCGCCATCGGCTTCGGCAAGCTGCTGCACTTCGGCGAGGACCTCGCCGCCAAGGCCCCGCTGCACCCGCTGCTGCGGCCCGTCACCGGGGCCGTGCTGCTCGGGGCCCTGGGCGTCGGCTTCCTCGCCCTGTCGCGTGCGATGGGCTGGGGCTTCGCCGGCGCGCCCGCCTTCTTCGGCGACGGCTACAGCACCATCCGAACCCTCCTGCAGCCCGCCACCTACGGCGGCGCGGTCGGGGCGGCCGCCGCGGCAGCAGCCGACATGCCCACGGCGCCGGTCTCTGTCGCCGTCGTGGCGCTCGCCGTCCTCCTGCTCTTCAAGTCAGCGGCGACCGTGGTCACGCTCGCCAGCGGCGGCTCGGGGGGCGTCTTTGCCCCCACGCTCTTCCTCGGCGCCACCACCGGCGCGCTCCTCGGCATCTCGCTCGAGCGGCTCGGCCTCATCCCCGCCGGCAGCACGCCCGCGGGCTACGCGCTCGTCGGCATGGCCGCCACGCTCGCCGCCAGCAGCCACGCCCCGCTCACGGCGATGCTCATGCTCTTTGAGCTCACGCGTGACATCTACGTCGTCCTGCCCATCATGCTCAGCGCCGTCATCGCCACCGTCACCGCGCAGGTGCTCGAGCGCGGCAGCATCTACACCTACCGCCTCCGGAAGAGCGGCGTCCTGCTGGGCGAGGCCCGCGACGCCACGCTCCTCCGCCGCCTCACCGCGGGCGACGTCGAGCCGGTCGCCCTGCCGACCGAGCCCGTCTACCCGTCGGACCCGCTCGCCAAGCTCATCTCGCTGCACGCCACCTTCCACGTGCCCGACTTCGTCGTGGTCGACGCCTCGGGCAACTACCTCGGCATGGTGACCGGCGCCGACGTCCGCACCGCGCTCATCGACCGCGAGGCCATCCCGCTGCTGCTCGTCGCCGAGCTCTCGCGGGGCGACATCCCCACCGTGCGTGAGGACGACCTGATGGACTCGGTCATGACCAAGTTCGCCCGCTACGACATCACCGCCCTGTGCGTGGTGGAGCCGCCCTGCGAGCAATGCCCCGCGGGTCGGCCCAAGTGGCTCCTCACGCGCCGCAACGCCCTCGCTGCTTACCAGCGTGCGCTGGAGGCCGCGGCCTCCTGACCCCCGCCGCCGCGTTCATTCTCCCCCGGCCCCCGCGAGGCTCCGCCCGATGACAGAGACCACCGCCGACGACGGGCTCATCTTCGCCGCCCGGGGTGTCTGGGGCCCCGGCCCCGTCGAGCGCGTCGGCTGGGCCGACCTCGCCGCCGGGCCCGCCGGCTGCTGGGTCCACGCCGAGCGCACGCACCCCGCCACCGCCGAGTGGCTCCGCACCCGCAGCGGCCTGCCCGAGATCGCCGCCGACGCCATGCTCGAGCAGGACACCCGCCCACGTGTCGCGCGCTTCGGCGAGGCCATCCTGCTCAACCTCCGCGGCCCGAACCCCGTCCAGAACGTGAAACGAATGGACGACCCAGCCGACGACTCGGACGACCCGCTCATCGCCGTCCGGTGCTGGTTCACGGCCGACGCCGTCGTCACCACCCGCAAGTACCCCTTCACCAGCATCATGTCCCTGGTGGCGCAGGTTGACTGCGGCCGGGGCCCGCGTCGCCCGGGCGAGCTGCTCGCGGCCATCGTCGAGGGCGTGACGGACCAGCTTGCCCCCGTCATCGAAGAGCTCGCCGACGAGAGCTACGAGCTCGACGACGCGCTCGAGACCGGCCGCTGGAACGAGCGCTACGCCCGCCGTCTCCGCTGGATGCGGCAGCTCGCGACCATCTACCGCCGCTACCTGGGGCCGCAGCGCGACGCCATCGCCCGCCTCGCCGTCGAGCCCGCCCCGTGGATCACCGACGCCGACCGCGCCGTCCTGCGCGAGCAGGTCGAGCGCCTGGGCCGCATGGTCGACGACGCCGACAACGTCCGCGAAACCTCGATCAGCCTCGTCGACCACCTCGCCGCGATGGCCAGCGAACGCACCAACCGCGCCGCCGCCCGCCTCGCGACGGTCGCCACCCTCACCGCCCCGCTCACCGTCATCAGCGGCTTCCTGGGCATGAACGTCGCCGGCATCCCCGGCTCCGAGCACCCCTGGGCCTTCCCCACCGTCGTCGCCTGCTCCGCCCTGCTGACGACGGCCCTGCTCGTATTCTTCCGAAGGCGGAAGTGGCTCTAGCGCAACGCACCCGCCTCACTCGTCCAACGTCTTCTTCCGCCGCAGAATGTGGTGGTAGTGCTGCGCGAACCGGTGCGCCTCGTCGCGGATCTGCTGGCACAGCCGGAGCCCCGCGTTGTTCCGGCTCAACCGGATCGGCTCCGACCGCTCCTGCACATAGATCAGCTCTTCCTTCTTCGCCAAGCTGATCACCATCGGCGGCCTCGCCTGCAGCTGCGCAAACGCCTCCTGCGCCGCGTGCAGCTGCCCGAGGCCCCCGTCGATCAGGATCACGTCCGGGTACAGCTCCTGCCCGTCCCCCGCCTCGCGATAGCGCCGGCTCACCACCTCGCGGATGCTCATGTAGTCATCGTTCGCGCGCCCACCCTCCAGGTTGCTGAAGCCCTGGATCCGGTACCGGCGATACTCGTTCTTGAAGGGCCGCCCGTCCACAAAGCACACCTTGCTCCCCACCGTCTCCCCGCCCTGCAGGTGCGCGATGTCGATCCCCTCGATGCACCGGATCGGCTGCTCCAGCCCCAGCGTCTTCTGCAGGCTCTTCAGCCCCGCCGTCGGGTCGATGTACCCGATCTCCGTCTCCGGCTGCCACCCGTCCGACGCGGCCGCCCGCTCGTCGAGCCGCTCGATCGCGCGGATCTGGTCGCGCAGCGCCGCCGCTTGTTCAAACCGCAGCGCCGCCGCCGCCCGCGCCATGTCCTCCCGCAGCTCGCGCAGCATCGCGCTGCGCTTGCTGTTCAGGAAGCGCACGAACCGGTCCACGTCCTCCCGGTACGCCTCCACGCCGATGCTCTCGTTGCACGGCGCCGTGCACTGGCCGATCGCCGCCAGCAGGCAGGGCCGAAAGAACTTGTTCCGCGGGTCCCCCGCCACGATGTCCAGCTTGCACGTCCGGTACTTGAACACCCGCTGCAGCACCTGCATCGCCTCGCGCAGGTCGCCCGCGTTCGTGAACGGCCCCAGCACCCGCGCGTTCCGCATGTGCGCCGGCGTCTCGCCCGTCTTCGGGTCCACCCCCGTCGGGTTCCGCGTCACAAACACCCGCGGAAAGTCCTCGCTCGTCGTAATGATCAAATAGGGAAACGTCTTGTCGTCCACCAGCCGCGAGTTGTACTTCGGCTTGATGTCCTTGATCAGCCGGTTCTCCGCGAGCAGCGCCTCCCACTCCCCCTCGCACACCAGAAAATCAAACGTGTGCACCTCGTCCAGCAGGTTCTGCTTGGGATACCCGAGATCGGCCGACGGGATGAAGTAACTCGCCACCCGGTCCGGCAGCTTCGCCGCCTTGCCCACGTACAGCACCACCCCCGACCCATCCTTCATCAAGTAAACACCCGGCACCGGCGGCAACGCCCGCGCCGCCCGGTTCAACCGCGCAAGCCGCTCCTCCCGAGACTCCGCCCCCCACGGCGGCGGCGTGCCCGCGGGCAAAAACCCCTCGTCGTCGAGAGATCCTGGAACGTGCGCATCGGGGTCGTCGGGCATCGTGGCGTCTCGCACAGCGAACGGACCGTCCGCGGGTGCCTTCGCCCCATCCGAAGAAACGGAGCCAGCGGGAGGCAAGCCGCCCCGGCGCGCGAAGCCATCCCCAGAACTCAAAGAGGGTACGCGCCCGCGCCCCACCGATCGCCCGCTCGCGTCGCCCAGCCACCACCGCGACAATCGGGAGCGTGCCGTCGGGAATGCGGCCCCGCGCGCGATGATTTCCGCGTGATCGAAACGTTGTGCTTGAGGTCCATCGCAACTTCGCTAGCCTTGCCGAGGGATCCTCGCGCGAGTCATATGTGGAGGCGGGCCGATGCAACTCCGACCCTTTGGTCCGATCACGCGTGCGAGCGTCATGCTCGCCACCAGCCTTCTGACGGGCGCGGCGAACGCCCAGCAGGAGTACACGCACACGATCCCCGGCAACGTCGATCTGCGCGAGTCAACCTTCTCCCTCTGGGTCCCCGCGGAGGTGGCCGCGGGGCAGGTCCGCGGCGTCCTGGCCGTGAGCGACTGGGAATCCGGCGCGGAGATCTATGACGACGCCCGCTTCCGCGCCTGGGCGGCCGACCAGCGCTTCGCGGTCCTCCGCTTCAACATGCGCAACCGCAGCGCGACGCTCTTTCTCGCCAAAGAGCCGGCCGCGGTCGCCCGCCTGTTCGGCGAGGCACTCCCGCACTTCGCCGCGGCCGCGTCGCTCCCCACGCTCGATGACGTCGGCGTCATCTTCACCGGGCTCTCCCAGGCCGGCTGGCAGTCCGTCGCGCTCGCCGACCTCGCGCCCGAGCGCACCATCGCCACGCTGCCCATCCACGACTCCACCGGCGACCGGGCCCCCGAGCAGGCCCTCGTCACAACCGGGCTCCACGTCCCCGCGCTGCACCTCATGGGCGAGCGCGACAACGTGAACATGGGCTCACTCGCCAACGCCAACACCTACCCGCAGACCATCGCGGCCTTCGTCAACACACGCCGCGCCGCGGGGGCCTTGGTCGCCATCGCCGTCCAGCCCGACACCAACCACACCGCGTGGGAGGGCAACGAGCCGCACAGCGTCAACATCATGCTCGACTGGCTCACCGCCGTCGTCGCCCTCCGCGTGCCCCAGGACCCAACCGCCCCGCTGCTCATCGCGACCGACCACGACGGCTGGGCCGCCGACCTCGATCTCGCCTTCAACGCCGTGACGCCCTGGGTCACCGTCGCCGACGCGTCCATCCAGAGCTTCGTCTCGCTCCCCGCCGGCGAGGCGGCCCAGCGCTACTGGCTCCCCGGCTACGCCTTCGCCACCCAGTGGCTGCACTACGCGCAGACCGGCGAGCACGCCGAGCCCACGCCCGAGTGCTTCGCATCCCTCGCCCCGCCGACCGATGCCTCTGACGTCTTCGACGCGCTCGAGTTCCTCGCCCGCTTCGATCAGGCCGACCCATCCACCGACCTCGTCCCCCCCTCGGGCCTCACCCCGCTCGACATCCTCGAAGCCCTCGCCCGCATCGACGCCGGCTGCCCGTAACGCGCCGGCATTTTTCGGACCCATGTCGCCGTCGCCCCGCGCGCACGCTGCGTTCCGAGTACACACAACGCCGCCGACGCGACGGGTGAGCCCCGCACGCAGCGACACCGCGCTCAAGCTGTTGAAGCCAACGGTCGCGGTAATCACCCAGGACGCCACGCGGTTCAACCGCTCGCGCCGCTTCACGGGCCATTTCCGCGCATTCCCCGCGCACGGCCCGCCACGCCTCTCCGGCGGACAGACCCACACATGCAATGGAGCCGGGGGGAATCGAACCCCCGAGCACTCGCGGAATCTGCGGGAGAATACGCCGATTCCGACGGACGCGCAGCGCCGGGCGCAGCGCGGGCCGCACCGGGGGCAAAACGGGGCGCAGGCCGGGGTCGAACGGGCGGCCCAACAGGGGGACCAGTCCCGCCCACGTCGCGGCCGAACGCCGTGGGCGGCAACGCCCCGTCCGACGCCGACCTGGCCCGGCTCGTGGCATCGTGGGCCAACCTGCCGCCCGACGTGCGGGCCGGGATCGTCGCGGCGCTGCGCACGGCCACGCCCTCCCGCTGACCCCGCCCGACGCCCGACAGAACCGACGAAACCCACGACGCCGCGACGCGGCAGGCCATCGCCGCCCGTTCCGTCGGAAGGAAAGGCAAACGGCAGCCGATAGCGTCGGCAGGCCGGACGTCAACGGGTCCTCCCGGGCCGAGTTTCCTTGTGATGCCCGCGGGAACAGCCGCGGGGATAGACAGACGTTGTTTCGGATGTCCGGGTGCTCGCAATCGCACTTCGGGAGACGGTCCGCTTCCGCCCATGACCATCCGCCCGCGGATAAACTTGTGCAATGGGCTGGCGATGGCGAAAAACCATCGGACGTGGACCGTTCCGCTGGACGCTGTCCCGGCGGGGCGTCGGCTGGAGTTTCGGTATACCCGGACTCCGGTACGGGCACTCTCCGTCAGGACAGCCCTACGTTTCGGTCGGAATCCCAGGAACGGGGCTGTATTGGATAAAGTACTTCAACGGTAGCAGTTCGGCATCCCGCCAGGGAGGGCGGCTTGGAAGAGGAAACCCAATGAACCAAGAGCCCTATTCCGGATTCAAGGTCACCGAGCAGGAGTTTGCGGACAATCCAGATCCGCGTGTACCGTGCGTGCTGCTCTTGGACACTTCGGCTTCCATGTCCGGTGAGCCGATCGCGGAACTCAACCTGGGGCTACAGCAATACCGTGACGAACTCCTGATGGACAACCTCGCGTCACGACGCGTGGAGGTCGCGATCTTCCGGTTCGGCGGTGACGTGGGGCTTGAGCGAGACTTCGTCACTGCTCGCCAGTTCGACCCCCCAGCACTACAGGCGAATGGCCACACGCCAATGGCAGAGGCCATCATGCGGGGCATCAAGCACCTTGAGGAACGAAAGGCGACGTATCAGTCGAACGGCGTCGCCTACTACCGGCCTTGGGTATTCCTGATCACAGACGGAGAACCAACGGACGGCGATGAGGCATGGCGGGTGGCTTGCGAGGCCGTCCGTCTTGGGGAGCAACAGAAGAAGTTCACATTCTTCGCGGTGGGCACTGGCGCAGCCAACTACGACAAGTTGCGGCAGTTGTCCCCGACTCGCCAACCGCTGCGACTCAAAGGCATCGCCTTCCGCGAGATGTTCCGGTGGCTCTCAAACTCGCAGACACGAGTCTCGCAGTCGCAGGTCGGCACCCACATCGCGCTCCCGCCGGCAACTGGCGATGGCGGATGGGCCGATGTCCCAACCTGAATCATGCGACCGTGGCGCGTAGCACAGGCAGCCGCACTGGGCACCAGCCACCTTGCCGACTCGGTCCCGTGCCAGGACTCGCACCTGGTGGACTTCGTGGTCGCAGGTGAGCGGGCGAAGTGGCTACTCGTCGCCGTGGCTGATGGCGCGGGCTCGGCTTCGCTGTCCCACTTGGGCTCGCGCATAGCGTGCACGACGGCGATCCTGCATCTGAAATCGCATGCTGACGCCCTCGCCAATGCCGAGACGGCGGGGGAGTGCGTTCGGCAGTGCTTCGCCGCCGCGCTGCGCGAAGTCGAGGATCTCGCCCAGCGGGAGGGGGCTCCCCTGCGCGAGTTTGCGACGACGTTGCAAGTTGCTGCCATTGGAGATCAGCATTCCGTCTTCGGACAGGTGGGAGATGGCGCAATCGTCTGGGGACAGCCGGGCGAACTTCGCGTGGCGCATTGGCCCGACCAAGCGGCGCTCAACCTGACGGACTTCATCACCAGCGCCCCGCTTTCGGAAACACTGCAGATCGCCATCGCGCCCTCCGCAATCCGCCGCGTCGCGTGCATGACCGATGGACTTGCTCCGTTGCTGCTCGACTTTCGCACGAAGGGCCCTCATGGTCCGGCGTTCGAACGGCTGTTCGCCACATGTACAGCCGCGCCCGACCCGTCGGATCTATCGGAAGACCTCGCAAAGTTCCTGGACTCACCACAGGTGAACCACCGCACCGATGACGACAAGACGCTCGTGCTCGCCGTGCGCGACGAGGAGGGTGCCGCGTGAGTCTGGCTCGCCTGAGCAGCGGGCAGGAACTCTCTCTTGGCCGCAAGCTCGCGGAGGGCGGGGAGGGACGAATCCACGAACTCAACGGCACTGGCGATCGCCTTGTGAAGTTGTACCACAAGCCCGTGGATGACCTGCGGCACCGCAAGTTGGTTGCGATGGCGCAGATTCGTACTGCTGCGCTCGAAGCGGTTGCCGCCTGGCCGATCGACCTCGCATACAACGCAAATGAGGACTGCATCGGCTTTGTCATGCCTCGCATCAGCGGCCCGGGCATCATCGACAAACTCTCGCACCCCGCGGAGCAGCGCATCGCGTTCCCAACAGTCGACTACGGGTTCCTCGTCCATGTAGCGATGAACCTGATGCGCGCCGCGTCGACTCTGCATGCTTCCGGCTGCGTTATCGGAGACGTGAACGAGAGCAACGTCTATATCCTAAACGATGGCACGGTACGGTTCATCGACGTTGACTCCTTCCAGGTGCAGCACAATGGCGATGTGTTCCCGTGTAACGTCGGCACGCCGATCTATACCCCGCCTGAGTTGCAGGGCGCGACCTTCCGCGACGTGACGCGAACGCCCACGCACGACACATTCGGGCTCTCGGTGCTTGTCTTCCAGCTTCTTGTGCAGGGCTGTCACCCCTTCGCAGGCATACCTCGCGACGGCCGAGGACGCACGATCGAGGAAGCGATTCGTGAAGGGCTATACGCCCACTCGGTTCACCGGCGGGACCGAGTGTCGCCACCACCTGATCGCCTTCCGTTGTCAGCGCTTGGCGAAGTGGCCGACTTGTTCGAGCGATCATTCTTGGGATGCCAACGCCCGACGGCGGCTGAGTGGATGAATGCGCTCGACCGTACTCGCAGTAGACTCCGCCGCTGCGCAAAGAACCCACGGCACAGCTTCGTGCATGACTGCGGCGCGTGCCCGCTTTGCCGACTGCCCCGCGACCCATTCCCGCACTACGGCGAAGATGAAACACGGCCGATCGATCTGGGCGGACTCTCGATCGGCGACTTGATTCGCCAGGCCGGGCAACTGCCCACGCTTCGGCCCCTTGCAGAGCGGTGCGGCGAGCCCGACATTCTCGCTTACGAGCGCTCCGTACCGACGACCCCGCCGAGTCTGCCAACGGCTGCATCGCCCATTCCGCAGTCCAAGCGGGACTCGGGCCTCGGTACCGCGGGCGGGTGGTCCCTCTTCATTGGGTTCGTGCTGCTCTTCATCTTCCCGCCTGCCGGCATCGGTGGCATCATTCTCGGAGTGATACTGCTTGCCGTAGCGAGCTCGCAAGCGAACGCAGAAGCAAGGGCCCGTGCCGAGGCTCTTGCCCGAGCCGAAGCTGAACTCAAGGCTCGGCAGGACGCAGCCAAACAGGCATACGAACCTCTTCGCCAGGCCGCTCTGGTGGCGATTGAGAAGTTGGGGCCGATTGAGGCGCGGGGGCGGGAAGTAGATCGTTCAGCGAACGCAGCGCTGCAGCCGATGGCGAAGGCGGCCGCGGAGGCGCGCGAGTGGTTGTCAAGCGCTGACCATCGGCTGCAGGCCGAACTCCGGAGCGCTGACGATGCATACCGAAAGCAACGGCTCACCGAATACCTAGAACGGCAGATCATCGCCCATGCCTCCATCCCAGACATCGGGACTTCGCGGAAAGCTGTGCTCGCGTCATTTGGTGTTGAAACCGCTGCGGACGTGGAGCGGCATGCGATCCAGCGCATCGCTGGCTTCGGACCACACCTGACCGATCGCCTGCTGTCGTGGCGGCGCGGATGCGAGCAGAAGTTCTCCCCTCGTGGCGAGGTGAAGGCGCCCCCCGACTGGTTGCAGCGCATCCGGCAGCAGCACAGCGCCGCTGTGGCCACCAACGCTACCCGACTCCGAGGTGTGCTTGCGGAGTATCGTGGTGTTCACGCGTCCTACGACAGGCAACTTGCCACAGCCGCAGTTGAGTTGGACCGGGCTCGCCGAGACTGCCGGGTTGCCTTGAATGCCGCCAAGTCGGCATAAACCCCGGCGCGGAGCATCCGCTGCGACAAAATCTTCAGTCCGCGCTGCGAATCGGCCCTCGCGCCGGAAATAAGGGTTAGGGAGTGGGCCCGTCGCCCGACGCCCCCCCGGCAAGGAGACCACCGTGACTCGAATCGGACTGACCCTCGACGAGCATTTCGACCTCCGCGTGAAGCCCCGGGCGGGCGCGGACCCCGCGTTCCATCAGGCGGCCCAGGACGAACGGGACCGGATGTTCCCGATGGCGACGGCCGCCGCGTCGAGCCATCTGCGCTCCCGCGGGTACGACTGCCGCCCCGCGATCCTCGACGCGCTGGTCCGGCAGGGGGTGGTCACGCCATCGAACCCGGACGCATGGACGCGGGCCGACGTGGACGTCGCGGCGGATCACCTTGAACAGGCAAGTATTCTCACGCCCTTTGCGGCGTTGTGCATGACCGTTGGGTGCAGGTATGCCGACTTCCTTCTCGCCCTGCGAGAGGCTGCGGAGCGTGAGACGGCCAAGTACGGGCGGCCCGTGCCCGCTGACGACACCTACTTCGTCTTGCATGTCGTGCCGCCCAGGGCGACCACCCCGGCGCGGGTCTCGTTCACATTGTGCGACGACGTCCGCGAGAGGCTCGAGCGTGGCGAGGAGGTCTAATGCCCGACCCCTCACCCATCGAGATTGAACTCACGCCCGACCTGCTCGACTACGCGCGGCGGGTTGGATTCGCAGCGGCCAAGCAGCACTGCGAGCCGGGCGTCAGCCACGACGATGTTGTGCAGGAAGCCCTCCTCCACCTGATCGCCAAGCCGCCCGTATGGGACCCGGCCCGGGGTGCGAGCCCGAAGACGTTGATCTTCGTGATCGTGAAGACGGCGGTGCTGAAGCACGCGGAGCGAGAAGAGCGTGCCCTCAGGAACTTCAAGACGCTTCGCGTGGCCGCAGACACGAGACAGAACGCGAGCGAGGGCGTCTACGAGGATCCCAAAGGACGGGAGATCGCCCGCAACCGCACGGTCGGCCTGTCGCAGTCGTCCTGGGCGACGGAGGACGTGCTGGAGTTCATCGACAACGAGGACAGCCGTGCGCTGTGCCGCACGATCATGGAGTTCGATGGGAACGTGAGCGAGGCTGCGAGACGGCTTGGCATGAAGGAGAGCACGGTCAGGTACCGGCTCGGTTTGCTGATCCCGAAGCTGCTGGCTAAGGGCTTCAAGGTTGTCTCAGAAGGAGAGTTTCATGAACGGAAACGCGGTCAAGGATGACCTGCTGCTCACGGCCGCCGGGGTCGAGATCGAGGCTGCGGGCAAGGATGCCCGCCCCAAGATCAGCGTCGTCGCCTACACGGGCCGCATCATGCGCGTGCCCGGCTGGGGCGACATCGCGATCGACCTGGCGGGTTTGGAAGCGGGCGGCCAGGTGCCCCTGCTGGCCGACCACAACGCCACGGTCGGCAGCGTCGTCGGCCACGGCGAGCCCGCCGTCGCCAACGGACGGCTGATGGTCGCGGGCGTCGTCAGCGGCGCTGGCGAACCCGCGCGGCACGTCGTGGAGATGGCCAGAGGGGGCTTCCAATTCCAGGCGTCGGTGGGCGTCGCGCCGACCGAGCACGAGCGGGTGAAGCCCAATCAGTCAGTCGAGATCAACGGGCGGTCGCTGTCGTCGCCGGGCGGGTTCACGCTTGTGCGCAAGGGGCGGCTGCGGGAAGTCAGCATCACGCCGCTGGGGGCCGACGCGGAAACGTCGGTGGCCATCGCGGCTTCACGTCAAGGACGGACGA
>CAZCBN010000053.1:0-21548 GCA_964496975.1 uncultured Phycisphaeraceae bacterium
GCTGCTCGCCGGGGCCGCGGGTGCCGACGCCGCCGATGCCGCCGGAGCCGACGATGCGTTCGAGGTGGTCCCACATGGCGCGGAGTCGGGGGAAGGTGTATTCGAGCTGCGCGAGTTCGACCTGGAGCTTGGCCTCGTGGGTGGTGGCGCGGCCGGCGAAGATGTCGAGGATGAGCTCGGAGCGGTCGAGGACTTTTCGCTCGGTGGCCTTTTCGATGTTGGCGATCTGCTTGGGGCTGAGCTCGTGGTCGAAGATGATGGTGGAGGCGTTGAGGGTCTCGCAGAGGCCCTTGAGCTCGACGAGTTTTCCCTCGCCCATGTAGGTGCCGGCCTCGGGGGTCTCGCGGCGTTGTTCGAGCTCGCCGACGACGAGGGCCCCGGCCTGCTCGGCGAGCTCGCGGAGCTCGCCGAAGGGGTCGGCGCGGTCGTAACGGCTTGTGGGCAAACGGACTGCGGCGAGGACCGTTCGTTCTGCGGCGACCTGGATGGACTGACGCTCTTTGGCTGGGGGCATTCGGCGGGATGCTAGTTCGTGCGCGGAGGGGGAGGAGAGGGGGCCCGAAGGGGCCTTCCCTTGCGCGGCGTTCGCTACGCTCGTGGCCACCCGCGGGGTGCGCGGGCTTCCTGGGAGGAGTTGCGATGCCGGCTGACGAGAATGGTTCCGGGGGCGAGGCGCAGCCCTTGGCGATTGTTGATTTGGGGATTTTCTTCGACGAAGCGCCGCCCGGGACGGGGACGAGCCCACCCGCCGACTACAGGCGGCTCGCCAAGGCGCTGTGCTGCGTCTTTGCGCGGCGCGTCGAGATGGCCCGGAAGCTGAACCAGCCGATCCCGACGAGCCTGATGAAGTGGGTCGAGTGGGTGGAAAGCACCAACCTGCAGCTCTGCACGCCGGGCAAGAACATCCCGAGCGTGGCAACCGAAGCCGAGCAGCGGGTGTACGGAGGCGGCGCGGCGAGCACCCAGGTCGCTGCGATCAATGTCGGTCAGCGCACGCTCGCGGCGACCAACCAGTTTTTCTCGGCGACGGTCGCCGAACTGGACGACTGGAACGAGGTCTGAAGATTCTCGGTGAACGCTGAAGCCGGCGCCGAGCGTCCGACGGTCGCGTCGGACGTGGCGTCGGTCTCGGCGTTGCGGCCGCCTTGTGGCGTGCCCGTGCGCCCGGTCAGGGCGTGCCGCCGGCGTCGCGCACCGCGGCTTCGGCGCGGGCGCGGTCCTTTTCCATGCGCCTCGCGGTGTCTTCTGCGTTGAGTTCGGCGAGGGTGGCGGCGGCCCGCTGGTATTCCTGCGTGGCGCGGGGCACGTCGCCGGCTTTGGCCGCGGCAATGGCGAGGTTGAAGCGGAGGCGGAGCGTGCTGGGGTCGGCCTCGCCCCGTGCGGCCTCGACGATCGGCAGGCGGGCGTCGAGCGCGGCGAACGCGTCGGCCGCGCGGCCGGCGCGGATCCACGCGTCGGCCACGTTGGTGAGCGCGACGACCGTGTTGGGGTGGTCGCGTCCCAGTTGGCGGTCGCAGCCCTCGAGGAGCGTTTGGTAGAGCGGTGCGGCCTCATCGAGCCGGCCGGCGAGGTCAACCGCGCGGGCGGTGTTGCTCAGCAGCTTGAGCATCTCGTCGCGCGCTGGGTCGACGCCCGAGGCGATGGCGCGGGCGAGCAGATCGGTGCCGAGGTCGGCGGCGGCGGCGAGTTCTTTGGCCTCGATCAGCAGGCTCACCATGTTGGCCTGGGCCGAGATGGTCTCGGGGTGCAGGGGGCCAAAGCGGGCGGTTCGGCGCTTCACCGCGTCTTCGTAGAGCGGGCGCGCCGTGGCCAGGTCGCCGCTGCGGCGGACCGCGACGGCGTAGTTCATGGTGATGGTGATGCCGTTGGGGTCGGTGGGTGGCAGGACGCGGGCGGCGTCGTCGTGTGCGGCGCGGAGGATGGGCAGGGCCTCTTCGAGGCGCTCAAGAGAGGCGAGCATGACGCCCAGCGAGGAGCGGGCGTCGATGGCGAGCGGGTCAACCGCGGGGACGGCCTGCAGGAGGCGGAGGGCCTCTTTCACCTGTGGCTCGCCGAGGTCGGCCCGGCCCAGGTCCTCCATGCTGTCGGCGAGGCTGAGGCGGATGCGGGCCTCCATGATGGGGTCGGGCAGGGGGGTCGCGTCGAGGGTGGCGGCGACGTGCGTCAACAGGTCGATGAGGTTCGCATCGGCGGGGAGTTTCTTTGATGCCTCGGTGAGCGCGTTGCGGATGAACTCGTCGGCGGCGGCGGCGACGCGGGCCTGCTGCTCGGTGCGGTCACGCTCGGCGGAGGCTTGCGTCGCGAGGCGGGCGAGCTCTGCGGCCTGGGCGGCGATGACGCTGCCGGTGAGGATGAGCAAGGCGAGCACGACCTCGGCCAACAGGAAGGGCCAGCGGTGGCGGCGGTGCAGCACGCGGAGTCGGTAACCCAGCGAGTCCGGGCGGGCCTCGACGGCGTCGCCGTCCAAGGCCCGGCGGAGGTCGCGGGCGAGGGCGCCGGGGGACTCGTAGCGGCGTTCGCGGTCGGGGGCGAGGGCCTTGAGCACGATGCAGTCGAGCTCGCCCGCGATGCGGCTGCCGGGGGTGAGGGTGGTGGGGGGGAGCGACCCGGACGCGGCGGTGCGGCCCCCGGAGGCGAGGCCCGTGCCGGGGGCGCCTGCGGCGGAGCCGGCGTCCGCGGGCGTGCCGCGTCGGCGTGCGGAGCGTCGGCGTGCGATGGGGGTTCCGCTGCCGGCGCGGCTGGGCCTGTCGGCGACGACGCGGCTCGGGGCGATGGGCGTGACGGTGCGGAGCAGGTGCGCGAGGTCGCGCGGGGAGATCTGACGCGGCGTGTTGCCGTGGGGGAGTTGGCCCGTGAGAAGCTGGTAGAGGACGACGCCCAGGGCGTAGACGTCGGTGCGGGTGTCGACGTCCTGCGCGTCGGCCTGCTCGGGGCTCATGTACTCGGGGGTGCCGACGACATGGTCGGCGCGGGTGACGGGGCCGTCGACGTCGAGGGCGAGGAGGGCCTTGGCGACGCCGAAGTCGATGACCTTGGGCCGTGGTTCCTCGCCTCGGTCGCCCGGGCGGACGAGGAGGTTGCTGGGCTTCAGGTCGCGGTGCAGGGCGCCGCGCTGGTGGGCGTGCTGCACGGCCTCGCAGACGCGGATGAACAGGTCGACACGGGCCTCGATGCCCATGCCCGCGCGGTCGCAGAAGGTGTGGATGGGCTCGCCCGCGACGTACTCCATGACGAAGTAGGGGCGGCCCTCGCCGGGCAGGCCGGCGGGGATGGCGCCGGCGTCGAGCACGCGGGCGATGCCCGGGTGGTCCATGCGGGCGAGGAGGCGGCGTTCGGCCTCGAACCGCGCGATGACGCCCGCGCTGTCCATGCCGGGCTTGATGAGCTTGATCGCCACGGTGCGGCGGATGGGCGCGTCCTGCTCGGCGAGGTAGACGACGCCGAAGCCGCCCTCGCCGATGCGATCGCCGAGCCGATAGGGCCCGATCGCGGCGGGGACGGAGGCGTCGCGGCGCGGTGAGGCGGGGGGGGAGTCGTCGCTGGTCTGTGACGGCGGCGCCGTCTCGGCGTCGTGCCAGTGCGGGGCGGGGGACGCCGCGGCTCCCGCGGCGACGAGGACGGGGTTGCGTTCGGAGTCGGGCATATGGCACGCGGGCTGGGGCGAGCGGAGTGATGGGGCCGATGGGCGGATCGATCGGGCGCCGGCTGGGCCCGGTCGTGC
Organism: uncultured Phycisphaeraceae bacterium; assembly: GCA_964496975.1. Classification (GTDB taxonomy): domain Bacteria; phylum Planctomycetota; class Phycisphaerae; order Phycisphaerales; family UBA1924; genus CAZCBN01. The sequence continues at coordinate 3,722 of CAZCBN010000053.1, forward strand.
CCGGCGGGACGTGCCCGACCGGATGTGCCCTCGAATGTGGGTCACCGGCTCAGGCTCGCCGGCCGTGCCGGCGATCCCGCCTCTGAAGCGTGGGCCGCGGCGCCGACTTACTCGCGGCGTGCCGGCCCTCGCTCACCGTACCCGAAGCCGCCCGCGGCGGACAGGGCGAATCGCTCCCGCGGCGAATCCCTAGCATCGGGCATGAGCACAGCAGCCAAGCCGTCTGAGGCGATGGGGCCACGTTCTGGGGAGATGGATCGGTCGATGGGCCCGGGCCCGGGGCCCCGCCGAGGCGGGGCGCGGGGCCGGGGCCGCGGGCCTTGGCGGGCGGCGTGGACCGCGGGCGTGGGTGTGGCGCTGGTCGGCGCGGCGCTGGCGGCGGGCGAGGCGTCGGACGACTTCCGCTTCTTTGACCCGCTGATCGACGTGAAGGGCGTGATCTCTCGCTTCGCGTTTGATCCGCCGGACGACGAGGCGCTGCAGATCGCGGCGATCGAGGGCATGCTCGAGGCGCTGGACGACCCGTACGCGACATACGTGCCCCCGCAGTTCAACGAAGAGTTCAACAAGCAGCTCACGGGCGAGTACGTCGGCATCGGGGCCGAGGTGCAGATGGGCGAGGGGTACCTGCGGATCGTGACGCCGCTGGACGATTCGCCCGCCTTCCACGCCGGCGTGCTGGCGGAGGACCGGGTGGTCGCGATCAACGGCGAGCGCACGGCGGGCCTGACGGTCGACGAGTGCATCGACCGCCTGCAGGGCGAGCCCGGCACGCCGGTGGAGCTCTCGGTTGAGCGCGGGGCGGCGGGGTCGGCTGAGGCGCTGACGATTACGGTGCTGCGCGAGGAGATCCGCACGCGGGCCGTCCGCGGATTTCATCGGGCCGACGACGGGTCGTGGCGGTACGACATCGACCCCGCGCGGCGGATCGGGTACGTGCGGCTCTCGCAGTTCACGCCGGCGGTGGCGGCGGAGTTTGACGCCGCGATGGCCGCGCTCGCCGCGGAGGAGGGCCGCCTCGCGGGCCTCATCATCGACCTGCGCTGGAACCCCGGCGGCCTGCTCGACCAGGCGGTGGACTTGTCGGATCGGCTGCTGGAGTCGGGCGTGATTGTCTCGACCCGAGGCCGCGACGCCGCGGACGAGACGGTGCAACGCGCCGAGGAGCCCGGCACGCTCCCAGACTTCCCGATCGCGGTGCTCGTGAACGGGCAGTCCGCGTCGGCGAGCGAGGTGCTCGCGGGGGCGCTGAGCGAGAACGGCCGGGCCGTGGTGATCGGCGAGCGCACGTTCGGCAAGGGGAGCGTGCAGACGGTGCGCTCGCTCTCGGGCGCGGGCGCCGGCGCGGCGATCAAGCTCACCGAGCAGCGCTACTTCCTGCCGAGCGGGCGCAGCATCCAGCGGACCGATGACTCGGCCGCGTGGGGCGTGGACCCGACGGCGGGCTTCTACGTGCCGCTCCGGGACGAGCAGGTGCGCGACCTGATGCTCGCGCGGCGGGGCGAGGACATCATCGGCGGGGCGGCGAAGGCCGATCGGGGCGAGGGCCGCTGGGCCGACCCGGACTGGATCGTGGAGCACCTGAAGGACCCGCAGCTCGCCGCGGCGGTGCGGGCGGTGCAGCAGCGCGTGGACAGCGGCGAGTGGCAGCCCGTGGGCGAGGCGCAGGGCGACTACGACCCCGCCGCGCTGGGCGAGCTGCGCCGGGCCGAAGCCTCACGCGAGCGGGTGTACCGCGAGCTGGAGCGGCTCGAGCGGCGCATCGCGGCGCTGGAGTCGGGCCTGGGCGAGGCGGCGGCCTCGGCGGATGACCCGATCGACCTCATCCCCGATGAGGCGGAGCTTGACGGCGGCACGCTCACCGTGACCGACGCGTCGGGCGCAACCGTCGCGACGCTGCGCATCCGGGGCCAGACGCTGGAGCGCTGGCTGATCGACGCGGGCGTTGAGAAGCTCGCGCCCGAGGCGCCGGCGGCGGGGGACGCGACCCCCGCCACCCCGGCGCCCGCCGCGCGTCGCGAGCCGACGCGTTGAGCCCGCCGCTGGTCTTGGGCCTGGAGTCGACGTGCGACGAAACGGCCGCCGCGTTCGTGCGGGGCCGGGCGGTGCTGTCGAGCGTCGTGGCCTCGCAGCACGACCTGCACGCGGAGTACGGCGGCGTGGTGCCCGAGATCGCGAGCCGCGCGCACGCCGAGCGTGTGCTCGCCGTGGTGCGGGCCGCGTGCGCGCAGGCGGGGGCGTCGCTGCGCGACGCCGAGGCGGTCGCGGTGGCCCATCGCCCCGGGCTGATCGGCTCGTTGCTGGTGGGCGTCGCAGCGGCGAAGGCGCTGTCGTGGTCGCTCGGCGTGCCGATCGTGGGCGTGAACCATGTGCACGCGCACCTCGACGCGGCGTTCTCGGCCGAGGATGACCCGCGCGAGCTCTCGCCCGCGTTGGGCCTCGTCGCCAGCGGCGGGCACACGGCGCTGTACGCGTGCGTCGCCGGCCGCGACCCGTTGCGCCTCGGCGGCACGCTGGACGACGCGGTGGGCGAGGCCTTTGACAAGGCGGCGGCGATTCTCGGCCTTGCTCAGCCGGGCGGGCCCGCGATCGAGGCGCTCGCCGCCGAGCCCGGGGCCGACGCGGCGGCGCTGCCGCTCCCGGTCAGCCGGCTCGGGCGCGATTCGCTCGATTTCTCGTTTTCCGGGCTGAAGACCGCCGTGCTGTACGCCGTGCGCGGCGTGCCGAGGCCCCCGCGCGAGGGCGTGGTGCACGAGCCGCCGCCGCCGCTGACGCCCGAGCGGCGCCGCGACATCGCCGCGTCGTTCCAGGCCGCCGCGGTGCGGGCGCTGCGGCTGAAGATCGAGCGCGCGATCGCGTCGCGGGCCGGCGGGCCCGAAGCGTTCCGCGGGTTGCTCGCCGGGGGCGGGGTCATCGCCAACCGCGCGGTGCGGGCGATGCTCGCCGAGGCCGCGGCGGGCGCGGGCGTTCACCTGCGGCTCGCGCCGCCGAGCCTGTGCGGCGACAACGCGGCGATGATCGGGCTGCTCGGGGCTCGCCGGCTCGCCGCGGGGCGGGCGGATGATCTCTCGCTCCTTCCTTCGCCGGTCGCCGCCGATGCGTGAGCGCGGGGGGCCGGCTTCATCCTCGGGCGGGCCGTCGCACGGGGCGTCGCGCGGGCTTCACCCGCTGGACATCCTCGCGGCGCGGTTCAGCGCCGCGGAGCGTCCGCCGCACCCCGCGGCCCTGCCCGCGGAGGACCTGCTGAAGCAGTGCGACCTGCAGCGGAGCCGGACGGGCGGCCCCGGGGGCCAGCGTCGGAACAAGGTGGAGACCGCCGTCACGCTGCGGCATCTGCCCAGCGGCCTGGAGGCGCAGGCCGCGGAACGTCGCAGCGTTGCCGAGAACCGGCCCGTTGCGCTGCGTCGCCTGCGGCTGCTGCTCGCCGTGGAGCACCGCGAGCCCGTGCCGGCGGGGGAGGCCCGCTCGGCCCTGTGGCGGCAGCGGTGCCGAGAGGGCCGCGTCGTGGTGAACCCCAAGCACGAGGACTACCCCGCCCTGCTTGCCGAGGCGATGGACTTCATCGAGGCGTGCGCCGGCGACGTCCGCACCGCCGCGACGCGGCTCGACTGCACGCCCACGCAGCTTGTGCGGCTGCTGCGGCACCACCCGCCGGCGCTGGCCCGCGTTGACGCCGCGCGGGCCGGGCGGGGCGAGCACCCGCTGCAATAGCGGTGGTGAGCCCCGGAAAAGAAAACGCCCCGCCGGACGGGGCGGGGCGTTTGGTGATGAACCGTGATCACGAGAGCTCGCCCGTGCGGCGGTGGACCGCACGGGCGAAGCCGAACGCGTCGGCCGCGTTGCCGGCTCAGGCCCGGCGACGACGGGCGGCGACGAGGCCGCCGAGAGCCATCACGCCCGCGACGCCGGGGGCGGGGACGCGGTAGCTGATGGTGTAGTCGGCGCCGATGATGCCGAGGCTGAGGATGTCGCCCGTGGCGCCGATGGTCACGCCGTTGCCGAGGCTGAAGGAGGTGCCGAAGTCGTCAACGATCGCGCCGGTGGTGAAGAGGGCGGCGTTGGCCGCGCCGCGGAGGACGAAGGTGCCGGCGGCGGCGCTGATCTTCTCGGAGTCATTGAAGAGGTCGGGGCCGCCGTTCAGGTCGGGCACTTCGAAGAACAGACTGGTGAGGGTGGCGCCGCTGAGCGTGAGACCGGTCGTCCCGATGAGCTGGCTCGCGCCGCCGCCGCGGATGGAGACGGTGAGGGTGCGGAGGTCGCCGACGGTGGTGACGGTCGAGGACACCGTGCCGTTCGCGAAGAGGGCCGGCGCCGCGCTGGCCAGCGAGCTGCTGCCGCCGACGGTGTGCAGGCCGGGGCCGTAGAGGAGGGCGCCGGTGGTGGGCGTGAAGCCGGTGACGGCGACGTTCACGGTGTCGCCGGCCACGGAGCGGGCGCCGTCGAGGTTCGAGAAGTCCGTGGGGATGACGCCGAAATCGCGGCGGTCCACGCTCTGGAAGAGCTGGGCGGAGGCCGCACCGGTCAGGCCCGCCGTCAGGGCGAGCAGCATCGTCGTCTTCATCTGTGTCTCCTTCAGCCGGGTTCAGGACCCGGGACCAGAGCCGGCCGGCCCGAGCCCACGGCACCACGCCGTGCGACCCGCACCGACCACACCAAGGCCACGGTGAAGAAGACGGGTCTTGTCTCACCCTCTTCCCGTGGAGTCACCGCGCGGTTCTCCGGCCGCGAGGCTCCGAAGAGTGTGAGACCGACCGCTCCGTGTGTCAACAAAATTCAACCACATCACCGCCCGAATCTGGCGGGCGTGGCGAACGGCTTGTCCGATGTCCGAGAAAACGCAAACGATTCGCGAACAAAAACCCGTCCACAAATCTATATCGAGTCGTCCGAAATCTAGGGACAAACGTCCGCTCCACCTTTTTAGGTGGAGCGACGGGGTCGCGTGACGTTCGAAACGACGCGGCTGCACGCACCGCGGCCCGTCTCAGCCGGGGCGCGGCTGCCGCGCGAGAGTCAGGTTCAGGCGCGGCGACGCTTGGCGGCGCAGAGGCCGGCGAGGCCGACGATCGCGGCGGTGCCCGGCGTGGGCACCACGTTGAAGTCGTAGACCATCCAGATCTCGTCCACGACCGAGCCGACGACGCCGTTCCACACGACGTTGCTGGCGAAGTCGAGCGGGTCGGCGTCGAGGTCCGTCAGGGCGCTGGACGTGGCGAGCGCCGCACCGTCGGCGAGGACGACGGAGAAGATGCTGCTGCCGGTGATCGGACCGGGCAGGTTGTCCCAGGTGAGGGCGTTGCCGCCGATGGTGCCGGTGCCGACGTCGAAGCGGGTCTGCGTGACGGGGTTGCCGCCGATGTTGAGGCCCGAGACGCCGATGTCGAGGCCGTCGGACGTGAAGACGCCGACGACGGTGCGGTAAATGCCCGGGGCGATGAAGCCGACGTCGGCCGAGAAGATCCGGGCCGTGGCGGTCGCGCGGCCGACCATGGTGCCGTGGAAGGAGCCGGCCAGGTTCGGAGCCGTGAACGTGGTGACGCGGCCCGCCGCGGTCAGGAACGCGGCCTGCGTGGTCGTCTGGCCCAGCAGAGCGGCGTTGTAGGTGTCGCCCGCGAAGCTGCGCAGGCCGCCGACGAGGCCGCCGGAGCGGGCCGAGTTCACGGCGTTGAGGGTCGTGTCAAAGCCGCCCAGCGCCGTGCGGAACTCGCCGACCACGCCGTTGGCGGGGGCGACCGCGAGCGAACCGTCCGCTTGCACGCTGTTCGCCGACGCGACGGACGCGCAGATCGCCACCGCCGCAAGAACTTGCTTGCTCTTCACACCAGCCTCCTTCGCCCGGGTGTCCCCGAGGCCACAACCAACCGGCCCGCGCGAACCACGGCCACACGCGCGTCAGAACGACACGGGCCACCGCACCGCAGCCACGGAGAAGGAGTGGGTGTCTTGTCTCACTCTCGCCCCGTGCTTACAACCCAGCCGTACAGACCGGTGGGTCTCTCAGGATCTTGCAACAAACGGGGGGGTGTGTCAAGGCCATTTTGTGCCGCGTGGCTCGACATTCGAGCGCACCGTGCCACCGGTGCCGGCCCGCGCGGCGTTGCCACCGTCCGGTAGCCTTTTCATCTCGCCATCGCTCCCAAACGTTCGCCAATCTCCGTGGGGAACGACGGCGCACGGCACCGCGACGGCCGCGCCTGGGCCGCGGATCCGCGGCCCAGGCGCCGGCTTGGGTGTGTCGCCGCGGCGTCAGTCGCCGTGGCGCTGCCGCAGTTTGGTGCTCAGTCGGGCCATGAGGTGGGCCCGCTCGATCTCGTTCACCCAATCTTGCAGCGTGGCGGCGACCTCGTCCGGCGGGACCGGGGCCCCCGGGAGCGGGCAGGAGGGGCCGAGCTGCCGCGCCGCCATCGCCCGGTACCGCGACAGCGTGCGGTCGCCCACCATCGCGAGCACGTCGAAGTCCTCGTTCAGGATGAGGCCCACCGGCACGCGCGTGCCGCCGCACAGCTTCAGGTGCTGGGCCAGGCCCATGTGCTCGTCGCGGTCGACGAACCGCAGCGCGACCTTGCCGTTTGTGGCGCGGGCGATGTGGTCGAGCATCGGGCACTGTTGCACGCAGTCGCCGCACCAGGTGCCGCTGACGATGAGCAGGTTGATCTGCCGCGTGAATCCGCCGAGCAGGTGCCGTTGGGATTCGGTGAGGTTCACCTGACGGTGAAAGTTCCGCCAGGCGTCTTGTTCGTTGGGCTTGCCGGTCGCGACGTACCGCTCATAGGCGTGGGCCACGTCAAATGCTGCTCGAAGGGATTCTGGCGTGAGCATCGGGAACAGGCTCCTTGGGCGTGGGGCCGCCGTCGAGGGCCGCCCGTGCGGGCCGGCGCGCCGCCGAATGTTTGGAGGGCTGGGGGCCGCGATCCAAGCGGGGGCGTGGTTCGCGGTGAGCATTCCGCCTCGGGGTGCCGCCGCGGTGGCGTTGGGCGGGGCGTTGGGCGTGGCCCTGGGCGGGGCGCTCACGACGCTCGTCGGCTGTGGACCGGGCCGTTCACCCGAGGACGCAACTAGCCTTGGTGGAGGTTCGGCCGCGGCCCACCGCCCCGGCACGCCGGCTCCAGGGGCCACCCCGATGCTCCCAGCGCTTCGAGCCGAGCTGCACGCCCCGACGGATGTTCCCACGCCGGCCGCCGGCGAGGAGAGCACATTCACGCTGTCGATCGTCGTGCGGAACGGGGCCGACTCGGCGGCTCGATTCGACCCCCGCGACGGGCCGCGGCTGCAATGGTCGGTCGACGGTCGTTCGTGGACCGCGGTGCGATTCGGCCGCAACGGCATCACGCCCGAGGCTGGTGCGTCGCCGGGCCTGATCGAGCCCGGCGGTGAGGTCACGGTGACGTGGTCCGCCCGCCTCCGCGGGGTTCCGGTGGCGGAACGCGGCGGGGACGCCCCGCCCGGCCTGACACTCGACGGCGGCGACCCGACCGGCGGACGCTGGTGGGTCGAGGGCGGTGTGCCCGCGGACGGCCTGTGGCTCCGCCCGTTGATCGACGGGCGCGTCGGCGACGCGGTGAGGATTTCGTGGGCTTTTCGCGCGCGGCCGTGACCGCGTGGTGCCCGCCTCCGTTCGGTGAGGTGTCTCGCCCGGGCGTTTCCAGAGGCCGTTCGAGCCAAGGCGCCCAAGGGGCTGACGCACGCGTGCAGCGATGCGTGTGCAGCGATGCGCGCACGGGTCGGGCCGGAACGGTTCCGTCGGCCGACCGCTGCGTTGAAGCGGAACCGGGAGTAGACCATGAAGACCCACACGGCTTCGGCCGGGCTCGCGTTCGCGTTCGTCGGGTGGCTCTCGGCTTCGGCGCTCGCGGGGCCCGTCATCGAGGACTACAAGTCGCGCACCGTGTTCGGCTTCACGACCAGCGGCTTGTACGACGAAAAGGACGAGTACACGGTCGGGAACAAGAAGTACACCTCGGTGCTGAAGCCCGCCCGCGTCACGCCGATCAACAACACCGGCGGCGACTTCTTCTTCGACACGCTCTCCGCCTGGGCCATGGGCCGGAACTACACGTTCGTCTCGGCGGTCAACACCCTCTCGGACAACAGCCTGAAGATCCACACGTACGACGTGAAGCACGACGCCACGGGCCAGGGCGTCGAGATCGACATCGAGTACGTTCCCGGCGCCAACGACCCGACCACCAACGTGCACTGGATCCAGGTCGTCCGCAACAACTTCAACATCACCGCCCCCAACGCGGCCGATCGCGGGCCCGGAAAGATGGAGCAGGTCGTCGACATCGCGGGCACCGCGACGTCGCCCTACTACGACGACGGGTTCGCCGCCGACTCGCGGAACTTCTACGACTTCCCGAGCCGCGACCCCGCCGTCACGATGTTCTGGGAAGCCGAGCTCTTCCTCGTGACCGGCCCGGCCCCCGGCGCGGGCGGCACCATCTCCCTGTACCGCCCCGGCCTGCGCTGGGGCTGGGAGACGACCGTCGAGATGGTGCCAGCGCCGGGCGGCCTCGCGCTGCTCGCCGGCGGCGGCATCCTCGCGTTCCGCCGTCGCCGCGGCTGAGCCGCAGCGGAACCTCACAGCAACGGGGCGCGGCCGGCTCCTCCCGACGGTGGGAGCCGGTCGCGCTTTGTCCGCGCCCTCGCGGGCCGGTCAGCTCAGCACCATCCCGAGCACGAGACGGAACACAAACGAGACGACGGAGAACACCAACGCCGCGATCATGGAGAGCTTCCACGGAAGGTGCCCGAGCCACCTCGCCGCCGCGGCCAGCCAGAACCACGTCAACACCGAGAACAGCACGGATCGCACAAGCCCCGGCTCGAGCAGTTGTCCGACGGCAGCGTCCGACGCAAACGCGAGAATACCGGAGAGAAGCACGATCCCTACGCCGGTGCCGATTGAAATCTCCTCCCTCGCGACGATGCCGACAATCCACGCAAACGTAAAGCCGGCCATGACGTAAAACGCGACAAGAATCATCAGATAAAACACGCGCAGAGCTCCCCAGACGGCGCCTTAGGACGCCCCCGCGCGGGAGCGTCCCGCGCAGCATACAACGCCCGGGCGACGGCGCGGCGCCGCGAGCGGCAGCCTCGGGCCATCCAACGATCACGCCTGCGGGCCCGCCCCGTCTACCACCGCTCGGCGTCGGTCTGCGGCGCCAGCGGCGACTTGTCCCGGCTCACGCCGTTCACCGTCGTCCCGCCCTGGATCGCCGCCTGCACGCCGTTGATGAAGTCAAACGGGAACGCCTGCCGCACGTGGCTCACCTTGTCCAGCCGCGCGACGTGCTCGGCCGACAGCCGCACGTCGAGCGCCTTCAGGTTGTCGTGAAGCTGCTCGAGCGTGCGGGCCCCGATGATGCTGCTCGTCACGCCCGGCTTCGCCTGCACCCACGCGAGCGCGACCTGCGCGGGCGACGCGCCGACGTCCTTCGCCACCGCGTTCACCTCGTCGATGATGCTGAACGTGCGCTCGTCGATCTCGCGCTTCCACGCCGCGGCCCGGCCCTCGGTCGGCTGGCTCGTGCGGGTGTATTTTCCGGCGAGGATGCCGCCCTTCAGCGGGCTCCAGGGCGTGACACCCATGCCCAGCGCCTGCGCCATCGGGATGAGTTCCCCCTCGACGCTGCGCTCGACCAGGCTGTACTCGATCTGGATCGCGACGATCGGGTTCCACCCGTGCAGCCGCGCCTCGTACTGTGCCTGCGCGCACACCCACGCCGGGTGATCCGACAGCCCGATGTACCGCACCTTGCCGCTGCGCACCAGGTCGTCCAGCGCCCGCATGGTCTCGTCGATCGGCGTGTTCCGGTCGAGAAAGTGGGCCCAGAGCAGGTCGATGTAATCCGTCTGCAACCGCCGCAGCGAGTGCTCGACCGCGTTCATCAGGCTCTTGCGGGAGCCGCCCCCGCCGTTGGGATCGCCCAAAAACATGTTGCCGGTGCACTTGGTGGCGATGACGAGCCGGTCGCGCTTGGCGGCGTGACGGCAGACGTGGTCGCCCAGGATCTTCTCCGAGTGCCCCTTGGTGTACATGTTGGCCGTGTCGATGAAGTTCCCGCCCGCGTCGAGGTACGCGTCGATCACGCGCTGCGCGGTCTCGACGTCCGACCCCCAGCCCCAGTCCTGCCCGAAGGTCATCGCCCCGAGGCACAACGGGCTGACGCGGAGCCCGGACCGGCCGAGCGTGACGAAGTGATTCAGCGGCATGGCGGATCCTCCGGAAGGTTGCCCGCGGAGGGTAGTCTGCAGACGCGGGGGATCGAGCGGGGGCACTTCAGCGCGGGTGCCACGGCTTGGCCCCGCCAAGCCGTGCGAATCCACACCGACCACGACGCATGCGGCTCGTCAACGTCACGTTGTGGCCAGCATGCGGACGATACACTAAACGATGGGAGGTTGCGGGTCGCGTCGACATCGCGTGACGCGGCCGGAAGGCGGAGCACTCGCTCGACGCCACGCACCCGCCGGTGGGCATTTTCGCCGCCGTCAACCCGCGGGAAGGACGACATGCGTATCGGCCGACTCAGCCTGCTCGATGACCGAGGCCACCCCGCGTTCGTGCGCGTCGGGTCGCTCACCGACATGGAGTTTGATGCGGGCCGCGCGACCCGGCGGTGCGTGACGCGACGGTACGCGAAGTTTGCACGCATCCAATCGACCGCACGGTCGGCGCGGCGCATGCGGTTTCATCAATCGATCCTGTTGCTGTTCGCGGCGCTGCCGATGGTTGCGAGCCTGTTCTCGTGGGGTGAAACGGTGGAACTGCGAGCGCAGCCGCCGTGGCACGATGGCGATGCCCTGGCGGTTCTGCTGCCGATAGGCGTCAGCGCCTGCAACGCGGGAATGGCGTTCGCCTATCCGTCGCTCGTCCGATGGAGGATGCGACGAGCGGACGAGGCTCGTCGGGCCGTTCCGCCGCTGTGTTCGCGCTGCCGCTACGACCTGCGGCGGTGCAGTGCGGCTCCGGGATCGCGTGTCGTGTGCCCCAAATGCGGCACAGCACGGCACGTCCCGTGTCCCCAGTGCTTCTACGACCTCTCCGCCAGCGCTCCCGCGCCCGACGGCTGCACGCTCTGCCCCGAGTGCGGCGCCGCGTGGCGACTGAACTTCAATCCCACGGTTGCTGACGAAACCAACCGTCCTGCCCAACAAGACGACTGACCCCACGGGTGCCACGGCTCGGCCCCGCCAAGCCGTGCGAACACTCGGCGGACGCGACCGACACGGCTTGGCCAAGCCAAACCGTGGCACGCCGACCGTGTGGTGTGATTCGTTGTCCTTCCGTGTGCGATACGCTGCCGACATGTCCTCCGCCGCGATCTGTCGCCGCACCGCCGATCTGCTCTCCGTTGCGCCCGCCGCGGCGCCCTCCGCGCTCATCGGCTTCGACGGCTTCATCGACACCATCGCCAACGCCGTCGGCCGGCGTCGGTCTGCCGAGCCCGCCGACTATGAGCGCGTGCCGACCATCGCCGCGCTCGCCGCCCATCTCGCGGCGGCCGCGGGCCGGTCGGCCAATCTTGAACTGCGGGCCACGGACGTTCGCGCCGGCGGCAACGGGCCGAACATGGCCGCGGCGATGGCGACGCTCGGCGTGCCCGTGGACTTCGTCGGCGCGATCGCCGCCCCGCCCGGCGGCGCCGCGGTCCACGCCCGCTTCGCGGTCTTTGCCCGCGTGTGCCGCAGTGTTGTCGCAGTCAGCCCGCCCGCCGAGACCGACGCGCTGGAGTTTGACGACGGCAAACTCATGCTCAACTGGCCCGCGAGCCTCGACGCGCTTTCGTGGGAGGCCGTGCTCGCCGCCGTCGGCGAGGCGAGCCTCCGCAGCATGCTCGACGCGTCGCCCCTGCTCGCCGCGGTGAACTGGACCAACTGCCCAGGCCTGCCCGGCATCTGGCGCGGGCTGCCCACGCTTGGCACCGCCGGCCCGCGCGAGGTGTTCGTCGATATCTGCAACCCCGCCCGCCGCGGCGACGACGATGTCCGCGCGCTCGTCACCGACCTGCGTGCGCTCGACCGGTGGCGTCCGCTCACCCTCGGCGTCAACATCGCCGAGGCCGACCGCCTGCTCTCTGTCATGTCGGCCGGCCGCGAGTCGCCGATCGCCGCGACCCGCGACGGCCTGCGGCGGGGCGCCGAGCACCTCCGCGCCGCGCTCGGCATCGCGCGCGTCGTCATCCACGCCCGCGAAGGCGCCGCGGCGGCCGAGGCCGATCAGGCCGTCTCCATCGAGAACGCCGTCATCGCCAAGCCCGTCATCTCCACGGGCGCGGGCGACCACTTCAACGCCGGCTTCGCGACCGCCCGTTTGCTGGGCCTGCCGCTCGACGCCGCCACCGCCTGCGGCTGCGGCGTTGCAAGTTCATTCATCGCCACCGGCCGAAGCCCCACGCGGGCCGACCTTGTCGCGTGGCTCCGCCGCGCGTGAGGGGTTGCCAGGCTTCACGGTGGCACCCCCTGTGAGCCTGTGCCACCCGTCAGCCGTCGGTCTTCTTCACCATCGCCGTCAGTTCTCGCAGCGCCTCAAACGCCTGCATAGGGCTCATCTGCTCGATCTTCACGCCGCGCAGCACGTCCACCGCCGGGTGCGGCACATACTCCGTAAAGAGCCCGAGCTGCTGTTGCGCCTTGCGCTTCGGCGCCTCCACCCGTGACACATCCACCCGCCCCGCCTGCTGCACGCTCAGCGTCTCCAGCACTTCCTGCGCCCGCGCCGTCACGGCCGCCGGCACGCCCGCGAGTTTCGCCACGTGCACGCCGTAACTCCGGTCGGCCTTCCCCGGCTCGATCCGATGCACGAACACGATCTCCTCCCCCCATTCCCGCACCGCCACGTGCCAGTTCGCCACCCGCCCCGCCATCCGCTCGGCCAGTTCCGTCAGTTCGTGATAGTGCGTCGCAAACAGCACCAACGGTGATCCGCCCGGTTCCCGTTGTCTTTCCCCTGCGTGGCTCCGTGTCTCCGTGGCTCCGTGGCTTTCCTGTCCCCCTTGCCTCGATGCCTCGATGCCTCGATGCCTCTCCCCCGCCAACCGCTCCACAATCGCCCAGGCCAAACTCAGCCCGTCCAGCGTGCTCGTTCCCCGCCCGATCTCATCCAGCACGACAAGGCTCCGCCCCGTCGCGTTGTTCAAGATCGCCGCGGTCTCCGTCATCTCCACCATAAACGTCGACTGCCCGCGGTGCAGCGCATCATCGGCCCCGACGCGCGTAAACACCCGGTCAAACGTCCCCACCCGCGCCGACCCCGCCGGCACAAAGCTCCCCGTGCACGCCAGCACGGCGAGCAGCGCCGTCTGCCGGATAAACGTGCTCTTGCCCGCCATGTTGGGCCCGGTGATGAGCGCCAGCCGCGCCGCCTCCCCGCCAAGCCGCGCGTCGTTCGGTACAAACCGCCCGTCGAGCAGCTCGTCCAGCACCGGGTGCCGCCCCTGAAGAATCTCCAGCACCGACTCGTCCGTCACCGTCGGCCTCGCCCACCCGCGATGGTGCGCCTTGTCGGCGAACGCCAGCAGCACGTCCGCCTCCGCGAGCAGGTCCGCCGCCCGCCCCAGTTCGCCGACGCGCCGCGACACCTCCGCCAGCAGCCCGTTGAACAGCACGCGCTCCCGCGCGAGCGCCCGCTCCTCCGCCGTCGTCACCTTGCGTTCAAAGTCGCTCAGCTCCGGCGTCGTGTACCGCTCGGCGTTCTTCAGCGTCTGCGTCCGTCGAAACTCATCGGGCGCCCGCCGCGCCTGCGCACTGGGCAACTCGATGAAGTACCCAAAGACCTTGTTGAACCCCACCTTCAAACTCGGCACATCATGCCGCGCGATGAGCCGGTCCTGATACGCCGCGAGCCACGCCCCCGCGTCTCGCTGCAACAGCCGCGCCTCGTCCAACTCCGCGTCCACGCCATCGCGGATGAGCCCGCCCCCGCGCATCGACCCCGGCGCATCCTCCACGCACAGCGCGAGCACCCGCCCCGCCGCCTCCCGCAGCGAGGGCTCAACCTCCACAAGCCCCGGCGCCACGCCCGAAAACGCCGGCGTCGCCCCGAGCAACCCCGCGATCGGCCCCACCTGCAACACCGACTTCGCCAGCAGCACCACATCCCGCGGCGTCGCCCGCCCCAGCGCCACCCGCGCCGAAATCCGCGCCACATCCGCCACGCCGCACAGCAACGCGCCAAGTTCCTCCGCCGCCCGCCGATCCTCCACCAGCGCCGCCACGCACGCCTGCCGGGCCTCCACCTCCACAGCGCGGCACAGCGGCCTCGTCAGCCACCGCCGGATCATCCGCTTGCCCATCGCCGTCCGTACCACGCTCCGCGGCCCGGCGTTCGCCTCCAGAAACACGCCGAGCAGCGACCCGCGGACATCCTCGCGCCGCCCCCGCACGCCGCCGCTCACCCCACCGCCCGAGTCCGCGCGGATGATCCGCTCGATCTCCAGCGCCCGCAGACTCACGTCGTCCAGCACGCACACGCCGCCCGCGTCCTCGCGCCGCGGCGGGCGCAGGTGCGACAGCGTCCGCCGCTGATGCTGAAACTCGCCCCCGCTCGTCGCCGGCGCCGCGGGGTCCGCGGGCGTCGCGCCGATCGCCTGCGTCTCGCACAGGTACGCGAGCAGCGCCCCCGCCGGCAGCAGCGCCGCGTCGTCCGCCTTCAGCCCAAAGCCCTCGACGCCCGCCGTCCCAAACTGCGCCGCGATCGCCTCCGTCGCCTCGCGGGGCCGAAACTGCCACGCCGGCCTGGGCGTCGTCGCCGCGCCGACGCGTGCCGCCGCCTCACGGCACCACGCCGGCACCGCGCCCGACCCGTCGTCGGCGTGCACAAGCTCCCGCACCGCCCGCCGCACAAGCTCGTCCGCCAACTCCCCCGGCCCGACATCGCACAAGAAAAACTCGCCCGTCGACACGTCGATCGTCGCGAGCGCCACCCGCCCATCCGCCGACACATGCCCCGCCGCGAGCGTCCCCACGCTCGCCTCGCCCAGCAGGTCCTCCTCGATCAGCGTGCCGGGCGTGACGACCCGCGTCACCGCGCGGTCCACCACGCCCTTGGCTTCCTTCGGGTCCTGGATCTGGTCGCACACGGCGACGCGATACCCCGCGTCGATCGCCTTCTGCAAATACGTCGAGAGCTGGTGGTACGGCACCCCCGCCGTCGGCACGGGCGTCCCGCGCGTCATCGTGCGAAGCCCGAGCGCCGGCGCGACGACCTCCGCGTCCTCCCCGAACAGCTCGTAAAAATCCCCCATCCGGAAGAACAGCACGCACCCCGGGTGGGCCCGCTTGAACGCGGTCCACTGCCGCATCGCCGGCGTGTCGTATGGGTCCTTCGCCATCGCAGGGCGAGGGTAGTGGCGCTCCCGCCCGCGCGTTCACCCGCCCACCCGAACGCCGCTACGCCCCGAGCAGCCCGAGCACCGCCTCGGGCCTGCTGTTCGCAAGCCCCAGCGTCGCCGCCCCGCTCGCCGAGAGCGTCGCCAGCCGCGCCGCCTCGGCCGCGCCCGCCGCGTAGTCAAGGTCCACGATCGCCGACCGCGCCGCCGCCGTGTTCACAAACTCCGCGTTCAGGCTCCCGCGCAGCGCTCCAATCTGGTTGCTCTGGAACGCCCCGATCTGCCCGCGCAGCTGCGCCACCTGCGCCGCGGCGGCGTCCAGCACCGCCTGCCCGTTCGCCGTGCCCGCGGCCGCCGCGCCCCCGGCCCGCGCCGTGTCGCGCAGCGAGAGCGTCTCGCCGTCGAACGCCGTCTCGCCCAGCGTCGCCGCGTCGTTCCGGCCGATCGCCAGCTCCTCCTCGCCCGCCCGCAGCACCGTCTCATCGCGGAAGACCCGCTCGCCGTTGAACGACGTGGTCTGCGCGATCCGGTCCACGCCCTGCACGAGGCTGTTGTACTCCAGCCGCAGCGCGTCGCGTTCCGCCTCAGAGAAGCCCGCGCTGTTCGCCAGCGCCACGGCCTTTCCCTCCGCCTCGGCCAGCAGCGCCGACATCTCCCCCGCCGCGCTGTCCGCCACCCGCGCCACCGCGTCCGCCCGTTCCAGCGACCGCGTCTCGGCCTCCAGCTGGGCCAACTGGGCCCGCAGCGCCTCGCCCGACACGAGCCCCGCCGGGTCGTCTCGCCCCGCGTTGATCCGTTGGCCCGTGGCGAGACGGATCTGGTTCGTGGCCGCCGCCCGGTCGGTGCGGGCCAGCGCCCGCTGCGCGACCAGGGACTCGATGTTCGTGTTGATCCTCGACATGCTGCGGTTCCCCCCGGGGGTGCCCACCACCCAGCCCTCAACCAACGATTCACGGGCGTCACCGGCCAGCCTCCCGCGCAGCCCTTGCGCGACGCCCCCCGCGCACCCCGCACCATTCCTCCAGCTTCACAGGCCCCCTGCGCCCCCACGGGTTCTCCCCGGGCCGGTGCAGCCACACCCCGAACGCGCCACTATCCTCTCCCCGATGCCCCCTGTCGCACACCAGCCGCCCGATCTGTCCACCCCCGAAGCGGTCGAGGCCGCGGCCGCCCGGTTCCGCGAGGACTTTGCCGCGTTGCGGGCCGAGATCGGCCGGGCCGTGGTGGGGCACGCGCCGGTGGTGGAAGGGGTGCTGACGTGCCTGTTCACGGGGGGGCACGCGTTGCTGGAGGGCGTGCCGGGCATCGGCAAGACGCTGCTGGTGCGCACGCTGGCGCGCGCGCTCTCGCTGTCGTTCAGCCGCGTGCAGTTCACGCCCGACCTGATGCCCGCCGACATCACCGGCACCACGATCGTGGTGGAGCAGGAAGAGGGCGCGGGCCGCGTCCGCCGCGAGTTCCGCTTTCAGCCCGGCCCGGTCTTCGCGCAGATTCTGCTCGCGGACGAGATCAACCGCGCCACGCCGAAGACCCAGTCGGCCCTGCTCGAGGCGATGCAGGAGCGCAGCGTGACCGTGCAGGGCGTGACGCACGCGTTGCCCCGGCCCTTCTTCGTCATGGCGACGCAGAACCCGCTCGAACAGGAGGGGACCTACCCCCTGCCCGAGGCGCAGCTCGACCGCTTCTTCTTCAAGCTGCAGGTGGGGTACGCGACGCGGCGAGACCTGCACGAGGTGCTCGCCCGCACGACCGGCGGCGTGGACCCCGAGGTGTCGCCCGTGCTCGACGCGGCCCGGATCCTGGACCACCAGCACCTGGTGCGGGGCGTCGCCGCGGCGCCGCACGTGGTGGACTACGCCGTGCGGCTTGTGCTGGCGACACACCCGCGGGACGCGCGCACGGAGCGTGGCGCCGCGGCCGGTGCCTCGGCACGTTCGAACGGGGACGCGGCCTCGTTCGCCACGCCGATGGTCGACCGGTTTTTGCGCGTCGGCGCCAGCCCCCGCGCGGCCCAGGCGCTCACGCTGGGCGCCAAGGTGCTGGCGCTGCTCGACGGCCGGGCGGCGATCAGCACGGACGACATCCGCCGGGTGGCGTTGCCGGCGCTGCGTCACCGCGTGATCATGAACTTTGAGGCCGAGGCGGAGGGCGTGACGGCCGACGCGGTCGTGCAGAACATCGTGGACACGCTGCCGCTGCACGCGGCCGATTTCCCGTCGTAGTTCGACGTGCCCCGTGCGCTTATGGCCCACCACCCATCACGAGTCCAGCCGGGAGCCGCCGATCGCCCGACGGCGTGCGCGCGGGCCGCGGCGCTGTGGTGCCTCGGCGTCGCCGCGGCGGTGGCGGCGGGCCAGGACTGGCTCCCCGACACGACCGGGCCCGTGGACCATGTCGCCGGCCGCGTGCTGGTGGTGCCGGTGCGGGCGAACGACGACAACCCGGCGGTGACGCTCACGCTGCGGCTCGACGACACGCGGACGGTCGAGGCG
>CAZCBN010000054.1:0-20928 GCA_964496975.1 uncultured Phycisphaeraceae bacterium
CGGGGATGCTGGGGTGACGGTTCATGGGTTGTCTTGCCTCCGGAACGAACGAACGAATCGGGATGCCTGGACGACGGGGGGATGATCCCGATTCGGGGCGATGGGGCAAGGGTGACGAGAGAATGTAAGCGATTCCATTTTGTTGTTCGACTGGTCTGTCTGGCGTTCCCAGCGGCTGCGGGCGGGTGGTCGCGGGTTTCGCGGGGGGGGGGTGGCGTTGGCTAGGGCCGGGAGGGGGCTGGGGCGTCGAGGGCGGTGGGGGCGGCGAGTGCGAGGGCATTCGGGGGGACGCGCGGGCGGCTAACGTGTCGGGGGCGCGGGCCGGGTTGTCCCGGCGTGGCCCCGGCCGGGGTGATTGAGGAGCAACGGCGATGTCGGAACGGCTTGTGACGGGGAACGCGGCGATCGGGCAGTCTGGCGGTCCGACCGCGGTGATCAACCAGAGCCTTGTCGGCGTGATCGAGGGGCTGAAGGGGGCCGGGGCGGGGCGGGCGGGCAGCCCGATCCGGCGGATCCTGGGCATGCGGCACGGGGTGAAGGGGCTGACGAGCGACCAGCTCGTGGACGTGTCGGCGCTGGACCAGGCGGCGCTGGAGCGGATCGCCAAGACGCCTTCGGCGGCGCTGGGGAGCACGCGGGACAAGCCGGACGCGGCGTACTGCGAGCGGATCTTTAAGTCGTGCGAGAAGCACGATATTCGTTACTTCTTCTACATCGGCGGGAACGACAGCAGCGACACGTGCCGGATTGTGAACGAGCTGGCGGACAAGGCGGGGTACGAGCTGCGTTGCTTCCACGTGCCCAAGACGGTGGACAACGACCTGATGATGAGCGACC
Source organism: uncultured Phycisphaeraceae bacterium (assembly GCA_964496975.1). Classification (GTDB taxonomy): domain Bacteria; phylum Planctomycetota; class Phycisphaerae; order Phycisphaerales; family UBA1924; genus CAZCBN01. Next base: position 838 of record CAZCBN010000054.1, read on the forward strand.
ACACGCCGGGCTTCCCGAGCGCGGCGCGGTACGTCGCGACGGCGTTCGCCGCGGACAGCCTGGACAACGCGAGCATCCCGGGCATCAAGATCAACGTGGTGATGGGGCGGCACGCGGGCTTTTTGACGGCGGCGAGCGTGCTGGGCAAGCAGCACGAGGACGACGGGCCGCACCTTGTGTACGTGCCCGAGGTGGCGTTTGACCTGGAGCAGTTCACGCAGCGTGTGGCGAGCGTGTACGACCGGCTGGGCCGGTGCCAGATCGCGGTGAGCGAGGGCATTCAGGACAAGGACCACGTGGCGGTGGCGACGACGCTCTTTCAGGGCGAGAAGGACGCGCACGGGAACGTGCAGCTCAGCGGGACGGGGGCGCTGGGCGATGCGCTGGCCGAGCATCTGAAGAAGCGGCTCAAGACGGCGAGCGGGAAGGCGCCGCGCGTGCGGGCCGACACGTTCGGCTACCTGCAGCGGTGCTGGCCCGACCAGAGCCCGGTGGACGCGGACGAGGCGCGGCGCGCGGGCCGCTACGCGGCGATGATCGCGAGCAGCGGCGACCTGGACGGCAGCGTGGCGATCCTGCGCACGGGCAGCGGCGTGGACGGCCAGGCGTACCGGAGCGAGCTGGACCGCATCGAGCTGAGCGACGTGGCGGCGAAGACGAAGCACATGCCGGCGGAGTTTTTGGAGGGCGACGGCGCGGTGACGCAGGCGTTTGTGCGGTACGCGAAGCCGCTGGTGGGGGAGCTGCCGGTGTTTGAGAGGCTTTGAGGACGTGGGGTTTGCATGGTGACGTGCGAAAGCCCGGGCCCGGTCCGGGTTTCTTTCGTTCTTGAGGGGTGGTGAAGAGAACGCGGAGGGGCGGCAAGAGTCGGAGGTCGCGGGGTTTCCCTCGCTGCCCCGGCCTGTCGCTGCGTGAAGAATCGATGAAGTGACCTGCGCGCGTTGCCACGCTCAAGGGGTGGCAGTACTTTGGGGGTCCGTTCATCGGACATGTGTTCTGACGACGAACGAATGTTGACGGGAGGCTGGAGAGCAACACGATGAAGACCACGACCCTCACGACCGTTGCCGCGTCCCTGTTCGCCGCTGCCCCGGCCTTCGGCCAGCCTGTCGTCATGGAGTGGGTCACGGTTGGCAACGCCGGCAATGCGGCGGACCCGAGTGATGGTGACATCGAAACCCCGGGCATCCAGAACTTCGGCGCGGTTGGCTACGAATATCGCATCGGCACCTACGAGGTGACCAACGCCCAGTATGCCGCGTTCCTCAACTCGGTCGCCGCCAGCGACCCCAATGGGCTCTACAGCTCGCTCATGGGCTCCGACCCCCGCGGCGGGATCACGCGCTCGGGTTCGGCCGGCTCGTACACCTACTCAGTGCGTGCGAACATGGGCAACAAGCCGGTCATCTTCGTGAGCTGGTACGACGTGGCCCGCATGGCCAACTGGATGACCAACGGGCAGCCCGCCGGCCTGCAAAGTCCTTCCACCACCGAGGCGGGGGTCTACACACTCACGGGCACGAACTCCATCGGCGCCATCACGGTCGACATCTCGAACCCCGACCATATTTTCATCCCCAACGAGAACGAGTGGTACAAAGCCGCCTATCACCAGCCCGCGTCGCAGGGCGGCGACACCGACGACTACTGGCTGTACGCCACCCAGAGCAACCGCGTGCCGACGATCGCGACCGCGACGAGCACAGGTGATGTCGGTAACCCCGGTATGAACGTCGTGAACTACAACTTCGGCGCCGACTGGAACGGGCGGGACGGCAACGTGACCACGGTCGGCTCGACGCGGAACACGACCTTCTACGGTGCGTTCGACATGAACGGCAACGTGTTGGAGTGGAACGAGACGCTGATTGTGAGCGATGCTACCCGCGGCCTCCGCGGCGGCTCGTTCTTCGACAACGAGTTCGGCCTGTGGTCGTTGGGCAAGGGCGGTGGCCTTCCGGCGCTCGAGTTCTTATTCGTCGGCTTCCGTCTCGCGAGTACCGTGCCGCCGGACCAGCCGTGCCCCGCGGACTTCAACGGCGACACCGTGGGCGGGGACATCTTCGACCTGTTTGACTTTTTGGCAGCGCTGGACGGCGGGCTCGACTTCAACATGGACACGTCGCCGGCGGACATCTTCGACTTGTTCGACTTCCTCGCGGTGCTTGACGCGGGCTGTCCGTGAGGAGATTGGCGAGAAAGTGGATTGGTTCTGTACCTCTGGCGTTGCTCAACCGGCTTTGAGCGTGCGCCGCGACGGGTGATGAGCCTGGCGGGCGCGGGGTATCCGCTGGCGCGGGTCTTCGCGGTACCCCGCGCGCGGCTGTCACGCGGCGTGGACGGTGTGGGTGGTCGCTCTTGCGTGGGCTCGTCGCGGGAGGAAGGCGGCGAGGGTGATGCACGCGGCGAGGGCCGTGGTGATGTTTGTGAAGAGGCCGGAGCGGAGCGGGCGCGTGTGGGTGATGGCGTCGGTCTGCAGGAGCGCGACGTCGCAGGGGCGGCCGGTTGAGGCGATGTCGGCCAGCGCGAGGGCGCGGTCGGCTTGGGTGGGGGCGAGTTCGCCTTGGTCGCCGCCGGTGACGGTGACGGTGAGACGCTGGAAGACGCGGAACCGCGTCGGTGCCCACGCGCCCTCGGCTCGCTCGTGCAGGTTGTACGTGTACGAAAGCAGCGCGGGCCGGCCGTCGCGCTCGATGTCGAGTGTGTTACCGAGGGTTGAGGCGCGGCCGCCGACATCGATGGGGAGGATGAGGCCGAGGGTGTGGTTGTAGAGCCATCGCATGCGTTCGCCGGCGGACGAGCCGGGGAGGGTGAAGACGTGCAGGATCTGGAGGGCCAGAACCGCAACGGCGAGGATGCGGAGTGCTTTGGACGCGCTCGCGGACGGTCTGTGCATGATCGATGATGATATGAGGAAGACGTTCTGCGCGCGACGGCCGAGGGTTGATCGGCGTGGACAGGCCGTTGGTGCGGCGTCCCCACGGCACTCGTTTCAACTACCCATCACCGATCACCCAGCACGCGGCGGTGCTTATTGCGCCGTGAAACCGCCGTCGACGAGAAGGTCGTGGCCGGTGACGAAGCTGGCGGCGTCGCTGGCGAGGAAGGTGACGGCCTTGGCGACTTCTTCGACGCGGCCGACGCGGCCGATGGGGTGCATCGAGGCGAGGCCGGCCTTGGCGTCGGCGTTGTGGCCGGTGAAGCGCTCGATCATGTCGGTCTGGATGGCGGCGGGGGAGACGGTGTTGACGCGGATTTTTTGCGGGGCGAGTTCGATGGCGGCGGCGCGGGTGAGGCCGACGACGGCGGCCTTGCTGCCGCAGTAGAGGGCGACGCCGGCCATGCCGATGGAGGCGGCGATGCTGGCGTTGTTGATGATGCTGGCGCCGCCCTCGGCGCCGGCCGCGAACTTCGCGAGCGCGGGCACCTGGTGCTTCATGCTGAGCAGGACGCCCTTGACGTTGATGCCGAGGACGCGGTCGATGTCGGCGGCGGTGAGCTCGACGACGGGGCCGGTGATCTCGACGCCGGCGTTGTTGAAGGCGATGTGCAGGGCGCCGAAGGTGGCGACGGTCTGGTCGACGGCCTTCTTGATGTCGGCCTCGTTCAGCACGTCGCCCTGGATGAAGAGGCCCTTGCCGCCGGCGTGCTGGACGAGGGCGAGGGTCTCTTTGCCCTCGGCCTCGCGGCGGCCGGTGAAGGCGACGGCGGCGCCGGCGCGGGCGAAGGCGACGGCGGTGGCGCGGCCGATGCCGCTGGTGCCGCCGGTGATGAGGGCGACGCGGCCGGCGAGAGGAGCGGCGTGGGTGGTGGTCGGCATGGTGTGGTGCTCCGGAGTGTGGTGCGTGTGTGCGTGTGCACGCGGCCTTGCGCAGGGCGAGGCGCGCGGGCTGCGGTGATGCGGCCCGGGCGGCCGTGGCGGATGAACGCGTACATCCGCCGGCGGCGGGGGAGGAACAGACTGGGCCGTTCGGTGTATTCCCCGGGGCTCCGGAGATTTTTGTGAAGTGCGCGTGAGCGGGTTTGTTGAGCGCCGCTTGACAACGTGCAAGTCGCCGCCGCAACCGCCCGCCGGAGGGTATCCGGATGAGGGGCGGCCCCGCCAAAGGCGGCGACACCCGGTTTGGACGCCCGACATCCTCTGTGGGGCGCGGCCGGAGCACACGCACGAAAGGGTGTGGACCATGCGGAGCGCGTTGACGCGTCGGGCTGTTGTTGCGCTTGTGTCGGCTGCCGGGTTGGCCGGTGTGGCGCAGGGGCAGCGGTTTCAGGAGTCGTACGGCGACCAGACCCGCGAGCGGAACTTCTCGCTGGACCGGACGCGCGACGGCGGCTGGGTGACGGCGGGGTTCCGCTTCCTCGGCACGGCGTTGAGCGAAGAGTTTTTGATCACGAAGCACAAGCGGGACGGGGGCATCGAGTGGCAGGTGGGCTGGGGCGGGCCGGGGAGCGACATCGCGTACTCCGTGCAGCAGACCAGCGACGGGGGCTACATCGTCGCGGGCGAGTCGACGTCGTTCGGCGCGACGATGCAGATCATCCTGCTGCGGCTCGAGGCCGACGGCACGACGCGCTGGGTGCGGCAGTACACGGGCACCGTCGGCACCGACCCGATCCACTCGCCCTTCCCGGGCGTGGCGCTCGACCAGGAGCGGGAGACCGGGCACATCGCGGTGATCGGCAACAGCGCGGGGGCGCCGGTGCTCTTCCGCACGCTGGCCGACGGCACGCTGCTGTGGCACAACCTGTACGTGGCGATGGTGCCGAACGCGACGCAGACGCAGCTCGCGTTCACGGACGTGGAGTTCACGCCGGCGACGGCGACGGGCGGCACGGCCGGCGGCGGGGGCGACATCGTCGTCTCGGGCACGGTGCGGTATGTGCGGCCCTTCGCGGGCGGCATCGTGACGGAGCGTGACGCCTACCTGCTGGCGACGACGCCCATCGGCGCGCCGGTGTGGAGCAACCGCTACTCGTACCTGATCGACCGTGACTCGCCCAACTTCCCCGTGACGGACGAGACGGGCGACGGCCTGGACATCAACGCCGAGGGCGTGATCGCGCTGAACGGGCGGACCGACTACGGCATCGCCGGCGCCGACGGCACGCACCTGCTGGCGACGACGCCCGCGGGCGGGCTGCTGTGGTCGACGCGGTTCGACGTGTTCGACACGGCGGGCGTGCCGGTGGCGTTCGTTGATCACGCGTACGCCGCGGTGGAGTTTGATCGCGAGAACAACATCGTGCACTCGGGCGATGTGGTCCGGGAGGATGCGCTGAACGCGTACGTGCAGCGGACGCTGTTCGGCGGCGCGCCGGACTGGTTCTGGGCGTACGGCGGCGACCTCCGCAGCGAGTCGGAGGCGGTGATCCCGGACTTTGAGTGCGGGTACGGCTCGACGGGCTCGATCTTCTCGCCGCCGAACGGGCTGGGCCTGGCGTCGGGCGACTTCCACCTGGTGAAGTCGAACGACCGGGGCGAGGTGGGGTGCGCGGAGACCCGGCTCTTCGCGACGTCGGACATGGTGCGGGCGCCCGAGCGGCCCACGCCGGTGGTCTTCGACGACTTCGGGCAGGAGCGTCGGCTGGACGAGCCCGCGTACTTCGCGGATTCGAACGTGCTGGTGTTCTGCTTCGATGACCGCTGCGACCGCCCGTGCCCTGCGGACTACAACGGCGACACCGTGCCGGGCGATGTGTTCGACTTGTTCGATTTCCTCGCCGACCTGGACATGGGCCTTGATTACAACGGCGACACCGTGCCGGGCGATATCTTTGACCTGTTCGACTTCCTCGCGGTGCTGGACATGCCCTGCCCGTGATGCTGTGAACGCACCGGCGTGACCCGGGGCTGTGGACCCGCCCGGGGGCCTGCGAGGGCCCCCGGGCTCTTTGCTGCGCGGAGGGGGATGCGAGGGAGATCGACAGGGCGTGCTTGCTATATTCCGGGCATGTTCACGCCCAGCAACATCATGCTGCTCGCCGTCATCGGCGGGCTCGTTCTGATCGGGTTTGTGGTCCTCGCGGTGCTCGGGGGTAAGAGCGGCCCGCGGGGTGAAGGGGCCGCGGGAACTGATGATGGGAAGGAGGGCGACGGCGCGATCCCCGCCGTCGCGAGGCCTTCGCTGCTGAGCGAGGCGGAGTGGCGGTTCTATCAGGTGCTTGAGGTCGCGGCGTGGCAGGGGCAGATGGACCTGGGCCGGCCGGCGATGCGGGTGCTTTGTAAGGTCCGGCTGGCCGACGTGGTGCAGCCGGCGCCGGGGCTCTCGGCGTCGCAGCGGCAGACGACGCAGAACCGGATTGACCGCAAGCACCTGGACTTTGTGCTGGTGTCGGGCGAGCGGTACCAGCCGCGGCTTGTGGTGGAGCTGGACGACCGCTCGCACCAGGGGGCCAAAGCGCAGGCTCGGGATGCGCAGAAGGACCGTGCACTGCAGGCCGCGGGCGTGCCGATGCTCCGCGTGCCGGCCCGCGCGGCGTACGCCGGGGCGGAGCTGGCGCGGCAGGTGGCGGCGGCGATCGGTGCGGCCGGGTCGGAGGGTGCGGGCGGCGGGGCCGTGGTGGTCACGGCGGCGGGGGCTGGTGCAGGAGCCGGCGCTGGGGCGGGCGTTGTTGTTGGCGCGGATGGTGGGGCGAAGCCACAGCCGCGGCCGGCCGGTCGCGCGTAAACGCGGCGGGAGTGCGCGGGTGGCACAGGATGGCATCCTGTGCCGGGTGTGCGCTGGGGTGTTGAAGGCCGCTCGGCACAGCCTGCAAGGCTGTGCCACCAGAGGCCGTGACACCACGAGGGTTCATTCACGGGCGAGTGACCAAGGCGCGAGGTTGTGCGGAGAAGCGGCCGGAGCAATGTCAGCGGATGACGGTGCCGGGTGGCAGAGGCGTGGCGGGCGGCGTGTTTGTTGAGTTCGTCGTGCTTGTCGGGGCGGGCGGGGTGGCCGCTCGGGCTTGCTGGGCGCGGGCGCTGTTCGAGGCCTGCAGGTAGAGCTCGGCGACGGCGCCGCGCTGGCCGGGCGCGATGCGGCCCCACTTGCGGACGCCGTCGGGGCCGATGTCGACCTGGATGTCCTGCTCGAACCAGTAGAGCATCGCGGCGTCGCGGTAGGCCCAGTTGGCCCGGTCGGGCCTGGTGAAGGCGACCCAGCGGTGCGTCTGGTCGGCCGTCTCATAGACCGCGTCGGGCGCGCCGAGGCGCTGGATGACCTGGCCCTCGGACATGCCGTTGGTGATGCCGCCGGGGCCGGTGCAGGCCGTCAGGCCCACGCCCGCGGCGAGCAGGGCGGCGCACGCCGCCGCGACGCGGACCATCGGGGCGCGGAAGAACGACCGCGAGTCGGCCCGCACGCGGGCGAGGGCACGGGCGGCCGGGGCGAGCGGGGCGAGCGGGGCGAGTGGGCCGAGCGGAGTGGCGTGGTCTGGGGCGGCGGGGGTGCGGCGTGCCATCGCGTGGTCTTCCGTGGGGCTGTGGGGGCCGGGGGGCTGTGGGGGCCGGGGGCCCGGGGCTGTGGGGCCGGGGTCAGCCGTAACTGCGCCGCTTGAGCTCCGCGTTGCGTTTGGCGACGAACGCGGCGAGCGGCGGGCCCAGAAAGTCGTGCGTGCTGACCACCTCGTGGTCAAAGTTGAACGCCCGGCAGTGCTTGTGCACCGCGTCCACGTGGGCGTTCAGGGCCTCCAGATATGCGTCGCGCACGGCCCGGGGGTCAACGCGGAGCTCCCCCTCGCCCTCAAGGCCCACAAACGGGGCCGGCTCCTGCAGGTCAAAGTCCCGCTCGGCCCGGTCCAGCACCTGGAAGGCGATCAGGTCGTGCCCCCGGTGCCGCACGCGGGCGAAGGCGGTGCGGATGCGGTCGGGCTCCTCGAACAGGTCGGAGATGACGACGAGCAGGCAGCGGTTGTTGAGGCTCGACAGCACCTGGTCGATGACGCGGGGCAGGTCGGTCTGCCGGTCCACGGGCTGGGTGGCGAGCGCCTCGATGATGGGCCTCCACGCGGCCCGCTGGCTGCTGCGCGGCACGACGCGGCGGACCTCGTCGGCGAAGATCACCAGCCCCGCGCGGTCGCCCTGCTGGAGCGTGATGTAGCTGAGCGCGGCCGCCATGGCGGTGGCGTGGTCGTACTTGGTCCAGTTGGGCCGGCCGTCGGGGCTGGTCTCGCGGCCCTCGCCGCTGGCGTCTTTGAAGAGCCGGGTGCCGAAGTTCATGGAGCCCGAGGCGTCGACCAGCACCATCAGGTCAAGGTTGGTTTCTTGCTGGTACTGCTTCAGGTGGAGCTTGTCGGTGCGGCCGAAGACCTTCCAATCCAGCCGGCGGATGTCGTCGCCCGGCACGTAGGGCCTGTGCTGGGCAAACTCAACGCTGACGCCCTGGTAGGGCGAGCGGTGCTGGCCCGACTGCACGCCCTCAACGATCATCTTGGCCCGCATCTCAAACGTGCCGAGCCGGGCAAGGGTTTGCGGGTGCAGGTAGAGGCTCGGGTCGACGGGCATGAAGAAACGGTAGCCGAACTCCGCCTCCCCGGCGTGCGCGACGCGGGCGGTTCGGGGACGGAGTCACGTCGCGAGGTCGTCGATGCGTTGGTCGTGGACGTCGGGCTGGGGCTGGAGCAGTGCGAGCCCGATCGTGAGCGGCCCGCAGCGGCCTGCGAACATCAACACGATGACGGCGACCTTTCCGGTCGCGGTCAGCGACCCGGTGATCCCGGTCGACAGCCCAACGGTGCCGATGGCGCTGGCGGCCTCGAAGACGAGCGGCAGAAAGTCGGCGTCTTCGGTGATGGCGAGCACGAGCACCCCGAACGCGAGCCCGACGGCGTACACCGTGGTCGCGGCAGCGGCGGAGAGCACACGCGGCAAGGGGATCTCGTGCCGGAAGAGCACCACCCGATCGCGGCCTCGGAGCACGCTCATGAGGTTCGCCGCCAGGGCCGACACGCTGGTCGTCTTGATGCCGCCGCCGGTGCCGCTCGGGGACGCGCCGATGACCATGGCGGCGACTACAACGACGAGCGACGCCGCGGACATCGCCCCGATGGGCACGGTGTTGAAGCCCGCCGTGGTTGAGGCCGACATGACCTGAAACGCCGCGGCCATCAGCCGATCGCCGGGGGCGAGGCTCCGCAGTGTGGGCTCCAGGAAGAACAGCCCGGCGGTTCCAAGGACGAAGACGGCCGCGGTGATGAGCAGGATCATCCGCGACGTGAACGTGAGCATGCGCTCGCGCAGGCGGATGGAGTACCACACGTCCTGCGCCACGATGAAGCCCATGCCGCCCAGATAGCAGAGCGCGGCGATCACGGCGTTGATCACCCAGTCCGATCGAAAGGCCTCGAGGCTCGTGTTGTTCAGGCTGAAGCCGGCGGTTGCGAAGGCGGAGACTGAGTGAAACACGCCCGACCAAAGGGGCGACTCGACCCCAAGCGCATCAAAGCGCCACCAGAGCAGCAGCGCGCCGACGATCTCGCACGCGGCGGTGAAGATCACGACGTGGCGGACGAAGTGCGCCGGGACAAAGTTCCGCGGCAGCGTGAAGCCGGCCCGCAGCACGCCGATTCTCCCCTCCGACAAGGGCCTGCGCCGCGACAGGATGAACGCCGACGACACCGTCATGAAGCCGATGCCGCCGGCCTGGAAGAGCGCGAGCAGCACCAGCTCGCCGAAGAACGAGTAGGTATCGGGCACGCTCAGGGTGCTGAGGCCGGTGGTCGTCACCGCGCTCACCGCGCTGAAGAGATGGTCGAGAAAGCCGGCCTGCGTCGTGACCGATACGGGCAGCCACAGCACGCCGGCTCCCAGCAGCGCGTAGACCGCGAAGCCCAGCACCAACTGCTGCGGCGCCCTCAGTCGGCCCCAGGTGTCCCGGCACCGGTTCCACACCGAGCGAACGATCGCCGCCCCCGCACGCACACCGGCCACCACCGCGCCCGTCGCGCGAACGCCGCCACGCTTGCTCGCCATCGTCTGGGCCCGCGTCGGCGCAGCAACGAGTGCGGTCCTGGCCGCATTCGCTCCCGAGCCGCGTTGCACGAGCAGGGGTCTGATTCAACGCCGATCGCGTCGCCAGGAGACCCGATGTCGCGCGCTTTCACACGCCTACGAGGTGAGCTGACGGGCTAGGCCCTGAAAGTGGCCCGGCATCGGTGGACCTGCGTCCCGCGACGCCTTCGCCCCTGCCGCGATACACAGCGGCGGTGGTTCCCCCGTTCCCCGCCGTCGGACGGGGATTCGGCTACGTCAACAGCAGATTCTTACTCCGCAGAGCGCGAAAGAAAAGCCGCCGCCGTCCGACGCCGTCACCCCCACGGCGAGCCGGGGCAGGCGGGCCGGGCGCAGCCCCTCGCTGTTCACCCGATCTTCGTGAACGTCGCCAGCGCCTTCTTCGCCTCGTCCAGCAGCGTGAGCGTGCCGCCGTCGAGCTTGAAGCTGCGGACCTTTTCCAGCATGGCGAGGAAGGCGTTTTCCAGCTCCATGCTCGCGCCCGGGCCGGCCATGCGGGTGCTGGCGGGGTTGCTCAGGCTGAACTCGCCCTTCAGCAGCTTCTGCAGGTCAAGGCCCGAGGTGAAGCGGTTCAGGCCCGTGACGCCGCCGACCTTGCCGTCTTTGGCGATTTCCAGCGTGGGCTGCTGGGCCCCGCGCTTCAGGAGGGAGGCGAGGTCCGTGCCGGCGAGGCTCGAGAGGTTGTAGTTGCCCACGAGCTTGTCGATCGACACGCCCTGCGAGAACGCCCCGCCCACCGCGTCGGCCACGCCGCCGACGTCCTGCGCCACGCCCTCGCTCGTGTTGCACCCGGCCAGCGACAGCGCAAGCCCCGCCCCAAGCCCCGCTCCGAGCCCCGCTCCGAGCCAGGACACGCCCGCGATCGCGGCAAGGGTGGGGGCGCGGAAGGAAGCGGCGGTGTTCGTCGGCGTCATCATGGTGTCTCCTGCGTGCTGTGCTGTGCGGTGCTGCGCGGCGCGGGCAAGGGCCCCGACGCGGCCGCACGGACGTGGGCCATCGGACTTGGGCAACCGGACTTCTGCGACCGGACTTGGAAAACGGCTGCCGTGACCGGCCCGGGCCACGGGGCCACCGGCCTGCCCCGGTCAGTCTAGCGCATGCGTCGCCCGACGCGCCCAGGGGCAGCGTCAACGTCGGCCTCGACGAAAGTCGGCCGATTCAGTCCTCGTCAAAGCCCCGCTGCACCAGGGCGGCCAGGGCGTTCAGGCACGGCTCGGCGTCCTCGCCCTCCACGATGAGCTCCAGCGTGGTGCCCTTGGTCGCCGCGAGCATCATGATCTGCATGATCGACTTGCCGTCCACCTGCTCGCCGTCGCGGCAGAGCCAGACGTGGCTCTTGAACGCCGCGGCCGCGTCGACGAACGCCATCGCAGGCCGGGCGTGCAGGCCCAGCGTGTTCACGATGGTGACGGGCGTTGTTCGTCGGTCCGGCAACGCGAGCCTCCGTGGGCCCCCGCCGGCGGCCCGCGCTCCTGCTCTTTCTTTCCACGCCCCGCCCGCCTCAGCCCGCGAACTGCTGGGCGTCCGCCTCGTCCAGCAGCGTCACGACCTCGGCGACGCTCCCCGCCTGCCGCAGCACGCGGCGGAAGGTGTCCTTGCTCAGGTTCTTGAAGATGGCCTCCATCGCCTGCAGGTGCTCCTCGGGCCGATCGGCCGGGCTCAGCAGCATGAAGACCGAGTACACCGGCTGCTTGTCGAGCGCCGAAAAGTCCACCCCGCGGGGCGACAGCCCCACCGCCGCGCACACCCGGCGCACCGCCGTGTGCTTCACGTGCGGCACCGCCACGCCCCGGCCGAACCCGGTCGAGCTCTTCGACTCGCGCTCGATCAGCTTCGCCAGCAGCTCGGCCTTCAGGCTCTCGTCCGCCGCCCCCGCCGACACGAGCGCGCCCAGCATCTCCGCGAGCACGTCCTCGCGCGTCGAAGCCTTCAGCGCCGGCACGATGGCCTGCTCGAGCACAATCTCTGAAAGCCGCATGACCGAGGCCTCCCGACCCGTGGCGGCACGCGGCCCGACGCGCCCGGTCCGCCCGGGCGATCGGCCGCGCACGCGGCCACCCGCGGCGTCGTCCCGCCCACCCGACACCGCCGCGCCACTGTAGCACAACAGCACGCCCCGGCCGCCGGGCGCCAAACCCGGGCCGCGGGATCAGGCCTCGCCCCGCGCCGCGCCACCTTCAGGCCGCGCTGGGCCGGTCGGTCGGCGGCAGACTCGCCGCCTTCGCCGCGGCCTTGGCCGCCGCTTCCGCCGCCGCGGCAACGTCCGCCCCCAGCGCCACGGCCGGCAGGTGCGTGTCGGGCGTCAGCACGCCCGCGGTGATGATCCACCGCAGCGCCTGCTCGATGGTCATGTCCAGCGTCACGGCCTCGTCGCGCCGCACGTTCACCACGAAGCCCGTCATCGGCGTGGGGCTCGTCGCGATGAAGACGCTGATGACCTCGCCCCCCGCGATGCCGCGCAGCTCGCCGAACGTGTTGCCCGTCACCATGCCGATGGTGTACATCCCCTTCCGCGGGTACTCGACGAGCACCACCTCGCTGAAGGCCTTCATCGTGCTGTTCTCGCCGAACACCAGGTCCACCACCTGCTTCACGTGCGGGTAGACCTGCTTGAAGCCCGGCACCTTGGAGATCAGCTTCTCCACGCGCGTGTACACCTGCCGCCCCACGTAGTTGCCCAGCAGCAGCCCCGCCGAATACACCAGCAGCACCGCCACCAGCAGGCCCACGCCGTTCAGGTACCACTCGCCGCGCCACGCCTCGCGGAGCTGGTCGCGGCGGATCTGCGCGATCGCCTGCGCCTCGGTCAGCTCCTTCGCCGTCGGGCTCTGCGGGAAGCTCCGCAGCCGCTCCACCTGCTCGGGCGACACCTCCATCCACGCGAACATCGCCGGCAGCGGCTCCGACTCGTCAATCACCCGAGGCGCCACCGCCAGCACCCCCGAGCGGATGCCCCGGTTGATCGGCTCGGCCACGTTCGTGAACAAAAACACGAACGCCTGAAAGAGCAGCCAAAGCGTCACGATCGAGGGCAGGAGAATCCCCAGCCCCCGCCCGAAGAACCGCTTGAAGTCCCCAGAAAACGTGCGCTTGGCCTTGCTCTTCGTGCTCACTTTCGTGCTCACCTTTCCCTCAACCGCCCCGCCCCCGCCGCCCCACCGCCTCGATGCCCTGATGCCTGGATGCCTCGGTGCCTCGATGCCTCGATGCCTCCCCCCCCACCCCGTCCAGCCAACCGCCGCGGCGAGCGGGCCCGTCTCCGGCCGCTGCCCTCACGCCGCTGTCCTCACGAGCCTCATCGATCGAAAAACGCCCGCCCGCATTCCACCGGGCGGGGTGGTCACGCCCCGCCGTCGATCCATGCGCCCCACCCGAGCGGCAAGCCAACACCCGGGCGTCGCACGCCGCAGGTCTCACGCGGAGCCGCCAAACCAACGGGGGCAAATCAATGGGCCTAGTTGGATTCGAACCAACGACCTCACCCTTATCAGGGGTGCGCTCTAGCCAACTGAGCTATAGGCCCGGGATGTCACCGCCCCGGCCGCGGGCCGTTCAGCCCCGCCGGGTGGGGCGAAGTGTAGAACCCCCGACGCCCAGCGTCAGCCCCCGACCGACCGCCGATCGTTCGCCGCTCCCAGCCCCGCCCCCAGCCCCGCTCCACCCGGCCCACCCCCGCGAACCCCCGGCAGCCGCAGCCGGAACGCCGCCCCCAGCCCCGGCCGGACCCACGCCAGCCGCCCCCCCGCCAACCGCGCCAGCCGCCGCGACAGCGGCAGCCCCAGTCCCCGGGCAGACCCCCACGCTCCGGGGGGCAGCCCCGGCCCGTCGTCGGCGTACGTGATCTCCAGCCACCGCCCCCGCCACGCCGCCCCCAGATGGACGCACGTCGCCGGCGGCGTCGCGTGCCGCACCGTGTTGGTCGCCAGATTGCCAAAGACCCGCAGCACGGCCGCGGGGGACGTGCGCACGGCGGCCGGGCTTCCGGCCCCGTCCAACGCCGCCCCCTCGACCACCACCCGCAGGCCCGCCCCCTCGGCGATGGGCCGCACGGCCTCCGCCACCTGGCGCAGCAGCTCGCCCGCCGCCAGGCCCACCTGTCCCGCCGAGCCCTCCCCCGCATCGGCCGAAAGCCCCGCGTCCGCCAGCAGCGCGTCCACCACCTGCGACAGCCGCAGGGCCTGCTCCTGCACGGCCCCGGCCGCGCGGTGCGAGGGGGAGGCCGCCGGCTCATCCCGCAGCAGGCGGCCCAAAATGTCTGCCGAGAGGCGCAGGCTGGTGAGGGGCGTGCGCAGCTCGTGCGCCACGGCCCGGGCAAAGGCGGCGCGCCGGTTGCTGAGCGCGAGCGTGCGCGCGAGCACCGCGGCGATCGCCGCGCACGCCGCCGCGAGGCCAAGCCAGCCGAACACGAGCGCGCGCACGAACGCGGGCGACAGCGCACCCGCCGGCGCCGCCGCGGCGGGCCACACCTCAACGGGCAGCGTGGCGAGGCGGTTCTGCCACGCCGCCGGCGCCGGCTCCCGCGCGGGCGCGAGGCGCAGGCCCAGCGCCGGGCTGGCCGACGCGGTGACGAGCCTTGTGCGCAGCGCGTTCCAGTCCAGCAGCAGGCCCTGCACCGTGCGCTCGCCGCCGATGTCGACCGCCCGCAGCAGCGCGAGCGTCGGCTCGGGCTCAAAGGCGAGCCACCGCGGCACCAGCGGCCCGACGCGCACGTCCGCCGGCCCCGCGGGCGAGGCCACGTCCGCCTCGGGCTTGAACGCGGACTGCGCGGTGAGGTTCGCGTAGGCGTTCACCTTCGCGATGCGGGTGCGGTTGTCGTACTCGACCTGCTGCTCGGTGGGCGGTGCGGCGATCAGGCCGCGGGCGAGGGCCTCGGCCGGGTCTGGGTTGGAAGGATCCGCGTTGGCGGGATCCCGGTTCGCCGGGTCTGGGCTCGCCGAGCCCGCTTTCGCCGAGCCCGCTTTCGCCGAGCCCGCGCTCGCAGAGGCCGTGGTCTCGGAGTCCGGGCTCGCGGCGTCGGCCTCCGCGGCCTCAAAGGCCTCAGAGGCCGGAGCCATCTCGTCGCCGCGTTCCGATCGGATGGCGGTCTGCTCGTTCGCGTTCGGCGAGACGTCGGCGACGTCGGCGAACACGTCCGCCGCCGACGCGGCCGACGCCGCCGTGGTCAACGCCGCGTCGTCCTCACCCCCGGGCGGCGACGCCCCGAGCCGCGCGAACGACCGCGCCGGCCCCCGCCCTGGTTCCTGCGCTGGCGCCGCCTCCGCCAGCAGCGCCAGCGGCAGCCCCGCGTCCAGCGGCAGCTCGGGCGCAAGCCGCGCCAGCGCCGCCGCGTGCTTCTCGCGGAACTCCGTCAGCCGCCGCTCCTGCCGCACCGCCTCGGGCGAGAGCCCGGCGGCGGACGCGGGCAATGGGTCGGTTCGCGTCTCGTCTCCCGTTCCATCCTCAGCGGCTCCTTCGCGCACCACGAGGCCGACGGCTTCGCGTGCCGCGGCCTCGGGGTCGCCCGCCGAACGCAGCGCGTACGACGCCGCCGCGTCTTCCACCACGCCGCGCCGCAGCAAAAAGTGCAGCCGCTCGAGCGACGGTGTCGGTTCGAGCGCGAGCGAGCGGGTCGTCGCGCCACCGCGCGCGGCCGCGGGGTCTGTTCCCTCGGCGGTGGGCGGGGGGTTCCAGGCGGTCCAGGGCCTCGCGGCGGCCACGGCGACGATCTCCGCCGCCACCGTCTCCATGCGCCACAGCGCGAGGCCCAGCCGCTGGTCAAGCTCGCGCTGGGCCCCCTCGGCGGCGGCGCGGCGCTCGCGCTCCACCGCGCCCGCCGTGAGCAGCGCCGCCGCGAGCAGCACGAGCCCCGAGGCGACGACGAGCGCCGCCCAGGCCGCGCGGGCGTGGCGGGGCGAGGTCATGCCGTGGCTCCCGGCGCCTCGGCGGCCAGCATGTACCCCGTGCCGCGCACGGTGAGGATGACGGCGGGGCTTGAGGCGTCGTCGCCCAGATGCTCACGGAGCCGCGCGACGGCCATGTCCACCGTGCGCGTGCGCACGCCGCGCGGGTCAAGCCCCCAGACGCGCTCGAGCAGCTCTTCCCGCGTGATCACGCGGCCGCGGTGCTCGATCAGGTAGCCCAGCACCTCGGCCTCGCGCTGCGTCAGCAGGGCCCGCTCGCCGGTGGGGGAGATGACCTCATGCCGGCGCAGGTCAAGCGTGCGGCCGGCGATGGTGATGGGGCCCGAGGCGGCGTCCGCGCCGTCGCCCGCGGCGCCGGCGGAACGGGCCGGGGCGATCGGGCCGGCGCGGCGGAGCACGGCCTCGACCCGCGCCAGCAGCTCGTCCAGGCCGAACGGCTTCACGATGTAGTCGTCCGCCCCGCCGCGCAGGCCGCGGATGCGGTCCGCCTCGGCCCCGCGCGCCGTGATGATGATGACGGGCAGCCCCGGCGCCGCCCGGCGCAGCGCCGCGAGAACGCCGAACCCGTCCACCGCCGGCAGCATGAGGTCCAGCAGCACCAGGTCGGCCGCGGGCGAGGTCGCCGTCGGCGCCGGGCCCGCCGCGGCGGGGTGGATGCCCAGCGCCGCCAGGCCCGCGCGGCCGTCGCGCGCCGCCTGCACGGCGTAGCCCGAGAGCGTGAGCGCATCCGCCAGGCTCCGCCGGACGGCGTCGTCGTCTTCGATGATGAGCACACGCACGGCCAACGGCGGCGTCCCCCCGGGGCCGCGGGGATCCAGGCACGCGGCCATCAGACGGTATCGACCGCGGGCCCGTCCGGTTCGCCCCGCCGCGTCACGGCGGCGTCACGGCCGGCTCAGCCGGGCCGGGCCGGCCGGGCGTCCTGCGTCACCACCGCGCGTTCACGCGGTCGACCATGCCGGACGTCAGGAAGAGGTCAAGCAGCCAACCGACGCCGAAGATGCCGCCCGTGAGGAGCCACAGCAGGCCCGTGCCCCACTTGCCCAGATAAAACCGGTGCGCCCCCAGCAAGCCCAGAAAGAACCAGAGCACGTAGGCGAGCAGCTTGTCCTTCACCGGCCGAGCGTGTTCGACATACGAGATCGCGTGCATGACCAAGACCCCCCTTCGGATCACCTTGTTGGGCGACGGGGGGTTGGGATTTCGCCGGGTGACTGGGCCGATCGCCCGCGGCGGGGCGGCGGGGCGGCGGGGCGGCAAGCGGCGGAAAGCCGCGGAGGTCGCGCCCAGCCGCGTCAGACCGCCTTGGTCTCGCCGTCGCCGAAGCTGGTGTACACGCTGCGCGCGGCCTGCACGAGCTGGTTGGTCGCGGGCTCCACGAGGCGCTGCTTGCCCGCCGCGTCGGTGATGGGGATGTGGCCGAGCCGCATGCCCTGCATCACGACGAGGCGGTTCATCACGCCGGTCTTCAGCAGCTCCGTCGCGGCGTGGCCGAACTGCGTGGCGAGCACGCGGTCGGCGGCCACGGGCGTCCCGCCGCGCTGCACGTGCCCCAGCACGACGTAGCGGCTCTCGACCTCCGTCCGCTCCTCGATCTGCCCCGCGAGCCACTTGGCGACGCCGCCGAGGCGGATGGGGTCGGGGCTCGTGTCGATCACCTTCTCCACGATCTGCGCCCCGCCGCGGGGCTTGGCCCCCTCGGCGCAGCAGAT
Source organism: uncultured Phycisphaeraceae bacterium (assembly GCA_964496975.1). Lineage (GTDB taxonomy): Bacteria > Planctomycetota > Phycisphaerae > Phycisphaerales > UBA1924 > CAZCBN01. The sequence continues at coordinate 18,438 of CAZCBN010000054.1, forward strand.
GATCGTGAAGCGCTTGCCCCGCTGCCCCCGGGCCAGCACCGTCTTGCACACGTCGTCCAGGTCAAAGGGGATCTCGGGCAGCAGGATGATGTCCGCCCCGCTCGCCACGCCCGCGTGCAGCGCGATCCACCCCGCGTTGCGGCCCATCACCTCGACCACCATCGCGCGGTGGTGGCTCGCGGCGGTGCTGTGCACCTTGTCGAGCGCGTCCGTCGCGTTCGCCACCGCGGTCAGGAAGCCGAACGTCAGGTCCGTGCCGTACAGGTCGTTGTCGATCGTCTTCGGCACGCCGATGCAGGGGATGCCCGCCTCGATGATCGGCGCCGCGGCCGACATCGTGCCGTCGCCGCCGATCACGATCAGCGCCTCCATCCCGTGCAGCTTCGCGTGCGTCACGCAGATCTCCGTCATGTCGCGGAAGATCGGCTTGCCGTCCGGCCCGCGGCCCACGGGGAACTTCTGCGGGTTCGCCTTGTTGGAGCTCCCCAGGATCGTCCCGCCCGCCGTCAGGATGTTCGACACCGCGTCGCGGTCCAGCGGCCGCACGCGGTCCTCGATCAGCCCCAGGAAGCCGTCCTCGATCCCAAGCACCTCCACGCCGTGGAAGAGGCAGTCCTTGGTCACGGCGCGGATGACGGCGTTGAGGCCCGGGCAATCGCCGCCGCCCGTGAGCAGGCCGATGCGGGAGATGCCGGAGAGCATGACACGGTCGGGGATGGATGGCATGGGCAGAGCGTATCGCCTCCGCGCAAAGAAACGCGGGCCCCCGCGGGCCCGCGACAGATTGCCCCCAGACTTCCCCGCGGCCGCGGCCCTCGCGGCCCCCCAGCCCCCCCGGCCCTCAGCGCCGCGGTGTCGCCTCGGCCGACGGACCGGTCTGCCCCGGACCCTTGCCGTCCGCGTGCGTGTGCGTCACGCGGCCCAGCGCCGAAGGCAGCGTCACGCCCGCCTGCTCCGCCAGCTCGTGGATCTGCGGCAGGCTGCCGATCATGCCGGCGAGGAAATCGGCCGTCGCGTTCCGCGTCCCCTTGCCCTCGGCCCCCGCGCCCCGGCCCTGGTCCCACACCGTGATCTTGTCGATCTTCAGGTTGCTGATCGCCTTCACCTGCTCGGCCACCAGCTTGGGCAACTGCTCGATCAGCAGCAGCGTCGGCGCCACCTGCGGGTTCTCGTTGCACGCCACCATCAGCTTGCGATAGCCCTCGGCCTTCGCCTCCAGCACCTTCTGCACGCCCTCCGCCTCGGCCAGGTACCGCGCCAGCACCGCGTCCGCCTCGCCCCGCGCCTCGCGGCGACGCTTCTCGGCCTCCGCCTCCGCCGCGATCTCAACCCGCTGCTTCTCGATCTCCTGCGGCGCCAGCTTCTCCTTCGCGAGCCGCGCGAGCTCCTGCTCACGCTCCGCCTCCAGCACCGCCCGACGCGCCTGCGCCAGCGCCACCTCGGCCCGACGCGTCGCCTCCGCACGCACCTCGGCCAGCTTCGCGTTGCTCTCCGCCACGCTCGCGTTGCTCGTGTTCTCGCCGCTGACGGCCTGCGCCTCGGCCTGCGCCACCTGCACGCGCTGGTTCTGCTCGAACCGCTTCTTGCTCGCCACCGTCTCCGCCTCGCGCTCGGCGATCGCCACTTCCTTGTCGCGCTTGCTCTGGCTCTCGCCCGCGACCGCCTCGGCCTCCAGCTTCGCCACCGCCACGCGCTGCCGCTGCTCGGCGTTCTTCTGGCCCTCACGCGCCAGCGCCAGCTCTTCCGCCACGCGCACGTCGCGCTCGCGCGTCGCCGTCGCCTCGCCCACCGCGCCCTCGCGCTCCTGCTGCGCCACCTCCACCTTGGCCCGGTTCACAGCCTCCGCCGCCGCCCGCTGGCCGATGGCCACGATGTACCCGCTCTCGTCCGTGATGTCCCGGATGTTCACGTTGACCAGCTCAAGGCCGATCTTGTTGATCTCCTGACCAACGTTCTCGTTGATCAGGTTCATGAACTTCTCGCGGTCCTTGTTGATCTCCTCGATCGTCAGCGTCGCGATCACAAGCCGCAGCTGCCCCAGGATGATGTCCTGCGTCAGCTCGCGGATCTGCCCGCTGTTCAGCCCCAGCAGCCGCTCGGCCGCGCTCGACATCAGCACAGGGTCCTTGCCGATCGCCACCGTGAACGTCGCCGGCACCGCCACGCGGATGTTGTTCAGCGACAGCGCCCCCTCCAGCGGGATGTCGATGACCAGCGGCTCCAGGCTCATGTACGCGAAGTCTTCGATCACGGGCCACACGAACCGGCCCCCGCCGTGATACACCCGCGCGCTCTGCTTCCCGCTGCGGCCCCAGATCACCAGCACCCGGTTGCTCGGGCACCGCCGGTACCGGCTCGCCAGCCAGAACACCAGCACCAGCCCGAGAAACAGCAGCACGAGCGAGGCCACCAGCACCACGCCCCCGAAGCGCGACGCCGTCCCCTGCGCGAGCACAAGCGCCCCGCCCACGCCCACGCCCTGCCCCTGCCC
>CAZCBN010000055.1:0-2576 GCA_964496975.1 uncultured Phycisphaeraceae bacterium
GCGTGGCCTCGGTGACGGTGAGGTAATCGTCTTCCAGGACCTGGTGCATGGCGAGCATGCCGACGTCCTGCAGCATGGCGGCGAGGAAGGCCTCGTCGCCGCAGTCGAGCTTGGCGGCCTCGGCGACGACGCGGGCGCCGACGGCCGAGACGAGGCCGCGGCGCCAGTAGCCGACGTAGTCAAAGCGCGGGGACTTGTTGGCCTCCACCGTGGCGACGAGGCTGAAGCCCAGGGCGAGCGTCTTCACCGGGCCCAGGCCCAGCATGACGATGGCCTTTTGGATGGTGGCGCAGCGTTCGCGCAGGCCGTAGAACGAGGAGTTCACGGTGCGGAGGACCTTGGCGGCGAGGGCCTGATCGTTCTGGATGGTGGCGGCGAGGTCCTTGAGCGAGACGTTCTCGTCGCTGGTGAGGTTGATGACCTGAAGGGCGACCGCGGGCAGCGAGGGCAGCCTTGGGCAGCTGAGGATTTCTTCTAGCAGGTCGTGGTTCATCCGGGGCTTCGTGCTCGGGGCCGTGGCGTGGCGTGGCGGCCGGGTCGCGTCGACATCTCTGGGGCGGGCGCGGGCGGGCCCGTTGTCAGAACGGGCGAGCCAGCGCGGCCGGGCGGCCCGGGTCAGCCGGGCGGGCCGGGCGGACTAGGGACATTCCCGTATCTGTATCGGCGGCGGGCGAGGGGAACTTCACGGGGCGCTGGCGGAGGGGCCGGGTGGATCGGCGGCGAGAGCGGCTTCAAAGACCGAGAACGTGCGCAGGGGGCGGCCGGCCCGGTACTGCCACCAAGTCGCAAGGAGTCGGGCGGCGCGGGCGGGGGCGTCGGGCGACGTGGGCCTCGGGGGGTCGGGGTGGTCGAAGCCGTTGATGAGGTAGTTGGCGGTGTCGGGGCGGAGGAGCCAGCGGCGGGCGTCGGCCTGGGCCTGGGAGTTGCCCTGTGTAGGGGGCGGGGCCGGGAGGAGCGCGCCGGTCGTGGGGTCAAAGGCGAGGGCGGAGGCCGGCGGGGGCTCGGCCGCGTCGTGCAGGAGGGCGGGGCGGGAGCCGGTGGACTCGTGCAGCGCGATCAGGAAGTCGGCGGCGGCGCGGGCCACGGCGGGCCTGGGGTTCGCCGCGGGCGCGGCGTCGAGGGCGTGCAGGGCGTCGAGGGCGGCGACGAACAACTCCGGGTGCGGGTCGTGCTCGCCGACCGAGGCGGCGAGGGTTTCGGCGATGAGGTGCCCCGCGGCGAAGGCGGGCCAGACGCGGCGCAGGCCTGGGAAGGGGTCGCGCAGGGTCCACGCGGTGAGCTGGTCCAGGGCCTGGGAGTGCTTGAGGAAGAAGATGGCCTCGCCCGCGGTGAGGGGCTCAACGCCTCCGGAGAAGGGGGCGCGATCGCGGCGGGCCCCCTTGGCGAGAAGCCTGATGAGGCCGTGGTCGTGGGTGAAGAGCAGAACGGTCTGGCTGGTCTCGGACCACTCCCAGGCGCGGGCGCAGATGGCTTGGTCGCGTGTGGGGGGCACGGCTCGGGAGGGTATGGGGCGAGGGGGTCGCGGCGTTGCGCGCGTGCGCGGCCGGGCAGGGGTGACGGGGCGGGCGGGGCTGAAGCGCGGGGCGGATGCGGCTACGCTGGCGGCGATGCACTTCGCGCTGATCGACAGGGTGGTGTCTGTGGACGGGCCTCGCCTCGTGGGGCTGAAGCATGTGACGCAGGCGGAGGAGTATCTGCGGGATCACTTCCCGGGTTTTCCGGTGCTTCCGGGCGTGTTCATGCTCGAGTGCATGGTGCAGGCGGCGCGTCTGCTCGAGGAGCGGGAGCGTGGGCCGTCGGCGTTGCCGCTGGTGCTGGGAGGCGTGCGCGGGCTGAAGTACGGCCGGTTTGTGACCCCCGGGAGCACGCTGCTGGTGGAGGTGGAGCGGACGGGCGCCGAGGGCGGGCAGGTGCATTTCAAGGGGACGGCGCGGCTCGCGGGGGAGGAGGGCGGGAACGGGGGCGCGGAGGGGGTGGCGGCGAGCGGCCGGCTCTGGCTCCGCGAGGTTCGTGCCGCGTCGGCGGAGCGGGTCGGATAGACTGGGCTTCGTGCGGCGGGGCGCCCGTTTGGGGCGTGTGCGTGTTCGCCGCGTGCGAGTGGGGCCTCGGCCGGTGCGGGCTTGGATCTGGGCGGTTGCCCGGGGGCCGGGCACCGAGTTCTGAGGCCGAATGGTGGTGGAGCCCGGATGACCCGCGACGAGATTTATGCGAAGGTGCGCGACATCGTGGTCGAGGCGTTGTCGGTGGACGAGGACGAGGTGAAGCCGTCGGCGACGCTGTTCGGCGACCTTGGGGCGGAGTCGATCGACCTGCTGGACATCGGGTTTCAGCTTGAGCAGGCGTTCGGGTTCAAGATCCAGCAGGGGGAGATGTTCCCCGAGGGCGTGGCGTCGGACCCGCAGTTTGTGCAGGGTGGGAAGCTGACGCCGACGGGGATCGCGACGCTGCGCGAGAAGGCGCCGCACCTCGACCTTGCGGCGCTGGAGGCGGACCCGAAGATCGAGCGGGTGCGCGATATCTTTACGGTGAACGCGATGGTGGCGGCGAGTGAGGTGCTCATCCCTATCCAGTGCGAG
>CAZCBN010000055.1:2586-19933 GCA_964496975.1 uncultured Phycisphaeraceae bacterium
TGGCGTTCGTGCAGCGCAAGCTGGGCTGATCGGGATTGGACTGATCGGGACTGGACTGATCGGGCCGTCTCGATCGGGCCGTGTCGATCGGGCGGGTCGTGTCGCCCGGCGCGGCGTCGCGTGGGGGGTCGCAGCGTGCGGTGGATGTGGATCGACCGGGTGGTGGAGCTGCGGCCGCGGGAGCGGCTTGTGGCGATCAAGCACGTGAGCCTCGCGGAGGAGCACCTGCACGATCACTTCGGCGAGGTGCGGGGCGCGGACGGGGCGCTCGTGCGTCCGTCGATGCCGGTGATGCCCGGGTCGCTCGTGATCGAGGGGATGGCGCAGACCGCGGGCGTGCTGGTGGGGCACGCCGAGGAGTTTCGCGAGAAGGTGATCCTCGCCAAGGTGGGGAAGGCGGAGCTGCTGCTCGACGCGACGGCGGGGTGCACCCTCCGGTACACCGCGACCGTGGCGAGCCTGAGCGCCCAGGGGGCGCTGACGAACGGCGTCATCGAGATCCGCGACGGGGGCTCGGACGCCTGGACCGCGGCGGGGAGCGTCGATCTGGTCTTCAGCCACCTCGATCAGAACATGGCCGGCGTGGCGTACCCCAAGCACAACTTCGTGTTCGGCGAGGGGTTTAAGACGCTGCTGCGGCTCAGCGGGATCGCCATTCCCGGGTGACGGCGGGCGAGCGGGCGGTTCGCGAGCTCGGCGCAGGCGTTGTGTCAGGGTCGCGCCAAGATTCACGCGTGCGTTGAAAAGTTGCGCCAAGGTGGCCCCACGTTGATTTACCATCGCGCCGCGACGGACAGAACGCTCCGTCCCGGCGGCGCGTGGCCGCGGCTGCGTGCCGCTCACGGCCCGCCCACGAACCGCGGATGGGGGGCACGCGATGGGCGGGGCGAGGCACGGTGGGCATGGGCCGGCGTGGGCGGGGGCGGGGGCGGGGCGAGTTGGCCCTGGGTTCACGCTGATTGAGCTGCTGGTGGTGATCTCGATCATCGCGCTGTTGATCGGGATCTTGCTGCCGGCGCTGGGGGCGGCGCGGGACTCGGCGCAGCGGGTGGTGTGCGAGTCGAACACGCGGCAGATGGCGCTCGCGAGCGCGGCGTACACGCTGGAGAATCGCGACCAGCTGTGGCACGCGAACCTGTGGTTCTATCGCGCCTGGAACACGACGGGCCGCGTGATGATGGACCGAGATCGGCCCGGGATCATCCACGAGTATCTCGGCGGGGCGGACGAGGTGTTTGCCTGCCCGACGAACCAGCGGCAGGGGACGGACTCGCGGGATGTCAGCATCTTCGGCAACGCGGGGCTCAGCACCGACTACACGATGAACGGGAACGTGCACGGGCTGCTCGCGTACACGGAACGCCGCGCGGCGTACATCAAGAACCCCGCGGTGACGGGCCGGCCGCACTCGATCCTGCGGACCGTGCTGACGGCCCAGCCCGACCTGCTGGGCAACTTGCGGGGGGTGCCGATCCTGATGGAGGAGCACACGGAGTTTCAGAACCAGAACGCGCTCGACGCGCGGTGGCTCGCCGACGATCGGCTCACGGAACGGCACAGCGGCGGGGCGTTCATCTCGTATCTGGACGGCAGCACCGAGCTGTTTCTGCACCCCGGCGGCGACCCCGACCCGCGGAACCCCGAGCTGTACTTCAGCGTGCGGGCGCTCTACTGGGACCTGCCGCGGGACAACCGCTCGGCGTGGATCGGCAACCCGTCGAGCGGCGACCCGGTGTGGTACGGGTGGATCAACCGGGTGTCGCTCCCGCCGTTCGGCGGCAACTTTGACCCGTGGACGCGGTGAGGCGGGGCGGGTGCGTGTACGCTTGCCCTCGCCGTGACGACGCCTCCACCCACGACCAATCCCCCACCGACGCCGGTTGAACAACCCTGGACCACGCGGCGGTTGCTGGAGTGGATGTCCGGCGCGTTCCGCGACCGGGGGGTGGACTCGCCGCGGCTTTCGGCGGAGATCCTGGTCGCGCATGTGCTCTCGTGCGACCGGCTCCGGCTGTACATGGACCCCGAGCGGCCCGCGTCGGCCGAGGAGCGGGACACGCTGCGCTCGCTCGTGAAGCGAGCGCTGTCGCACGAGCCGATCCAATATCTGACGGGCGAGGCGTGGTTCTTCGGGCTCCCGATGAAGTCGGACCGGAGGGCGCTCATTCCAAGGCCCTGCACGGAGACGATCGTGGAGCACGTGCTCCAGCACGCGCGGCGGGCCAAGACGGACCCGTCCGCGGGCCGTGTGCGCACGGTCGCGGACGTGTGCACGGGGTCGGGCTGCATCGCGGTGGCGCTGGCGAAGCACCTGAAGGACGCGCGGGTCACGGCGTGCGACATCTCGGCCGAGGCGCTCGCGCTCGCGGCGGAGAACGCGGCGCGGCACGGCGTGACGGACCGGGTGGAGTTTCGGGAGGGCGACCTGCTCTCGCCGCTGGCGGGGGACGGCGAGGCGTACGACGTGATCGTGTCCAACCCGCCGTACATCCCGGATGACGAGTGGGGGTCGGTCGCGCCGAACGTGAAGCAGCACGAGCCGCACGGGGCGCTGCGCGGCGGGCCGGACGGGTTGACGTTCGTGCGGCGGCTTGTGGTGGAGGCGCCGGCGTTTCTGCGGGCGCAGGGGTGGCTTGTCGTGGAGCTGGCGGCGAGCCATGCGCCGACGGCGCTGGGGCTTGCCGCGGCGAGCCCGGCGCTTGAGGCGGCGTCGCTGCTGCAGGACCACGAGGGGCTGCCGCGGGTGCTGACCGCGCGGCGTCGGTAGGGCACCCGCCGCGGGGGGAGAGGCGCGGTGCCCGGTACGCGTGGCGTGCGCAGAGAAACGCCGGCCCGTTTGGCCGGCGTCGGATGATTGCTGGATGGCGTGCGCCGCGCGAGGGCGAGACGGGCGGGCTCAGGTGCGGGCCGGGACGCCGCGGGGGGGCTCGGCGGCTTCGCGCTGCCAGAAGACGTCGGCGGGCGGGGTGAGGGCCGTGGGGCCTTCCTTGTCCCAGAGCTTGTTGGTGTCGGTGAAGGCGTCCTTGTAGAAGAGCATCAGGCGGTTGTCCTGGATGCGGAAGTTCTTGGGGTCGGGCTTGGTGTACTTGTCCTTGGCGCAGGCGTAGGCGCACCAGCCGCCGTAGGCGGGCTCGTAACGGAGGGGGTTGGCCTTGAAGAGGTCAAGGTTCTTCTGGCTCGAGAAGTGGTAGGTGACGCCGCGGTAGGTGAAGGCGAGCTTGTCGCTGCCCTTGACGGCGTGGCCCTTACCGTCCTTTTCATCGCCCTCGGGGAAGTAGGCGACGGGGTCGTAGCCGCCGATGGCGGGCTTGCCCTTCTTGAGGTCGTACTTGGAGACGTCGCGCGGCGCATCCGCCGGGAGGGCGGCGGCCGGGTCCACGACGAGCGTCGGCGCCTGTGCGGCCGCGTGGCCGTGGGGCTGCGCGAACGCGGTGCCGACGAGCGAGACGGGCGCGAGGCCCGCGACGAGACCCAGGACGACCGCGGCGGCGGCGCCCCGCGTGCGGGGCGCGGTGGGTTTGAGGGACGACATCGTGTGTGCGGTGGACTGCAAGGGGGACATCGTGGTTCCTTCCTGCTGGGGAGGGGACGCCGGCGGGATGTGCGCGGCGGTCCCGGTGCGACGAACGTCGAGGGACGCGGGCCGGCGCGTCAGACCTGTGAGCCTGACGGCTGCGATGGGCGCCGCGTCGGCCGGGGTTGATGCCCCGCCGTGTGCGGCGCTGCCTATGTGTCAACACCCGGAGGGGGCCCGTCATTCCCGTGTGCGAGGATGACCGGAGCGGAAGCGTCAGATCGCGATGACCCGGGCACCGGAGCAGGCGTACAGCCGGTCCGGACCGGTCGGTCGGACGCTGACGCCGGCGGCGAAGCAACTGAACGCGGGCAGGATCATGCGGTACGGGCCGACGACAAAACAGGGGAGCTTGAGGGAGTCCCCGCCGCCGCGGAGGGTGACGGCGGGGTGGATATGGCCGGACAGGCTGTAACCCTCGCGGGGCTCCATGCGTCCGGGGTCGTGGTAGAGCGACCAGGCGCCGAGGCGGGCACCCTCCGCATCGAGCTCGATCTGGGCGTCGGCCGCGAACGCGTCGAGGCGGCTGCGGCCGAGCTTCAGGTCGTGGTTTCCCTCAATGAGTCGGACGCGGAGGGGCGCCCGGCGGCGGCGCGCGGCGAGCCAGTCCATGACGCGGCGACGCAGCGAATCGGTCACGCCTGCGGGCGCGTGGAAGAGGTCGCCCAGCACGATGAGCGTTTCGGGGCGAGCGGCGTCGAGCGCGGCGTCGAGCCGGGTGAGCTGCTCGTCCAGCACGCCGGGGGGCATCGGGATGCCGGCGCTGCGGAGGGTCTCGCTCTTCCCCCAGTGGGCGTCGGCGATGACGAGGGCTCGCTCCTGCGGCAGGAAGAGCGCCCGCTGCGGCAACAACGCGGCGGGCCCGGCGGGGAGGACAAGCGCGACGGGCGCGCCCGCTTCGGCCGCGGGATCAGCGGCGGCGGGTTGGGGTGCGGCACGCGACGGGGTCATCGGCCGGAACGGTACGCGGGGGGCGTGCGATCAGTCCGCGGCGGGGCCGCCGTCCCACGCGGCCCGCATTTTCTCGATGCGCTGCTCGATGGATTCGCTGGACAGCCGGGCGGCGAGCCGCTCCACCACGAGCGGGAGGCTCAGCGGCGTGGGCCGGGCGATGGTTCGGATCACCATGGGCTGCTCGGCGAGACGGCCGAGGGTGCGGGCGAGGCGGCTCTGCTCGAACTGCTTTTCGAGCACCTCACGCCGGGCCTGCGTGAGCAGCAGGTTGCCGGGGTCGAACTGCTCGAAGACCTCGAAGAGCAGGCCGCTGCGGGCCTGCACCTGCCGTGCGCTCCGGGGCATGCCCGGGTAGCTCTGGATGACGAGCCCGGCGACGCGGGCGACCTCGCGGAACTGGGCCTTGGCGAGGGCGGAGAGGTTGACGGAGTGCACGGCGTCGTCGAGAAGGCCGCGGGATTCGAAGAGCTCGGGCGTCAGCAGGTCGGCGAAGGGGTAGCCCTTTTCGGTGAGGAGCTCGAAGCCGTAGTCGTTGGTGGCGGTGCTGAAGGTGGCGCCGAGCGTGCGCGTCAGGCGCAGGGCGAGCAGCGCCGCGAGGCCGCCGTGGACGAGGCGGCCCTCGAAGGGATAGATGAACAGGTGCGCCCCCTCGCGGGTGGTGCAGATTTCGGCGAGGGTTTCGCCCGCGCCGGGGATGATGCTGAGGCGGCGCTGCACCTCCACGAGGCGCGAGGCGGCGGCGAGCTCGGGCTCGCGTATGGGGTCAAACGCGCCGATGCTCGCGCTCGCGAGGGTGTGGCGCACGGCGTCTGAGAGACTTTCAGAAATGGGCAGGCGCGTGCCGCCCCAGATGGGCGTGTGATTGGTGGCGCCGGACGCGGGCTTGACGAAGGCGGTGAGGTCGCGCGTGGCGTGGTAGGCGAGGACCTTGCCCGCGAAGACAAACTTCTCGCCGGGGCGGAGGCGCTGGATGAAGTTTTCCTCGATGGTGCCGATGCGCGCGCCGTTCAGGTAGCGGATCTCCATGACGGCGTCGGAGGTGATGGTGCCGACGTTCATGCGGTGGAGGTGCGCGATCTTCTTGTCGGGGACGACGAAGCGGGCCTGGTCGGCGTCATCCGGGCGGACTTTTTTGTACTCGGGGTACGCGCGGAGCGTCGGGCCGCCGGTGGTGACGAGGTCGAGCGTCCAGTCGAAGTCTTCGCGGGTGAGGCTTCTATAGGCGTGGGCGGTGCGCACCTCGGCGTACATCTCGTCGGGCGTGAAGCCGCCGCCGAGGGCGACGGTGACGAGGTGCTGGGCGAGGACGTCGAGCGGGCAGGACTCGCCGGTGCGCGGCTCGATGCGGCCGGTCGCGACGGCCCGGCGCACGGCGGCGACCTCGACCATCTCCAACGCGTGCGTGGGCACGCAGGTGATGCGGCACGCCGCGCCGGGTCGGTGGCTCGCGCGGCCGGCGCGTTGCATGAGGCGGGCGATGCCCTTGGGGCTGCCGACCTGAAACACGCGCTCGACGGGCGCGAAGTCGACGCCGAGGTCAAGGCTGCTGGTGGCGACGACGAGGCGGATGGTGCCGTCTTTCAGGCCGGTTTCGACGCGTTCGCGCTCGTCGCGATCGAGCGAGCCGTGGTGCAGGGCCATTGCGTGCTCCCACTGCGGGCGGGCGACGCAGAGGGCGCTGAACCAGCGCTCGGCCTGGCTGCGGGTGTTGACGAAGAGGAGGGTGCTGTCCTTGGGCAGGCCGTCGGGGGCGAGTTCGAGGGCTTCGAGGACACGGGTGAGCTGCGTGAGGCCGAGATGGCCGGCCCATGGGAAGGGGTCGCCGGGCGCGGGGAGCACGCTGTCGATGAGGATGGGGCGGTCGATCTTTGCGGAGATGAGGGTGAAGGGGTTGGGAATTGGGCTTTGGTGGCACAGGCTTGCAGCCTGTGCCGTTTGGGGTAGATGGACGTCGCTCGGCGCAGGTTGAAAACCTGTGCCACCCAAAGCGTGACCCACGACGGCTTGGGCGGCTTCTTCGAGGTTTTGCAACGTCGCGGAGAGGGCCCACGTGCGCACGGTCGGCGCGAATCGGCGGAGGCGGGCGAGGGCGAGTTCGACCTGCGTGCCGCGCTTGGTGCTGAGCAGTTCGTGCCATTCGTCGATGATGACGGTGTTGAGAAGTTTGAAACGGTCGGCGGCGTCGGGCCAGGTGAGGAGCAGCGAGAGGGACTCGGGCGTGGTCACGAGGACGGTCGGGAGGCGGTCCCTTTGCTTGGCCCGCGTGGAGGCAGAGGTGTCGCCGGTGCGGGTCTCGATGGTGAGGCCGGGGGGGGCTGAGGGGACCGGGGATCGGCGACTGGGGATCGGGGAGGGAGCGGGAGATGGCGGCTCGGCGGATGACCGCTTCGCGCGCGTCGCGGCGCCGTCGGTGGCGCTCGCTCGCGGACGCTTGGCGCTGGATTGCAGGCCCAGGTCGGCGATGGGTGCGGCGAGGGCCAGGGCCGTGTCTCGTGAGACGGCCCGCAGCGGGGTGATGAGCAGGATGCGCAGGCCCTCGACGGGGCGGAGCTCGCCGGTGCTCGGGTCGAGCGCGTCGGTGATGAGGTCGGAGAGCGGGCCGCCGTACGCGGCGTAGGTCTTGCCGGCGCCCGTGGGGACGTGGATAAGGCCCGATGTTCCCGCGGCGTGGGCTTGCCAGGCTTCGAGCTGGAAGGGGTAAGGCTCCCAGCCCCGCTGCGCGAACCAGCGAAGGAGCAACGGGTGGGGCGAATGCGGCACCGAGTCGCCGTCGGTGCCGAGCGGCGTTGGAGGATCTGCGAAGGCTGTTGGGCCCGTGCTGCACGCCTGCGCGACCTTAGAGGCCGAGACCGGGGTCTTCTTCCGGGAGCGTGTCGAGGAGGTTGTCTTCCGCGGTGTCGGCATGGGGAGGGATGAGGGCGGCGACCGCTGCGAGGGTATCGGCCTCGTGCGGGGGCTTGTCGGTTCGCCATCGCTTCATGCGCGGGAATCGCACGGCAAGGCCGCAGCGGTGGCGGGTGCTGCGCTGCACGCCCTCGAAGGCGAGTTCGAAGACCTGCCGCGGCTCGACGGCCCGGACGGGGCCGAAGCGCTGCGTGGTGTGGCGGCGGATCCACGTGTCGAGCGTGTTGAACTCGTCGTCGGTGAGCCCGCTGTAGGCCTTGGCGAAGGGGACGAGCTCGCCCTCGCCCGGCCGCTCGCCGGACCAGACGGCGAAGGTGAAGTCGGTGAGGACGCCGGCGCGGCGGCCGTGGCCGGGCTGGGCGTAGACGAGCACGCAGTCGATGGTGAGCGGCTCGATCTTCCACTTCCACCAGTCGCCGCGGCGACGGCCTGAGCGGTAAGGCGAGCCGCGCCGCTTGAGCATGAGGCCCTCAACGCGACGCTCGCGGCTGGTGGTGCGAAGGGCGGCGAGGTCTGGCCAAGAGGGGATGGGGAAGGGGGGTAGGGTGAAGATGGCTGGTTGGTGGTTCAGGCTTGCCGGTTGAGCCGTTGGGCCTTGACGGTCGCCGCTCGGCACGGGTTGAAGACCTGTGCCACCTGGGAGCAGGGCGGCGAGGGTTTCGAGGCGTTGTTCTATTGGTGTTTCGCGCAGGTCTTCGCCGTGGCGTTCGAGCAGGTCATACGCGAGGAACACGGCGGGGGCGGTGCGCAGGATGTCGGGCGTGACGTCGTCACGGTTGATGCGGGTTTGCAGGCGTTGAAAGGGAAGGGGGAGGTTCGCGGCATGGTCCCAGCAGAGAACCTCGCCGTCGAGGACGGTGCCGATGGGGAGAGACTCGGCGGCGGCGACGATCTCGGGGAAACGCTCGGTGAGGTTCTCGTCGCCGCGGGACCAGAGGAAGATGCGGGTGTCGCCGTCGGGCGTGCGACGCTTGAGGAGTTGGGCGCGGATGCCGTCCCATTTCCACTCGGCGAGCCAGTGCGCGGGGTCGCCGAGTTCGGCGTGGAGGTGCGCGAGTTCGGCGTCGGGGGCCATGTCGGGCGGGATGATGGGGCTGGCGAGGAAGAACGGGTAAGGCCGGGCGGCGGCGGTCTCCGCGGCGTTTGGCGAGATGAGCGACGCGAAGAACTCGGGCGTGGGGTGCCACTCGCCCATCAGGCGATGGGCGACCACGGCCTGGTCCACCTCGGCGATGCGCGCGAGGGCGCGCTCCACGAGCACGCGGCTGACGCCGACGCGGAGCTCACCCGTGAGCATCTTGATAAGCAGGAACCGCTCGCGCGAGGGGAGCGTGAGCCACCAGTGCGTGACAAGGTCGCGCTGGTCGGCGAGGTCTCGGGTGCGCAGCGGCAGGAGGCGGTGCTCGACCCAGTGGGCAAGACCTTCCGCGGCCTCGTCGGAAGCCGCGGGCCGGGGCGCGACGGTGCGGTCTGGTGATGCAAGCGGGGTTTGTGGTTCACCGACCGGGCCGGCGCGACCAGGCTCACTGGGGAAGGGTGCATGCGTGGTGGTGCGTGATCGGTCCACGGCGGCGAAGAGGTCGGCGAGCGTCGGCGGTGGTGCTGAGGGTGGCGGGGTAGGGAAGGCTGCGTCGCCCGGCAGGTTGGGCCGTGCGTCGATCAGCAGGGTGATCGTCTCGGCGAGATCCCCCACCACCGCGTAGCACTCGCGGAAGAGCCAGGGGCTGACGCCGGCAAGGTCGCGGCACCACTGCCGCAGGGCCTTGCTCGGGATCAGCCGCTTCATCTTGCGACCGGTCAGAAAGTAGAGGGCCCACGCGGCGTCGGCGTGAGGCGCGGTGGAGAAGTAGTCGACGAGCGCGCGCAGCTTGGCTTCGGTGCCGGTGGTGTGGTCGAGCGCGTCGTACAGGGCGGCGAGGCGGTGCATGTCACTCCTCGCCTTCGGCGACGTACTCGGTGTGCAGCGGCTGCGCGTCAACGCCCTGCTCTTGCAGGTGGCGGGCGAGGGTTTCGCTGCTGCCGTGGGTGCAGAGGATGCGCTTCGCGCCGGTTTGTGCGCACGTTTCGATGAGGTCGGGCCAGTCGGCGTGGTCGGAGATGACAAAGCCGCGGTCGTACCCACGGCGGCGGCGCATGCCGCGGACCTGCATCCAGCCGCTGGCGAAGGCGGTTTCGACTCCGGCGGACGGGCCGAGGCGCTTCATCCAGGGGCTCCCCGCGGCGCTGGGCGGGGCGAGGACGATGCGGCCGGCGAAGGGGTTGTCTTTGCTCGCGGCGCGCATGTCTTCGGCGATGCGCTCGGTGGGGAGCATGTCGACGCCGGCCTCTCGGTAGGCGTCGGTCATGCTTTGGGCCGCGCCGTGGAGGAGGACGGTTGGGCGGGGGAGTGCGCGCGCGTCGAAGGCGTGTGCAAGCTCGGCGAGCAGACGCTGCGCCTTGCCCAGCGTGTAGGCGAGGAGGACGCAGACCTTGCGCTCTTCGGCCGCGGCGAGGTGCCAGGTGACGATCTCGTGCGCGACCTCGCGGCCGGGACGCCAGCGGTAGATAGGGAGCGCAAATGTTGCCTCGGTAATGAAGGTGTCGCACGGGACCACCTCGAAGGCGGGGCAGGTGGGGTCGTGCGCGCGCTTGTAGTCGCCCGCGGCCACGGCGACCTCGTCCGGGCTTTCGACGCGGATCTGCGCACTGCCGAGGACATGGCCCGCGGGATGAAAGGAGAGCGTGGTGTTGCCCAGCGTGAAGCGCTCGCCGTATGGGATGAGTTCGATGGCGGCGTGGTCGCCGACGCGGGCGCGGAGGAGCGGGGCGCAAGGGGCGGCGCACCAGTAGCGGTGCATGCCGGGGCGGGCGTGGTCGCTGTGGGCGTGGGTGATGACGGCCTCGGCGACGGGCTTCCACGGGTCGATGTGGAAGCCGCCCAAGGGGCAGGCGATGCCGCGGGCGTCGGGTGCGAGCAGCGCGGGGGGCATGGGCTCGACGATACGGCGAATGGGGGCGGGCCGATGCGAGGGGGAGCCGGGCCGAATCCGGCGGCGGAGGGCGGGCGATTGCATCGCGGCGATGACGGGTCCGGATGCGGGTGGATTTCAGAAAGTTCTGAAACCAACTTCGTCTCGCCCGGCGTCGCGGCCGCTGGCTTGTGCCGGGGCCGTGGCGGCGGCATCACGAACGGGGCGGGGTGCGGCGCATCACATCGCGCAGCGCCCGGCGGAGCGGAACACCATGCGGACAGCAATCGGCTCGGTCGTGGCGGCGTGGCTTGCGGCGTGCGGGCTTGCGAGCCTCGGCGCGGCGCCTGACGCGGCGGCGGGGGACGCGGACGCCTTCGTGCTGGACGCGGCGTCGGCGGAGTTGAACGCGAAGATCGAGCGGGTGACAGGCGAGACGGCGTGCGAGCCGACGCTTGCGGGGAGCACGTGGACGTGCGGCGACATGCGGACGGGCGCCCCGCTGCCGGTGGCGTACCCCAGGCCCACGCCGGCGGGGGTGATGGAGATCAAGCCGTACGCGTCGGTGCGGCGGGCGGAGAAGTCGGGCGGCGGGGACGCGATGATGGCGACGGAGGGCGGGTTTTGGCCGCTGTTCCAGCACATCAGCGCACGCCGCATTGAGATGACGGCGCCGGTGGAGATGGACTACGCGATGGCGGCGGCGCCGAAAGACCTCACCACGCCGGAGGGCGAGGACGCGGGGGCAGGGAATGCGGCGGGGGCTGGGGCCGCGCCGGGCTGGCGGATGAGCTTTTTGTACCGCGACCCGACCCTGGGGCCGACGGGCACGGTGGAAAACGGCGTGGTGGTGACGGACACCGAGGCGTCGACGTGGCTCAGCGTGGGCGTGCGCGGGACGGTGACAAAGCGGCGCATCGCGGAGTTTGAGGCGCAGATGACCGAGTGGCTCGCCGGGCAGACGGCGTGGCAGGCGACGGGCGAGCGGCGGTGGCTCGGGTACAACGGGCCCGACGTACCGCGGGAGCAGTCGTGGTGGGAGGTGCAGATGCGCGTGGAGAAGGAGGAGCCGGCAAAGACGGCCGACGACGCGGCCGACGCGAGTAACGCGGGTGCGGCGGGCGGGTGAATGGGTCGATGCCGTCGTGCGTGCGGACGCGGACGTCGCCGCGCATGCGAACGGCGTGCCGCGACGCGCTCGCGTCCGTCGGTGCGCCGGTGAGGGCTGCGCGACGCGGGCGTCGCGCGTGGCGACATTCGCGGCCGGGATCTTGGACCGCAGCTCCGCAGCCGGCGGCTTACGGGGTGGCGGGCGCGGGCTGGGCCTCGGTCGCGGCGGCGGGTGTTGCGGCTGGGGCCGGCGTGGCGGGAGACGCGGCGGCGTCCCTTGCGAACACGACGTTCAGCAGGTTCGCGAGGCGGATGCCGGCCTGACGCTGGCGGAGCTCCACGATGGGCAGGCAGTGGCGGGCGTAGTCCTCGCCGAGCGTGGTGCCGGTGGTGAAGGCCTTGCCGTCGTTGAAGCCGGTGGCGGCGTAGGCGAAGCGGTTGGCGTAGCGGCGGGACTCCAGCACCCAGCGGCCGACGGCCTCTTCGAGCGCGGACTCGGTGAGCTCGGCGGGCCGGATGGGGTCCGCGGCGGTGTAGGCGAGGCGCTCGGCGTCGGTGATCGTGCCGTGGATGCGTTCGGCGGTTTCGGGCCAGGGGGCGTTCTCGACGGCGTCGTTGATGCCGGAGTCCCAGATGGAGTGGAGATTGCGCGGGCCGCCGATCCAGTCGATGCGGATGGCGTTGCCGCCGCGGTCGTCGCCGTTGCCGGCGTGCAGGGGCTGGTGCAGGTCGCCCACGAAGTGAACGACGAACATGAGGGCCTGCTTGCGCTCGAGAGGGGTGAGCGAGTCGTCGGTGACGCGGGCGGTGAAGTCGACCACGCCGTCGATGACGTTACCGACCTCGGGCCGCATGGAGGCGTGGTCGTACTGTTCGGCATCGGCGGGGAGGTTGGCGTAGTGGTAGGGCGCGGTCCAGGGGAACTCATCGTTCTGACCGCGGACGCCGTCGGCCCAGGAGGCGGTTTCCTGGATGGTTTCTTCCTGCATGATGGCCGTCACGGCCTCGCGGGCCTGGGGGGTGAGCTCGCGCCAGGCGATCTCGGCGATGACGCTGTGGCCCTTGCGGCCCCAGCCGCCCAGCAGCGGCACGGCGAGGGCGAGGACGGCGACGCCGGCGAGGGGAAGGATGCGGCGGGTGGCGAGCGTGTGCGGGTAAACGTGGCGGGGCATGGTGGGGGTTCCTGCGGATGGGCCCGGGGGGGACGGCCTGACGAGGACCGATGCGGGCGAGCGGTCGGTCCGCCCCGGCGCGGTGTTCGAACGCCGGATGTACGGACAACGGACCGCCAACAACGGTGCGAGGATAGGCGATGACGACGCGTCCCTTGGTGTGGTTCCGGTCGGATCTGCGGGTGCGGGACCAGACCGCGCTGTTTCATGCGTGCCGGGAGGCGACACGGGGCGTGGTCGGCGTCTTCACGGTGTGCCCCGAGCAGTGGCGCGAGCACGACTGGGCGGACGTAAAGGTGGAGTTTTTGCTGCGGAACCTGAAGACGCTCCGCGAGGGGCTCGCGGCGCGGAACGTGCCGCTGCGGATCCTGACGTTTCCGACGTTCGCAGGCGCGGCGGGGGCGCTCCTCCGGCTCGCGGAGGAGACGGGGTGCGACGCGTTGTCCTTCAACCGTGAGTACGAGGTGAACGAGGCCCGACGCGACGCCGCGGTGACGGCGGCCTTTGAGGCATCGGGGCGCCGCGTGCGGGCGTACACCGACGCGGTGGTGCTGCCGCCGGGGGATGTGCTGACGCAGGGGGGCGGGTGGTACACGGTGTTCTCGCCGTACAAGCGGTGCTGGCGTGAGCGGTACGCCGAGCATGCCGGCGACGGCACGTCGGTGCTGGGCCTTCCGAAGAAACAGGCAGAGATGGCGTGCGACAGCGACGACGTGCCCGCCGAGGTGGCGGGGTTTGACCTGTCCCGCGGGCGGGCTGACCTGTGGGCCGCGGGGGAGGGGCACGCGGCGGAGCGGCTTGGGAAGTTTGTCGAGGGGCGCATCGCGACGTACAAAGACCGGCGCGACATCCCCTCCGTGAACGGGACGAGCACGCTGAGCCCGTACCTTGCGCTGGGCGTCATCGGCCCGCGGACGTGCGTGGCGGCGGCTGTTGAGGCGAACGGTGGGGACGTGAACGGGGCCAACGCCGGAGCGGCGGGGTGGCTTGACGAGCTGATCTGGCGCGAGTTCTACAAGCACCTGCTGGTCGCGTTCCCGCGGCTCTGCATGGGCCGGGCGTTTCGGCCCGAGATGGACGCGGTCGCGTGGTCGGAGGATGCGGCGGCCTTTGACGCGTGGTGCGAGGGACGCACGGGCTACCCGATCGTGGACGCGGGCATGCGGCAACTGCGGCAGACGGGGTGGATGCACAACCGGCTTCGGATGATCACGGCGATGTTTCTCACGAAGGACCTGCTCATCAACTGGCGCTGGGGGGAGCGGTTCTTCATGCGGCATCTCGTCGACGGGGACCTCGCCGCGAACAACGGCGGCTGGCAGTGGTCGGCGAGCACGGGGACGGACGCGCAGCCGTACTTCCGCATCTTCAACCCGACGACACAGGGGGAGAAGTTTGACCCCGAGGGCGCGTTCATCCGCAAGTTCGTGCCGGAGCTGGCCGGCGTCGCCGGGAAGGCGGTGCACGAGCCGCACGCGGGAGGCGGGCTGCTGCGGTCGGTCGGCGGGTACCCGAGGCCCATCGTCGACCACAAGGCCGCGCGGGAGCGCACGCTGGCGGCGTTTGCGGCCGTCAAGGGGTAGCCGACTGCAGGGGAAAGTCGGTACGCTCCTTCGCCATGGACGAGCAGCACGACGCCCACGGCGAGACGGCGGGAACGATCGACAACTCCGCGGCAGGGTTCGCCGCGGCCCCACAGATGGACACAGCGGCGGCGCCTCCGCTGGACGGCCTCGTGCCGACGGGCACGGGGTGTGCGCGGTGCGGCTACAGCCTAGAGGGCCTCAGCACGCGCGGGGCGTGCCCCGAGTGCGGGCTGCCCACCGTCGACTCGCTGCTGAGCGAGCGGCTCGCCGACCGCGACGCGGGGTACCTTGCGACGCTGCGCCGCGGCGTGACGATCGCGCACGTCTCCATCCTGATGCTCGTGGTGGTCTCGATCGTCAACGCGGTCATCTCGATGTTCAGCGGCTTCACGGCCGGCGCGGCCACGTTCGGGTCGGGCGCGATGACGATCGCCATGACGGTGGGCACCTTCGCGGTGCAGTTGTTCGGCGCGTGGGGCTGGTGGCTCCTGACCACCCGCGATCCGGGCGGCGTTGCCCCCGGCAGCAACGAGGGCCTTCGACGCTGGGTGCGGCGGCTGCTTGTGTGCACCGTCGTGATGGCGTCGGTGGGCCTGATCGCCACGGTGGTTGGAGAGCTGCTCGGCTACGGCGTGACGTCGCTGAACGCGACCATCGCCAGCGGAACCGCGATCACCACCGCGACGATCGTGATGCTCGTCGTCGCGGGTCTCTTGAGCCTCCTCGGCTTCGGACTCACCATCTGGCAGGTGGTCGTCACGATCCGCTACGTCGGCGACCTCGCCCGGCGTCTGCCCGACGCGGCGCTCGCCAAGCGGGCGAAGTTCCGCTCGTGGTTCGTGCCCGTCATCGGCGTCGTGGGAACGCCCGTGTGCTATATCGGGCCGCTGGTGGCGCTGATCTTGTATTACAACCTGCTCATCGCCCTGCGCAAGCGGCTGACATGGGTGCTCGTCGCGAAAGCAAAGGCGGCAGTCGGCGGGGCGTGATCGTGATGAGACGCGAACCCTGCGGGCACGGCGGCTCAGCCCAGAAACAAACGGGGCCGCGTTTCCGCGGCCCCGTTGGGAGTGAACTCGCTGAGAGACGCCGGGCGGTTGGCCCGGTGGGTGCACCCGCGTGACCGATGGTCAGGCGCGGCGGCGGCGGGCGATCAGGCCCAGGCCCGCGGCGCCCAGGGCGATGGTGCCCGGGGCGGGGACGAGCTCGGAGCGGATGATGCCGCTGGCCTGCACCGAGACGCCGTCGTACGACTGCGCGAAGAACGCGCCGGGGTTGAAGAAGAGCTGCACGGCCGAGCCGGTGAAGGGCTGGACCAGGTTGGCGAAGGCGGTGGAGAACGCGCCGGCGGTGGTGCCGTCGAAGACGCCGTCGCCCGAGGTGTTCAGGAAGAAGACGCTGCTGAGCTGGCCCGTGTAGGCGATCGAGCCGCCGAACTCGATGAACGAGCCGGCGACCGTGGCGACGAGGGTGTCGCCCGTGTGGTCGGTGATGGTGATGCTGCCGACGCCGGTCGCGAGGTTGGGCGCGATGGGCGTGACGGCGAGGTTGACGACCACGTCGGCCATGCTGGCGGGGAAGGAGCCCGAGCCGAAGTCGGCCGAGCTCATGCCCAGGTACTGGCGGGTGACGTCGCCGCCGGTGAACGTGCCGGCCCGGGCGATGAAGTTCCCGGCCTCGCTGTCGTACGAGGCGTCGAGGTCGCTGAACGTGAACGAGGCGACTTCGACAAGAGCGGCCTGGGCAGCCGAGGCGGCGACCAGGGTCGCGGCGGCGGCCGCGAGGGTGATTTGACGCATCTGTTTCTCCTCCAACGGTTTATGAATGGAAATGCCCCGCCGAAACGTAGCGTGAACCCGGTATCTCCACCACCTGTGTTGGGTGCCTCCTTGCCTAGATTCATGTTCTCGGACGCCCCCGCTGGCACCGAAGCCCCCAACCTCCCGACCGCCTCGGGCCGCCGTCACGGCCCCGGATGCCGCTCGCGGCGCGGGTCCGAAAAGCCGCGCCGTGGGGCATCGGTTCGGCGGGGGGGGCGAAACAATGCCGCATGACACAGGCACGCGCGGCGACGGTGGGTGAGCTTCGGGCGAGCGGATGGCGTTCACGATCCGTGAAGCAGGAGGTGCGCGACAACCTCGTCCGCGCGCTCGAACGGGGCGACACCCTCTTCCCCGGCATCTCGGGGTACGAGGACACGGTGATCCCGGAGGTAGTGAACGCCGTGCTTGCGGGGCACGACATGCTCTTCCTCGGCGAGAAGGGACAGGCGAAGAGCCGGATGATGCGCGCGCTGGTGCGGTTCCTGGACGAGGAGCTGCCGTACCTGGACGTGCCGGGCTGCCCCGTGCACGAGGACCCGTACCGCCCGATCACGTCGAGCGGGCGGCGGGCGCTGGAGCGGCTGGGGGACCGCACGCCGATCGCGTGGTGGGGCCGGGAGAAGCGGTACGCCGAGCGGCTGGCGCCGGGGACGAAGTTCGCGGACATCATCGGCGAGATCGACCCGGCGAAGATTTTGGGAATGGACGCGGGCGTGAACGCGGGCGAGCGGCACGCGGGCGAGGGGGCCCACGGCGGTGGGGGCGTCAGCATGGGGAGCGAGGAGGCGCTGCACTTCGGGCTGATCCCGAGGATGCACCGCGGCATCTTCGCGATGAACGAGCTGCCGGACCTGGACGACCTTGTGCAGGTGGGGCTGTTCAACATCCTGGAAGAGCGGGACGTGCAGATCCGGGGCTACCCGATCAGCTTTGACGTGGACGTGCTGGTGCTGTTCAGCGCGAACCCGCAGACGTACACGCGGAGCGGGAAGGTGATCCCGCAGCTCAAGGACCGCATCGGGGCGACGATCAAGACGCACTACCCCAAGACGCGGGACGCGGCGATCGAGATCACCGAGCAGGAGGCGGCGAAGGACGGGCTCGACCTGGGCGATGCTTCGCGGCCTGAGACCTATCCGGTGCTGGTGCCGCGATTCATGAAGGAAGTGTGCGAGCAGATCACCATCGGCGCGCGCAAAAGCAAGTACGTGGACCAGGACAGCGGCGTGAGCGCGCGGTTCAGCATCGCCAACTACAAGCAGATGGTGAGCAGCGC
>CAZCBN010000056.1:0-8370 GCA_964496975.1 uncultured Phycisphaeraceae bacterium
ACGCACCCCCGACCGCACCGCCCCCTCCATCGTCGCCGGCCATCCCGTCCGCGTGTAATCGCCCGCCAGCACGAGCCGCCGCCCCGCCGCCTCGGCCCCGGGCCGCGACGCCTCTCCCTCGGGCGACGCGACAAACGTCGCCCGCTTCTCCTTCACGCTCCTCGCAAACTCCACCCCCGCGCCCGCCGCCCCGGGCACATACCGACGCACATCCGCCACCACCCGCTCCACGATCGCCCGCTCGTCCAGCCCCATCCACGCGTCCGCCGCGCTGATCACCGCGTGCACCCGCCGCCCCGACGCGTCCTTGCGGAAGAGCCAGTGCGTCTCACCCTCCACCAGC
The DNA here is from genome assembly GCA_964496975.1 of uncultured Phycisphaeraceae bacterium. Lineage (GTDB taxonomy): Bacteria > Planctomycetota > Phycisphaerae > Phycisphaerales > UBA1924 > CAZCBN01. Next base: position 344 of record CAZCBN010000056.1, read on the forward strand.
ACCGCGTGCGGCACGTCCAGCACCGGCCTGTCAAACCACACGTGCACGCCGAGAATCGGGCTGTGCCGGAGCCTCGCCATTGCCGCGAACCGCGCATCGTGCGCGCGCACCTCGTCGCTCGCCGACGCCAGCGCCCGCTCAAACGGCAACGCGCAGATCACCCGCCCCCCGCGCACCTCTTCGCCGTCGGCCAGCACCACGTGCCCGTCGTGCACCTCGCGCACCGACACGCCCGTGCGCACGCGCCCGCCCGCCCGCGCCACGAGCCCCGGCACATCCTCGTAGAGCGCCTCCATCGGCTTCGCCGGCACGCCGATCCGCGCCGCCTCGGCGCCCGCCATCATCCCCTCGACAAACACCTGCGAGGCGACAGCCGACGCCACCACCCCCGGCTCGGCGTTGCACGCGCTCACCACCACCGGCCGCCAAAACCGCGCCACCGCGCGCGCAGGCTGGCGGAGCCTCACTAAGGTTTCGTGAAACGTGGCCGTCGCGGATCGCCCGCGCCCAAGCCGCAGCTCCATCAACCCACGCGCAACTTCCAGTTTCTCGCCAAGCGACAAAAACCCCGCGCCCGCGAACGACGGCAACGCGTGCAGCGCCCCCGGCAGCCACCCCGAACGCAACGCGCTGCGCCGCCCGCCGGGCTCGATCCACGTCTGCTCGGACGTCCACTGCAACGCGTCGGCCTGGCCGATCTTCTCGAGAAACTCGACGTACGCCGAGCAGCACCCCAGCGCCACGTGCTGGCAGTTGTCGAGCGCCTCCCCGTTGCGGGGGTCGACGAACGACGTCGCCCGGCCGCCCAGACGGGGCCGCGTCTCAAGCAGCTCGACGCGCGCGCCCGCCGCCGCGCACTCCACCGCCGCGGCGATGCCCGCAAGCCCCGCCCCCGCGATGACGACATCGGGCAGGCTCACGCCCCATGCCCCGCGGGCCCGCGCACCGTGCGCGACATCTGCCGCCTGAACCACGACCCCACCGCAACCCCCGCCGCGATGCGCAGCTTCGCGCCCGTGCCGAGCCGCGCGGCGTTGGGCCGGGTCACGCGTTGCGGGTCGGCGGCGATCTTTTCAAGCACGCCGCGGTAGATCAGCGTCATGGTGCGCAGCACCGGCACGCAGCGCGCGTCCACCAGCCGCACCAGCGCGTCCCCCGCCGCGTAGTCCCGCCGCGCCTGCTCCACGTACCGCAGCACCAGGGCGCGGCACGCGGGCGGGTTCGCCCATGAGCGCAGGTCCTGCGCCGTGAGCTCCGACCGCGCCAGCACGTCCGCCGGCAAGTAGACACGGGCCGGGATGCACCCCAGGTCCTCCGCGAAGTCGCGCAGGACGTTGGTCATCTGAAAGGCCCGGCCGAGTGTCGCCGCGGGGGCCAGGAGTTCTTGCGGCTCAACGCCCGGCCTTGGTCCCCACACGCACGCGCACATCATGCCGACGGTGCTCGCCACGCGGTAGCAGTAGCGGTCCAGCTCCGCCTCGTTCTGGTGCAGCACACCGCCGAGGTCCGCCTCGAAGCCGTCGAGCATGGCGCTGAGCCAGGCGGGGTCAATGGGGTACCGCACGACCGTGGCGCGCATGACGCGCCACACCGCGCGCCGCTCCACCTCGCCGATGGTCTCGCCCCCCTCGCCCGCGCGGCGGTCGAGCAGGGAGATGTCGCCGCGCAGCATCCGCGCGGTGTCGGCCCGGAACGCGGCGAGCCGGGTCGCGCGGTCCGTGGCGGACCAGGGGCCGTCGGCGATGTCGTCGCCAAGGCGGCTCCAGGCGTAGATGCCGTAGAGCGCGGTGCGCTTCGGCTCGGGCGTGAGGCGAAGGCCCCAGTAAAAGTTCGCGGCCCGTGCCCGCGTCACGCGCCGGCAGATGGCGCCCGCCTCGGCGAGCGCCGCCGCTTCGGTCCACGCGGGGTCGCACTCGCGCGAGATGAGCGCCGGCGGCGAGGACATCTGCGGGATGGCGGCGGCCGCGGGGGTCATCCGCCGGGCCTCCCGCGGGTGGGCGTTCGGGGCCAGAAGCGGCTCGCGAGCCAGACGGCCGCGAACACGCCCGCGCGGTCCAGCCGCCCGAGCGTGGGCCGGTGCCAGAGCGTCGTGCACCCGGCGGCGTCGATCTTGTGCAGCACACGCTCGCCGCCCGCGGCGAGCAGGGCGACCACGGGCCCGATGCCGGGGAGGCCCGAGGCGTCGTCCCGCCCGAGCGCCCGGGGCAGCGGCCGGCCCGCGTCGAACAACGCCTTGGTGCGCTCGACGAGCGGGCGCAGGGCCCGGATGAACGGGACGCGGGCGGCGGGGTCGTGGCCGCGCTGGGCAAAGTCGCGCAGCGTCGGCGCGTCGAGGCCGGTCTCCTGCGCGGGCAGGTAGACGCGGTCGCGATCCAGCAGGTCGCGGCGGACGTCCTGCCAGTGGTTGGTGAGCTGGAGAGCGGTGCAGATCGAGTCGCTCATGGCGTAGAGGTCGGCGTTGCCGGGGGCCTCGTCGGGCGGGCGGACGCCGGCGAGTTGCAGGACGAGGTGGCCGACCGGATCGGCGCTTCCCCGACAGTACCCGATCACCTCGTCCCATGTCCGGTAGCGCGTCGTCGTCTGGTCCGCCTCGAAGGCGTCGAGCAGGCGGTGAAAGGGCTCGGGGCGCAGTCCGTGCCGCTCGATGGCGGGTTGAAGGGCGACGAAGACGGCGTGCCGCGGGCGGCCCTCGAAGCAGGCGCGGAGCTCCTCGCGCCACCAGCGCAGGAGTTGCAGGGAGGTGTCGCGGGCCTCGGGGCCGACGCCGGTTTCGTCGGCGAGGTCATCGGCGAAGCGGCAGTAGGCGTAGACGGCGGCGAAGCCGTCGCGCAGGCCGGGCGGGACGAGGCCCGAGAGGACGGTGAAGTTCTCGTAGCGACCGCGGGCGAGCGCCGCGGCCCGGTCGATCGCGGTCTGCAGGTCGGGCGATGGGGCGGCGCCGGTTGAGGCCGCGCGGTCGCGGGCGGCGGCGGCGTCGGCCAGCACGTCGGCGGGGTGCACGGGCGGGGGCGGCGCGGGGTCGTTCACGGGCGCGGGCACTCGGGGGGCTCGTCTAGGATGACCGGATGGGATGGGGTCGGTTGGGGTGTGGGTCGGGGCCGCCGGTGGGGTGCCGGGGGCGGGACGCGACGGGTAGAGGAAACGTATGCGGGCGGTGCTGGCGAATCCTCGTGGTTTTTGCGCGGGCGTGCGCATGGCGATCGACGTGGTGGACCAGGTGCTGGACCTGTTCCCCGGGGAACCGGTGTATGTGTACCACGAGATCGTGCACAACAAGCACGTCGTGGGACGGTTCCGCGACCGCGGGGTGGTGTTTGTCGAGGACGTGGCGGAGGTGCCGCCCGGGCGGATCCTCGTGTTCAGCGCGCACGGGGTGAGCCCCATGGTGCGGCGGGCGGCGGAGGAGCGGGGGCTGCGCGCCATCGACGCGACGTGCCCGCTTGTGACCAAGGTGCACAGCGAGGCGGTGCGGTACGCGCGGCAGGGGTACCAGATCCTGCTCGTGGGGCACGCGGACCACCAGGAGGTGATCGGGACGCGGGGGGAGGCGCCCGAGGCGATCCAGGTGGTGGAGAGCCCGGCGGACATCCCGGGGCTGCGCGTGCACGACCCGGAGAAGCTGGTTTATCTGACGCAGACAACGCTGAGCACGGACGACGCGGCGGTGATCATCGACGCGCTCAAGCGGGCGTTCCCGAAGATCAAGGCCCCGCCCAGCGACGACATCTGCTACGCGACGACGAACCGGCAGCACGCGGTGCGGGTGATCGCGCCGCTGTGCGAGATGGTGCTGGTGATCGGGAGCCGGAATAGCTCGAACAGCAAGCGGCTTACCGAGATCTCGGAGAACGTCGGCACGCCGGCGCGGCTGATCGACGACGCGAGCGAGCTGGACCCGGCCTGGCTCCCCAAGGGCGATGGTCGGGTGCTGGTGACGGCGGGGGCGTCGGCGCCGGAGGACCTGGTGGCGTCGCTGTGCCGGCGGCTTGTGGAAGAGTTTGGGGCGACGCTGGAGCTGGCGGACGTGCACGAAGAGGACGTGGAGTTCGGCCTGCCGGTGAGCCTGAAGCGGGCGATGATCGGCCAGGGCGTGGACCCGGGGGACCGGCGCATCCGCGTGGAGACGCCCGTGATCACCGAGGCGGTGTACGGGGGGAACGCGGTGCGGCTGACGGTGAGCGCGGCGGGTGGTCGGTGAGGCAACCGGGAGCGTGGGCGTGATGACGGGCCGGTCGCATGTTTTTTCGCACACGCCGGAGTCGCTGCGCGAGTGGTGCGCGGCGGCGGGGCTGGAGGCGTACCGCGCGAAGCAGGTGCTGGAGTGGGTGTACCGCAAGGGGGTGATCGACCCCGCGGCGATGAGCGACCTGCCGACACGGATGCGGGAGCGGCTCGCGGAGGGGATGGCGTTTTACTCGGGCGAGACCGTCGCGGAGCAGGTGGCGACGGACGGGACGCGGAAGCTGCTGATCGAGTGGGGCGACGCGGACGGGGAAAGCGACGCGGCCACGGAGCCACGGAGCCACGAAGGGGGCGCGGACGGGGAGCGTTCGCGGGTTTCGCTCTCGCTGCTGAACGCTGGGGCGAAGACGGCGCCGAAGCGCACGGAGTGCGTGATGATCCCCTCGCTGGACGTGAACGAGCGGGGGCAGCCGACGCGGCGGACGGCGTGCATCAGCTCGCAGGTGGGGTGCCCGGTGGGGTGCCGGTTTTGCGCGTCGGGGCTTGATGGGCTGGCGGGGAACCTTTCGAGCGGGCGGATCGTGGAGCAGGTGTGGCGGCTGGAGCGGGCGGTGCGGGAGTCGGCCGCGGCGGCGGAGCGGGATCGGGTGACCAGGCAGTCGGCGCGGAGAGCCGCCCCACCCGGGTCTGCCGCGGCGAAGGCGCACGACCCGGCGGCGGGGGCCCGCATCAGCAACGTGGTGTTCATGGGGATGGGCGAGCCGCTGGCGAACATGAAGAACGTGGTGGCGGCGGTGCGGACGCTGGCGGCGCCGTGGGGGATGGGGATCAGCGCGCGGAAGATCACGATCAGCACGGTGGGGATGCACCGGGCGATTGAGAAGCTGGCCGACGAGTTGGATCTGCCGGTGACGCTGGCTCTGTCGCTGCACGCGCCGAACGACGGGCTGCGGCGGGAGCTGATCCCGTGGGCGGAGTTCACGACGATCGAGCAGTTGTTCGCGGCGTGCGCGAAGTGGTTTGAGAAGACGGGGCGGGAGATCACGCTGGAGTACACGCTGCTGGGCGACGTGAACGACCGGCCCGAGCATGCGGAGGAACTGGCGTCGATCGCGCGCACGCTCCGCGCGAATGTGAATCTGATCCGGTACAACGAGGTGGCGGGTATGCCGTTTGCTCGGCCGACAGCGGGGCGGGTGCACGCGTTTCAGAACACGCTGCGTGAGGCCGGGGTGAACACGCACATCCGGGCGAGCCGGGGGCGGGACATCGCGGCGGCGTGCGGGCAGCTTCGTCGCGAGCGGGCGGGGGCCGGCGGGTCGGGGGCCGGCGGGTCGGGGGCGAAGCCGGGGGGTGCGGCGTGATGGCGCCGGTCGCGGCGGACGGGCCGGGCGCGACGCTGGCGACGGGCGACGGGGCGACGCCCTGGTGGATCGCAGAGTTTCGGCCCTTTACGTGGCAGCACGGGGTGGTCGTGGGGCTGCTCGCGGCGCTGGTCGCGGTGTGGGTGCGGTCCGGGCGGCGTCGGCGTGGGACGCCGGCGGAGCGGGAGATTGCGGCGTTTTCTGCGGGCGCGTGCCTTGCGGTGCAGTGCCTGCTGACGGTGTATTGGCTCGAGCCGTCGCGGCGGAGCCCGGCGGAGAGCTGGCCCCTGCACCTGTGCGACATGGCGGCGTTTTTGGCGCCGGCGATGCTGGCCCGGGTCGGGGGGCCGCGGCTGCGGGAGTTGGTGCGCGCGCTCGTGGTGTTTTGGGGGTTTGGCCTCTGCACGCAGGCGTTCATCTCGCCGACGGTGGTGGCGGGGCCGGAGAGCGGCGTCTTTTGGTTCTATTGGCTTCAGCACACGGCGGCGGTGGGCGCGGCGGTGTACGCGGTGGCGGCGATGGGGTATCGGCCGGGGCTGCGTGACGCGGCGCGGGTGGTGGGTGTGTCGCTGCCGGTGGCGTTGCTGATGGCGGGGCTGGACGCGGCGTTTGGGCTGAACTACTGGTACGTCGGCCCGAGCAAGCCCGGCGCGCCAACGGTGCTGGACGCGCTCGGGGCGTGGCCGCTGCGGATCGTGTGGGTGGTGCTGATCGCGTCGGGGGTGATCCTGCTGATCGGCGGGGGGTTTGAGGCGTGGAACGCGTGGCGCGCGCGTCGGGCCGGGCGGGGCGGCCGGGGCGGGCCGGGGGCGGTCGATGAAGGCGTGCGGGGCTTGTCGTAGACTCGCGGTGTGGCGGTGCTCTGCGTCATCATCGGGCTTGCGGCGGCGTTGACGAGCGTTGTGGCGTGCGCGGTGGTGCTGCGTGTGAGCCGGCGGGCGGGTGCGTTTGACACGGCGCCGATGCCGGGGCAGTTCAAGGAAGCGGCGCGGCGCGTGCCGAACACCGGGGGCATCGGCCTGGTGGCGGGCGTGGTGGTGCCGTTGCTGGCGGGGGCGGGGCTCGTGGCGGGCGGGGCGCTGGGGGGAGACGGCGCGAGCGCGGGGGCGGGCTCGGGCGGTGTGTGGGCGACGGCGGCGGCGCACGCCGATGGGCTCCGCGGGTCGCTGCCGCTGCTGGGGCTTTTGGTGGGGTGCGTGCTGGGGGTGCACGGGCTTGGTCTGGTGGACGACCGGCGGCCGCTGGGGCCTTGGCTCAAGCTTGTGCTGCTGCTGTGCCCGCCGCTGGTGCTGGCGACGCTCGGGGAGACGCGGCTGCTGGAACTGCTGGACGGGGCGGCGGGCGGGGCGTGGCTCAGCGTGGGCGTGACGGCGGCGTGGTTTCTCGCCGTGACGAACGCGATGAACTTCATCGACAACATGGACGGGGCGAGCGCGGGGGTGGGGGCGATCGCGTCGGCGGCGCTGCTCGCGGCGGCGGCGGTGGGCGGGCAGTGGTTCGTCGCGTGGCTCGCGGCGGCGACGTGCGGGGCGTGCCTGGGGTTTTTGGTGTGGAACTTTCCCAGGGCGCGGCTCTTTATGGGCGACGGGGGGTCGCTTGTGCTCGGGCTGCTGCTGGCGTTTTTGTCGGTGCGGCTGACGTACACCGGGCGCGGGCCGACGGGGGCGGAGATCGGGACGCGGTGGTGGGCGGTGCTGGCGCCGGTGGTGGTGCTGGCGGTGCCGCTGTACGACATGCTGTCGGTGACGCTGATGCGGGTGCGGCAGGGGCGGAGCCCGATGCTGGGCGACCTGCAGCACCTGTCGCACCGGCTTGTGAAGCGGGGGCTGAGCCGGCGCGACGCGGTGCTGGTGCTGTGGGGGCTGACGGCGGCGACGGCGGTGAGCGGGGTGTCGCTGGGGTCGCTCGCGGCGTGGCAGGCGGTGCTGGTGCTGGGGCAGGTGGGCGTGCTGCTGGGGGTGCTTGCGCTGCTTGAGTTCGGCAGCTCGCCCCCGGGGGCGCGGCCCGACACGCTTGAGACGGGCGTCTCGGCGGCGCGGGAGCGTGCGCGGGCGGACGGCGCGGCAACGCTTGGCGAACGGGCAGCCGACAACGACGCCGCGGGGTTGGAGAGGGGGCGGCGTGGCTGAGGCGCTCGGTGAGCGGGCGGGCGGCGCGGGGGCGGCGTGGCTGGCGCGGGGGTGCGCCGGCGTGGTCGCGCTCGTTGCGGCGGTGCAGTCCATGGTGACGCGGGAGGCGATGCCCGGGTGGGAGGCCGACCCGTTTGTGGACGCTGGAGCGCTGGTGCGGACGGGGCTTTCGCCTTCGGCGTGGATGGCGCTGGACGTGGCGGTGCTGCTGGCGGCGGCGGCGGGGCTGGTGTCGGGGGCGCTGGCGCGGCGCGCCGTAGGCGTGGTTGGGCCGGGGCTGTGGCTGGTCGGGGCGGCGGCGCTCGCGTGGCGCTGGGCGGGGGGCGGGGGCGGGGCTGCCGCGGGCCTTGAG
>CAZCBN010000056.1:8380-11105 GCA_964496975.1 uncultured Phycisphaeraceae bacterium
CGGTACCGGCTCGTGGGCTCGGAGATGTGTATAAGGGGCAGGTGCTGGTGCTGTGGGGGCTGACGGCGGCGGTGGCGGCGGCGGTGGGCGTGCACGCGGCGTCGCACGACGCGTTGTCGCGGCGGGTGCTGCGGGCGACGCTGCTGGGGCTCGTGGGCGTGCTGGTGGCGCGGGGCGTGCACCAGGTGCTGGTCGAGCACCCGTTGACGGTGCGCGCGTTTGAGCGCAACCCGCTGGAGGCGTACGCGGCCCGTGGGTGGACACCCGGCTCGACGCAGGCGGAGCTGTACCGGCGGCGGCTTGTGCAGGCCGAGGCGACGGGGTGGTACGGCCTCTCCAACGTGTTCGCGACGGTGAGCGCGATGGGCGGGGCGATGCTGCTGACGCTCGCGGCGGGGCGGCTTCGCCGCGCGTTGGGGGAAGGGCCGGCGCGGCGCGGAGGGACGGGGATTCGGCCCGCGCTCGCGACGGCGGGCCGGGCGGCGCTGGGGGCGGCGCTGGCGGCGATGGACGTGTGGCTTTCGCGGTCGGCGGGCGGCATGGGGGCGTTGCTGCTGGCGAGCGCGGCGGGCGTGGCGGCGGTGTGGCTTGGGCCGGGCGCGGGGGCGCCGGCGGTGCGGCCGAGGCCGGCGTGGGCGCGGGTGGCGCTGCGCTGGGCGCCGCTTGCGTTGCCGGCGGCGGTGCTGGGCGGCGTGGTGCTGCGCGGGATGCTCGGGGCGGCGTGGCCCAGCGACGAGCGGCCCGAGTTGAGCCTGCTGTTTCGGGCGTTTTATGTCGATACGGCGTGGCGGGTGTGGCTGGAGCGGCCGCTGCTGGGCGTGGGGCCGGACGGGTTTCAGGCGGCGTACGCGCTGGCGAAGCCGGCGCTGAGCCCCGAGAACGTGATGAGCCCGCACAGCGTGGCGCTCGATTGGCTGAGCCGCGTGGGCGTGGGCGGGGCGGCGTGGATCGGTGTGCTCGCGTGGCTCGCGTGGCGCTGCGGCGGGGCGCTCGCCGGCGCGGGCGGGGGCGGGACCTCGACGGCCTTGGACGGCGGCGAGGCCCCGGACGAGGCGGGGCGTGACGGCGAAGCGAGCGGGCTTGGCGCGTGGCTCCGCAGGCCGGGCGTTGCGTGGGTTGTGCTGACGGCGCTGGCGGGGACGCTGGTGTCGGCGCGGGTGGAGCAGGCCGCGGCGACGCCCGAGTCGGCGCTGATGCGGCTGGTGGGGCTGGGGCTTTGGGTGTGGCTTGGCGGCATGGTGCTGCACGCGTCGCGGCGTCGCGGGCTTGGCGCGTTGGTGCGGGCGGCGACGGCGGCGGGGGCGGTGGCGTTTGTGGTGCATGCGCAGATTGAGATGACGCCGGTGTGGCCCGGGGCGATGCTGGTCGGGTTTGCGTGGCTGGGTGTTGCGTGTGGGCCGCCGGGAGAGGCTCGCGGGGGTGCGGAGCCGTCGGGCCGGGTTGGGCGGGGCATGGCGATGCTGGCGGCGGCGGGGGCGGCGGCGGGGGCTGTGGGGCTCGCGGGGCTTGGCGCGCGATCGGCCCTTGCGATGGGGGTGTGGGAGGGACGGCTTGCGGAGGCGGCCGAAGCCGTGCGGGCGTGGGCCGACGTGCGGGCGGAGGCGGCGCGGAGCGGCGGGGCGGGCATGATTGGCGGGACGGGCGTGATGTCTTCGGCGGAGGCGGCGGCCCTGTCGCGGCGGGCAGAGGCGGCGGTCGCGGCGCTGGGCGTTGACTTGCCGGTACGCGGGGCGGACGCGGGGTGGGGGCTGGAGTTTGCGGCGCGGGCCGCGGCGGCGGAACGGCTCGGCCTGGCGGCGGCGGCGCGGCCCGGGCACCGCAAGACGGCGCTTGCGTGGTCGCGCGAGCTGCTGTCGCAGGCGCGGCTGTTGGCGGCCGGGGACAGGCCCGGCGGGTTTCAGGGGGCCGATCGGGAGGCGGCGCAAGCGGCGGCGCTGCGGCTCGCGGGGGCGGCGGTGGAGGTGGCGCACGAGACGGCGTCTGTGCACCGACCGGAGTTGAGCGCGTCGTGGGGGTGGCTTGCGACGGTGCAGCAGGCGAAGCGTGCGCTCGACGCGGAGCTGTCTGGGGCGGGGGCGGTTTCGCCGCCGGGGGCGGCGGAGCGGGCGGCGCTTGGACGGGCGGCGGAGCTTGACCCGCACTCGGCGGCGGCCGCGCTTCGCGCGATGCGGGCGGCCGCGGCGGCGGGCGACGCGGGGGCGGCCCGAGGGTGGGCGGAGCGGGCGCTGCGGGCGCACGGGCAGGCCCGGCTCGACCCGTTGACGCAGCTTGGCGACGCGGAGGTGCGGGAGGCGGAGGGCGCTCTGGGGGACGGGGAGGGCGCGGCGGCGGGGGCTCGGAGGAACCCGGACGATTCGTGAAGAACGTGTCAAGGAACGCGTCGCGACGTGGGCATTGGCGGCGGTGTGGGGGCGGGCTGCATGCCTTGATTCAGGTCTGGGTCCCGCTAGCATCCGCGGGACGCTGCGCGCGGCGTGCGGGTCGGGCGTTGGACCGGGGGCGATGGTGCCCGGCGGGTCCGGTGTCGGCGGTTGCGGCGGGCGCGGAAGCGTGCGGCGGTGCGAACCAGCGGCGGTGCGAACCATGAGCGACGAGAGCGAATCTGAAGGCGACTCGCCTCGGGGGCCAAGCCCGACGCGGGCCCGGCGTGGGCCTATCCGGGCTGCGCTGGGGCCTATCCGGGCTGCGCTGGGGCCTATCCGGGCTGCGCTGGGGCCTATCCGGG